>WRNI01000058.1 GCA_009776695.1 Methanomassiliicoccaceae archaeon
CAACAGCCTGACCGCGCTGGATGTTTCAAAGAACACCGCATTGAGGTATTTGTATTGCGACAGCAACAGCCTGACCGCGCTGGATGTTTCAAAGAACACCGAGCTGTATGAGCTGGGTTGTTCCGAGAACAGCCTGACCGCGCTGGATGTTTCAAAGAACACCAAGCTGGAATGGCTGGATTGTTCCGGCAACGATCTCACATCGCTTGATGTGACCGGTCTGGACGCGCTTTATTACCTCGACGTGAGAAACAATTATTTCACGGACGAGACCAAGGTGATCGGTGCGGACATTCTGCCGTCTTTCCCTTCCGAAGGATGGAATGTTGAGGACGACGGCTGCTGTTTCTATTTCAGCCCGCAGAATGAAGGCAAAGCACCGGGATCCGTCGCGGGCGGAGGCGGCGGCAGCAATACGTTACTGATCGTCGCGGTCATCGCGGTCGCGGCGCTGGCGGCCTTTGCCGTATATATGTTCGTGCTGCGGCCGAAGATCTGAAACATTATTAACGGACGGGGGCAACCCCGTCCGCATCTGTTTTTTTATCATCACGGAAAAAGAAAAGGTATGACATTATGCGGCCTCTTATCGGCAGCGTTACGTTAACATTGCGGATGACGGTACGTGACGACCTTCATATTAAATATCAAGGATAACATGAACGATATCATGTCCATCAGGAAGTTCTTGACATCCGATGCGGTTACGAACGACAGGAAAATTGACCCCAATTCCACAGCGGTTGCGAAGGTATTGCTCGGCGACCAGGACAGGACGTTCTATTTCAAGTCGCTGAACGGAGGGGAGGCCGTTGGGAATCTGTTCTCAACGAGGGCGAAGATCGCCGCCGCCATGAATATAGGGGAGTCGCACATCGTTCAGCATTTATCCAACGCGATAGCCGATCCGAAACCTGTGAAAGTTGCTGAAAAGCCCGCGTTCAGAAAGAATTCCATTCCTGTCGATCTTACATCATTGCCTATTCCGAAGTACTTCCCGGAGGACGGCGGACGTTACATAACGGCAGGTGTGATAATAGCGGAATGGGAAGGCGTCCGTAATATCTCGTTCCACAGGATGATGATAGCCGGTAAAGATAAGATCGCGGTGAGGCTTGTTCCCCGTCATCTTTATACGATGCATAAGGCGGCCAAGGCCGCCGGCAAAGAACTGAAGATATCGATATGCATCGGCGTAAGACCGGAAGTACTTCTCGCCGCGGCGATATCGGTCGATTACGGAACGGATGAATTGGAGATAGCATCATCAATGTGCAAAGCGTCATCAAAGCAGCCGCTTGAAGTGGGAAAATGCGACAACGGTCTTCTGGTGCCGGCGGATTCAGATTATGTGTTTGAAGCGAGGATAACGATGAAGGAGATGCAGGAAGGCCCGTTCGTTGATATAACGGGAACGTATGATAACGTGCGCTCGCAGCCTGTCATCGAAGTGGACAAGATATGGACGTCCGACAGGCCGCTGTTCCATCTGTTACTGCCCGGAGGAAATGAACATTATCTGTTCATGGGGCTTCCTCGCGAACCGGTCATGCTGAAGACCGTCCGCCAGGCGGTGCCGAGGACGCACGCCGTCCGTTTGACAGAGGGAGGATGCTGCTGGCTTCACGGCATCGTATCGATAACAAAGAACAAACCCGGCGACGGGATGAACGCCATAATGGCCGCGTTCACTGGCCACCCGTCAATGAAGCAGGTGATCATCGTTGACGACGACATCGACATATTCGATGACCGTCAGGTGGAATGGGCCGTCGCAACGAGGTTTCAGGCGGACAGGATGATAAGGATAGAGGGCGCAGCAGGTTCGTCGCTCGATCCGAGCGCTGAAGGAACGACATGGAAAGTAGGCATCGACGCGACGCGCCCGCTGAACTCGCTTGAAAGGAAGTTCAGGAAGGCGACGCTCTGATCACCTTCGCAGAACCGCTTCGTGACATGTGTTGCAAAATTTGCAACAGTTGCCGCAAGATCTGCGGCAACTGAGTTTTATGGTGTTTTCGGTGAAGATCCTCATTATGCAAAGATCTCTTCACGCGGCCCGGAGCGATGTTCCTGTCCGCTTCATCACAGCCGGATATCTTCTTTCGGCGCGAAGTTCGACTGGAATGTCCAGACGTTCGCTATGCCGTTCCTGAGACGGAAGACCGAGAAGAAATCAAGGAACTCCTGCTTTGTCTTTCCTTCCTTCCACGATTGCATGAAACCCCTGGACGGGTGGTTCGATATCTCTTCCTTCAGTTTATCGTCGTTTATGATCTCGACCTTTCCGCGGACACGTACCTGTATTCCTTCCGCCGCGTCAAAGAAACAAAGCTGCACGTTGGGATTCTTTACCATCTGCTTGTGAACGTCCTTGAAAGGACCTGTGTGAAAGTATATGCCGTCATCGTCCGCCTTATAGAGCATCATGCCCCTGACCCGCGGTTCGTTACCGTCAGCGGTCGCAAGGAAGAACACAGGGTTCTTTGCCATCACTTCGAACATCTTCTTCTTTTCCATATTGATACACATCTTGCCTTCTCTTTGTTAATTCAGGCAGGGCATCATCTGCGGATATCTATTTAATTCAGTGCCTAGGTATTTTTTTGTAGACCGCGATAATATCGTCAAGACCGAGATCGGTCTTGAACGACGTCGGTGAAACGTGCGTCATCGACGCGTTACCGATATCGCTGAGCGCATCTATCATATCGGTCATCGGAGGCGGCGACATCTTGAGGAACGATGACAGTTCGCTGATGTCATAGATGAACGGCACCGTGTCAAGTTCCTCTTTCCACAAGTTCAGCATTTTTTGGCACCGTTTTTCCTCGGCGGTGAATGACGCGTTCATATTGCTGAGGTGCGCCGAATCGTGGAGGTTACCGCCCCAGAACGGCCCGTACGCGTATTCTTTATCGCGTTCGTAAGAATATGAGCGTTCCAGCGTATCTCTTTCGTATTTCACGTAAATGATCTTCGATAACGTCCTGTCGGCGTTCCTCGCTCCTTCTGTGATCCGAACGTACGTTCTGAAGTAGTGGTCCGCGTAGAAGGAGAGCATCGGTTCCATACCTCTGTCGAACTTCGCAAGTTCGTATGCTATCGAGCTCATAAGTATCCGTAAACCCATTTCGTGGCACATCGGCCCTCTTATCGGTCTTGAACGATAGCGGCGTTCGCATTTACCGCGGTGAGCGCCGGCAAGAGGCGCCGTGTCCGTTGCCGTTATCGCTAAGATACCATTCTTTCTGCATCCCTTTATCGCAGGCTGCAGATAATGCGCCGGCGACCCGAACGGGTCGATATCAACGTGATCGAACGTCTCCTCGGAAAGCAGTATGTTCAGATCTTTATTGGAAACGCGGCAGTTGTTCAGATCGTTGAGAGCAATGTTCTTTGCGATAAGTTCGGCGGCCGCCGGATCGGCGTCGTTCGCAACGACGTCCGATATATTGGGAACTTCGTTAGCGATCCTTACCGCTCTGGAGCCGGTCGCGGACATGGCGTCCGCGACGCTCACATCCTTTTCAAGGGCGCGGAGGAACATCACGCTCACGTCGCGGTTGAACGCCATCTGTTCGTTGAAGAATACGGACGACGTTCTCTTTCCCGGACCGCCGCTGGAATGCTCCGCGGGCACGATAAGTTTTGTTCTTCCCTCAGATATCTCCGTTACGGGCATCACATATTTTCTCCGTTCATCAGCCGGATGATCTTGTGCGGCAAAAGATTTCTGTTAGTGGGCGTCACCTCAAGTATCCTGACGTCATCCCTTCTCCTTATATCCTGAAGCAGCGGGTTCCTTGATTTCTTGTGAAGCGTAAGTAACATAGGCTTCCCCGCGTCCAGCGCATATTTGACGGCATCGATGAACGCCTGGCTCTCAACCTCCACTTTACCAACTTCGTCGATAACAATGATATCGCACGTTTCACACGCATCGCGTATCGCATTCACCGCGATCGATTCAAATTTGGCAAGGTCGACGCCCATCTTCCCGTCCGTTATCCTGGACTCGATGTTCATGTGCGCAAATACCTGACTTTCTTTTGTTATGATGTTGCGCACCGAGAATCCCACCTTACGGCGGCCGTCGGCTATAGGCTCGCTGATCATGCCGCCTATCTTCAGTTCCTCGGAACTGAGCATCTCGATGACGCGCAGCAGGGTCTTCGTCTTCCCTGCTCCCGGAAGGCCGGTAATGCCTATCTTGATGTCAGTTATCATTTCAACTCTCCAGAGGTTCGCCCGTACCTGTATGTCCATCTATATATTAAATCCATTACGAAAAAAAGTTCGTATACCGTCAGGAAACTTCTGACACGTACATTAACGGATATCTCAGTTCGGGATCGTACCTCATCTCCGCCGTTACCGTCGTATCGTTAACTTTTATCTTAACGACGGCGTCTATCATCTCCCCTCTCAGGGAATGATAATCATATGTATCGATGCGTGTGTCCTTGCCGGCGGCTATCTTTACGGCGACGGATTCAACGAACGGCTGTACCGCTATAGAACGTTCGATAGCTTCCTCAAGAACTTTCACGTTGGTGGAGTTGAACGGGGTGCCGACGAACTGGTGGTACACCGTCCCCATTTTTATGCCCGCTTCGAATATCGCCCGTTCTCTGTCGGAGCATTTGAACTTGCGCGATGCTTTTTCGTCCCTTGATGCCATCAATGACCGCAATGCAAAGGAACGGTTTATAGTTGTCCATGATCAGAGTTTTCGAGGGTGCAAACATTTCCGCGGGGCACTGACCGCAGCAGGCAGCGGATCTCAATCTCCGTTTCACAGGGCGATCATTTCAGCAGTTTCCTTTTTTCTGTATCTGTCAGGATCTTCATCTGATGAATGGCCGTCTGATTCAGTTTAACCAGGCGTTCTCTCTGAGGAACCTCTTCGTTAATGAGAACTGCGTTCAAATTCTCCATGTTCGAAAGGCATATCAATTCATTGATCGTGGCGTGGTCACGAATGTTGCCTTTTACTTTTGGATTCGTTTCGCGCCATTCTCTTGCCGTCATGCCGAACAACGCAACATTAAGAACGTCGGCCTCGTTCGCATATATGACGGATGTCTGTTGCGGAGTAAGTTCGGCAGGGATAAGATTGTGCCTGACGGCATCGGTGTGGATATGATAATTGATCTTCGCCAACTCTCGCCTCGCCGACCAGCCCAGCGATCTCTGCTCTTCCTCTTTGAGGCGCTGGAACTCTTTGACCAATAGTAATTGGAACCGCGGACTTATCCACATACCGAATGGAACGCAATGTCTTTGTGCGCATATGTGCCGCCGTACCGCCCCGCCTTTGCAGTGATCCCGATCGCATTCGTCCGTTCGACCCACTGTCTTACTGACAGAACGAAATTATTATTCCCGGCAGAGTTTTTAATTGTACCGAATTCGGTGTAATTAAAATCAGGATTGTACAGAGCCTCCCATTCGCCGATATACTCGACCGTGTTCTTGAGGCTGAGCCACTTAAAGATAATATGTTCCTCCATCTGGCTGTGCGCCATGTCTGTAAGAGAGATGTAATCGGAATCTTCTATTGTTATAACCGATATGTCTGTACCTGTAACGTTGATTTTCGCCATTGTTCTGACACCTGCATACGCAACAGGTTCCATGAGTATTTGGTTATATTCGCTACATGTAGCCTAACTCTCTTAACGTACTGACGCTTGGGCGTCCCATCGTTCTGTTCCGAATATTTTTTTTAATACATGTGTGATAGGGCACCGAATGACATCCACAAGGGAAAGGATCGCCGCGCTGAAGAATGATCGGAAAGCAGTGATACTGGCGCACAATTATTGCTTACCGGAGGTTCAGGATATTGCAGACCATGTAGGCGATTCGTTGGGGCTTTCGATCATCGCGTCGGGCACGGATGCGGATGCGATAGTATTCTGCGGCGTCACGTTCATGGCGGAAAGCGCAAAGATACTTAATCCGAAGAAGAAAGTGATAATTCCCGAAGAATACGCAGCATGTCCGATGGCATCCATGTGCACCGCCGAGCAGATACGCGACGCAAGAAAATGTCACAAGGATGCGTGCGTCGTCGGATACGTGAACAGTACGGCATCCTCAAAGGCGGAGATGGACGTCTGCTGCACATCATCGAATGCCGTCGACATAGTATCATCGGTGAAAGAAAAAGATGTGATTTTCGTTCCCGATATGAACCTCGGTGCCTACGTAGCATCAAAGGTTCCGTCAAAGAACATCATACCCTGGAACGGTTACTGTCCGATACACCAGTCGATCACCGAGAAGAACATCGCTGATCTCAGGGAAGGACATCCGGACGCTGTTGTCATAGCCCACCCGGAATGCAGAACGGACGTGCTGAACATCGCGGACGCCGTATGCTCAACTGAAAAGATGATAGCGTACGCAAAGGCATCCGATAAAAAGGAGTTCATAATGGCGACGGAGATCGGAATGAAGCACCGGCTGACGAAGGAATGCCCCGGAAAAAGATTCTACTTCATCGATCACGCTATCTGCTCCGTAATGAAGATGACATCGTTATCGTCAATACTCAAAGCGCTGGAGACGATGTCGCCCGAGATATCTATCGATGATGATACGATGGAACGCGCCAAAGAACCTCTGATAAAGATGACAGAAGTGAAATAGGCGGTATCATATCACACGGTGAGGGCCGGATGAAGATCATCCGAGGCTGACACATGATGAGCCCTATGAGTGCTGACGGCCCTCATATAACGTACGACCATTCGTTCACGGGTAACCCGTGAACAGTTGGGTAAAATCAGGCACTGCTCACGGGTAACCCGTGAACAATTGACAAGTATAAAATACCCATAAACATATCTCCGCAAAGAGTAACATGGAAGATCTGATTGAGAGAACGATCTACACAGACAAGATCAAAGGATATTTCGGCAAGGAGCCGATCAAGATAATCACCGGTATCAGAAGATGCGGCAAATCAAAGATAATGAAATTATTGGTACGGGACGCACTGAGACAGACCGACGAGGAACATGTCATTTACCTTGATTTCGAGGACTCTGACCTTGATCACCTGACCACATACAAGGAATTGAACAAATATCTCAAAGGGCTGATGAAGAAGGACGGAAGGTATTTCGTATTTCTTGACGAGGTCCAGGATGTCACCGGATGGGAGAGGAGCGTCAACTCANTGAGGCTGAAGAGNGCTGACATNTACATTACGGGTTCCAATTCAAAGCTGCTGTCAGGTGAGATGGCAACATTCCTTTCAGGCAGATACGTCGCATTCGAAACAGGAACGCTGTCATTCCCGGAATTCATTGATTTCAGAAAGAGGTCGGGCCTTGAGAAAAACGTAACGGACAGATATGAACTGCTGGACAGATTCATCGCCATCGGGGGATTCCCTCTGCTCTCTGTCACGGAACTCACCGATGAGCAGGCGAGACAGGTGGTCAGCGATATACAGTCGTCTGCCGTTCTGAGGGACGTTGTGGAAAGATACAAGGTGAAGAACTCTCCTCTCCTGAACAAGATCATAGCATTCGTTTACGACAGCATAGGAAGCTTTCTTTCAATAAAGAGGATCTCCGATCACCTGAAAAGCACAGGTAACAAAGTAGATTATGAGACTGTGAGCAGCTATATCGGCTATCTGGAAAGTGCTTTTATCATACGAAGGGCGCAAAGGTATGACATCAAAGGAGGGAGGCTGCTGGAGGGCAATGACAAATTCTATCTGGCGGACCATTCGCTTCAGTACGCTGTGCGCGGAATGAGACTCGCCAACAGGCCCGGGATATTGGAGAACATAGTTCACAACGATCTCATCAGGCGCGGATATAAAGTCTGCGTGGGCAAGGCCGATAAAAAAGAAGTTGATCTCGTTGCAACGAGGACGGGCGGCAGCAGAGTATACATTCAGGTGTGCACCGAACTCAGGAATGACGATACGGTGGAGAGAGAATTCTCTCCGCTGGAAAGTATAAAGGACCATCACCCGAAATATGTCGTGACAACCGACAGATACTGGAACGAGAACAGGAACGGCATCGTGAGCATTCATCTGGCGGACTTTCTTCTGAAAGAGGAGCTTTGACCTTTATCGGTTGCCCGGCGAACGCTCATATGCATTCAGAATACGTTCCGATCAGAACGGCGGTCATGCGCACCATGTTGTCAAGTGCGGTCATTCTCAACTGCTGACAAAATGTCAGCACTTCACACGTCATTTACTGGCGACCAACTTAATGCCATATTCCTTGATGGTCGCCTCGGTGCTCTTCCGGATATA
>WRNI01000059.1 GCA_009776695.1 Methanomassiliicoccaceae archaeon
GGTTCGACCCCTTTTTCTGTTTATTCGTCCATGTCCATGCCGCCCGGAGGCATTCCTCCCGGCGGGCCCGCAGGCATCGGCGAGCCGCGCGCAGCGATGACGTCGTCGATCCTCAGGATCATGACCGCCGCGTCCGTTGCCGAGTTGATAGCCTGCTTCCCGATCCTGTACGGCTCGATGACATCAAGCTTCATCATATCCTCAACTTTACCGGTGAACGGGTTAAGGCCCGCGTACTTCTTGCCGGCCTTGTGCTGCTTCCTCATCTCTATGAGTATATCTATTGGGTCAAGACCTGCATTCTCGGCAAGCGTTGTGGGAATGATCTCCATTGCCGACGCGAATGCGTCTATCGCTATCTGCTCGCGTCCTCCGACGGACGCCGCATATTCCCTCAGCCTCATTGCCAGTTCGACAGCTGTCGATCCGCCGCCGGTGACCATCATTCCGTCCTCGATGGCAACTTTGACAACGCTCCACGCGTCGATGAGCGATCTCTCGATCTCGTCGATCACGTGCTTCGTTCCGCCGCGTATGAGTATCGACACAGCTTTCGTATCCTTGAGGTCGGTGACGAATGTCATCTCGTCCTCCTGCATCTTCTTCACTTCGATAAGACCCGCGGAACCGAGGTCCGCCTTCTCCAGCTCGTCAAACTTATTGATTATGCTGGCGCCCGTCGATTTCGCAAGTTTCTCCATGTCATCCTTCTTGACACGCCTTGCCGCGTATATCCCTTCTTTTGCAAGGAAGTGCTGCGCCAGGTCATCAATACCTTTCTGGCAGAACACCGCGTTCGCGCCCGCCGCCTTGATCTTTTCGACCATCTTCCTGAGCATGTTCTCCTCCTCTGCGAGGAACGCGCCCAGCTGGCTCGGGTCGGTTATCTCTATCTTCGCGTCTATCTCCGTCTTCTTAACTTCGAACGGAGCGTCCATTAACGCTATCTTGGCGTTCTTTATGAGCCTTGGCATTGACGGATGAACGGGCTCTTTGTCGATTATCAGTCCCTTCGTGAGGAACGTGTCATCCATCGATCCGCCCGCAACTTTCACAACCTGAATATTCCTCAGGTCCGCGGTAAGCTTTCCGTCGTCGCCTTTCTCGACTATCGTTTTCACGGCGTTCACAACGAGATCGCCGAAGAACTCCTTGGAGTTGCTGACCTGCTTGCTTATCATCGCCGTCTCGGCTATCTTTTTCAGTAATTTGTCATCGTTCACGGACACTTTCGTTGAAACGTCCACAAGTATCTCCTGCGCCTTCGCGTTCGCCATTCTGTAACCGGAGGCGATTATCGTCGGATGGACGCTGGAATCGACCATGTCGATCGCCTTCTTCAGAAGTTCGCCTGCGATTATCACGGATGTCGTCGTCCCGTCGCCGACCTCCGCGTCCTGCGTCTTTGCAACTTCGACGAGCATCTTCGCCGCCGGGTGCTGAACGTCTATCTCTTTCAGTATCGTCACGCCGTCGTTCGTGATTATCACGTCGCCCATCGAATCGACGAGCATCTTGTCCATTCCCCTCGGACCGAGGCTGCTTCTTACCGCGTCAGATATTGTTCTTGCTGCCGCGATGTTGTTGAACTGAGCATCTTTTCCTTTGTCTCTCTTGGTACCTTCTTTAAGTATCAATATAGGCGCGTTACCCATACCCATTGTCTTCATACCTCCATTATATCTTGGAATCTGTTTTGGCTAAAGTTTGTTCTTCTATATAAATGTTCACTCTTGGCCGACCCTCTTGCCGAACGCCTTCCGTAACGTTCCGGAAATGCGGCGGCCATGTTAATTAATGATGAGCACGATACGAAACACATGACGGAACTTTGCTTCCCGGTGAACGGATATATACTCAGGGCCGCCGGTGATGACGACAGGGCGTACGTTATGGCCTCGATGAAAGAAAGCATACTTCTGTCCGTTCCCGGCAGCGAAGCGGAGCTTTCCGACATCTGGATGGACGACATACTCGGCGTAACGTCAATAGCGATCGACGGCGGCATGATGCGCTCCGAGCTGTTCATACTCGACGCTGACGGCGAGAGCGCCGGCCTTCTTTGGATGGGCATCTCACGCGATCAGTTCACGTGCGAGGACACCGGATATCTGCTTGGTCTTTACGTTAACGGGGAACTGCGCGGAAAGGGTCTCGGAAGGGCGCTCATTGAATGCGCGGAGGACTGGTGCATAACGAACGGGCTAATGATGATGACGCTGAACGTCGGGTCCGCGAACGCGGCGGACGGCTTCTACAGGCATCTTGAGTTCACGGAACGCAGCAAGGTTATGCGCAAACGCCTCCGCTGACGCTGCCGTGCGCATGATGCGCGCCGAGAGGCGAACAAAACATAATTAAAGCATTAAATGCATGGTCGGGACAGGTGTGAGATGAACATCCCGATGACCCCCGACACTTTTACGCAATGTCGTCAGGATACGCTCACGGTGATATGGTGATGTTATGGCCCCGGGTAAGATGATAATAAAGCGCGAAGTTCCCTTCCAACTCTACGACATAAGGATAAGGGATGCCAAGGACGAAGACCTGAAAAAGATATCGAAGGAGCTGGACCTCGGTCTCTCTGTCGATGAGATGAAGCAGATAAAGAAACATTTCATCTCGGAGAGAAGGGATACCACCGATATTGAATTGCAGTCGATCGGGCAGGCGTGGAGCGAGCACTGCTGCTACAAAAGTTCCAAATCGATACTGAAGGAGTACGTCTTCGGCATTGACCATCCAGACGTGATGTCGAGGGGCGACGCCGGCATCATGAGATTCGATAAAAGATACGGCTACGCGATAAGGATAGAGAGTCATAACCACCCGTCCGCGGTGGAACCGTACGGCGGCGCCGCCACCGGCGTCGGCGGTATCCTGAGGGACGTGGTATGCATGGGCGCGGAGCCCGTTGCGGTCATAGATCCGTTCTGCTTCGGGATGATCGACACAAAACAAAAATTACCGAAGGGGACGAAGCACCCCAAGGAACTGCTGGAACTGGCCGCGAAAGGTGCCGGCGATTATTGCGACACCGTCAAGGTGCCGGCGGTCTCCGGGGCGTTCTTCTTTGATGACCGTTACACCGGTAATTGCTTAGTGAATGTAGGTGCGTTAGGCATCGTGAAGAACAAAGAATTAAGGAACAACTTCGTCGGCGGTCCCGGCGAGGTTTTCATACTGTGCGGCGAGCCGACCGGGCGCGACGGCATACACGGCGTGAACTTTGCATCGGCCGATCTTTCCGCGGCCGCCGAGAACAAAGGAGCGAAGCACGGCGTCAGCCCGATACCGAAACGTTTCGTTCTCGCCGCGACCATCGAGGCGAACCAGGCAGGTCTTGTCACGGGGATGAAGGACCTCGGCGGCGGAGGGCTGAGCTGCGTCGTCGGCGAGATGGCATTGGGCGCGAAATGCGGTGCCGAGGTGAACCTCGATAAAGCGCCGCTCCGCGAGCCGGACATGGCGCCGTGGGAGATATGGGTGTCCGAGACGCAGGAAAGGATGATGCTCGCCGTCAAAGAGAAGGATGTGAAGAAAGTTCTCGATATATTCGGCAGGCACAAGGTGCCTGCGGTCGTGGTCGGAAAGAGCACGAACGTTCCGAGAACGAGGATATTCTGGAACGGCGAACTGATATTTGACATGGACCTCGAGTTCCTCACCGGCGGGCCTGTTTACGAAAGGCCGTACACTCTGCCGAAAGTATCGTCGAAGTCTAAGGAGAAGATAGCGAAGCTCCCGCCGAACAACGAGATAATAATGGCATTGCTTTCCGATCTCAACATATCGTCCAGGGAATGGGCGATAAAGCAGTTCGAGAAAAAAGGCAAAAGAACATTCGCGGGACCGCTCGCAGGCAGGGGGCCGGGGGACGCGAGCATTATCATGCCGGTCGCGGGAACATTCAAAGGGCTTGCGGTCGCGGTCGGCTGCAACCCGTGGCTCGTTGCGGCGAACCCGTACCACGGAGGCATGGGATGCATTGACGAAACGTGCAGGAACCTCGTGGCAGTGGGCGCAAGACCGCATGCGTTCACGGACTGCCTGAACTTCGGCAATCCCGAGAGACCGGACCGTCTCGGAGAATTGAGGGAGGCGGTGAGAGGTCTCGGGGAAGTTGCAAAATTCCTGAAAGTACCGATACCGTCCGGTAACGTAAGCTTGTACAACGAATCGTCGAACGGCGTGTGCATACTGCCGACGCCGATGGTAATAGGCACGGGACTGATAGAGGACAGCAGGAAGGCGGTGTCCGCCGACCTGAAAGGAAAGGGCAATCTGCTGTTCCTTGTCGGTGATACCAAAGACGAAATGGGCGGTTCGCTGCTCTTCCGCAAGTTCGGAGGCGTCGGGGGCGAGGTCCCGGGCGTTGACCCGGCAAATCTGAAGAAGACGATGGACCGTTTGCTTGACGCTATGAACGCGGGAATAGTAAAAAGCTGCCACGACTGTTCCGACGGAGGTTTTGCGGTTGCGATGGCGGAGATGTGCATCGCCGGTAACGTAGGCGCCGATATAGACCTTTCGAAGGTCGGCGGCACCGATATGGTAAGATTGTATTCGGAAAGCAACACGAGATGGATCGCCGAGGTCGCTAAGGACGACGAGGCGGCGTTCAAGAAGGCGCTCGGACGTAAGGCGGTACGCATCGGAACGACGGGCGGCGAGCGCATGAAGATAAAAGCGTCGTCTGTAAGCCTGGCGGTCAAAGATATGAGGGCCGCGTGGAAAGAGCCTATTGAAAAGATAATGGACGGCGGATCTGAAAAGAACGGGCCGAAGAAGAAAAAGGCGGAAGATGAGACGGAATGACCGGGAGATAGCCGGAACGCCGGATATCCTTGCGGTGCTGAACGAATGCGGGGTCATACGCATAGGGCTTTCCGCTGATGGCGCAGCGTACATCGTACCGATGAACTTCGCCTTCGAAACGGTAGGTAAAAATGTTCACATATACGTGCACTGCGCCCCGGAAGGCAGAAAGCTGGACATGATCGCAAAGAACAACATTGTGTGCTTTGAGGCCGACCGTTCATACGGCGTCGTAAAAGCGGAGACAGCATGCCGGTGGTCATACGGGTACGAGAGCGTCATGGGCAACGGCACCATAACGAAGGTCACCGGCAAAGATGAGAAACTGCGCGCCATGGACCTGCTGATGAA
The DNA here is from genome assembly GCA_009776695.1 of Methanomassiliicoccaceae archaeon. Taxonomy (GTDB): domain Archaea; phylum Thermoplasmatota; class Thermoplasmata; order Methanomassiliicoccales; family Methanomethylophilaceae; genus Methanomicula. The sequence goes on from WRNI01000059.1 coordinate 5,173, forward strand.
ACGTTACGGCCTCAGCGGCAGACCGGGTTATGACGAAAATATGCTGACGGACGTAACGGTACTCAGGATAACGGTCACGTCCATGACCGGAAAAAGCAATACGGCCGGGCGGTCCTGACCGCCTTTAAATCCTTTGACACCGTAACAGACGGACGATGGTATCATGAGAACGCTGATAGCATATTCGACAAAAGGCGGCGCATGCCGTGAATGCGCGGAGGTACTGGCATCAAGGATCCCTGACGCTACGATATACGATCTGAACGACGGAGCTCCGGATCTGAATGATTTTGATATCGTGATAGCGGGCTCCGGCATTCGCATGGGCGGCGCGTACAGGCCGTTCAGAAAATTCCTGAAGGAGAACGCCGACGCGCTTCTTGCGAAAAAGGTTGCGTTCTTCATATCCAACGCGCAGACCGAGAAGGCGGATAAGATAATAGAAAAGAACATACCCGCGGACCTGAGGAACACCGCCTTCATAATGAGAACGTTCGGCGGCAGGGCGCCGTTCGGCAAAAACAAAGGCGACCCGGACTGGATGCTTACGGACGCGGTGGAAGAATTCGCAAATGTGGTGAACGATGCCGGGCGCAGCGCGAAGTAACGGAATGCCGCGGACAGCCCGCAGGAAAAATGAATGACTTAATATATGTGCATCAAGTGATGTGAATACGGTCATCACAGGAGGAAACCGGGCATGTCATTACTTTGGATCGTCCTTATCGCGGTCGTGATCGTCTTTGTGCTGATATTGATATTGTTCTACAACAGCTTCGTGAAAAAGAAACTGAAAGTTGAGAACAATCTCAGCGAGATAAAGATACAGTGCAAGAAGAGGTTCGACCTTGTTCCGAATCTCGTCGAGACGGTGAAAGGATACGCGCAGCACGAGAAAGAAACGCTTGAGAACGTCACCCTTGCGCGAAGCGCCGGCGTCACCGCGAAGAGTGTTCGTGAACTCGCGGACGCTAACAATCAGCTGACGCAGATGCTGAGCAAGCTGTTCGCGCTCGGCGAGCAGTATCCCGATCTTAAAGCCAATGCGAATTTCATGATGCTGCAGAACGAGCTTGTGAGCATCGAAAAGGCGATAGCGGCTTCACGCAGTTTCTATAACGACGCGGTGATGATGTACAACCGCGCCGTCAGGCAGATACCGGGGAACATATTCGCATCGCTGTTCGGATTCAGAGAAGAGGAGTTCTTTGATGCGTCCGAAGAGGAGCTGGAGAACGTTAAGGTCACGTTCTGAACGTTACGTTAACATCGGTGACAGATATGACGAACAGGATGCCGGTCATCGCTGTCGGGATCTTCATCCTGTTCGCAGGGACGATATTCGTCCTGGCCATGATGACGGACGACACGATAGACGATAATTTCGATCATTACAGAACTGATGTTGAGATCGTCGTGAACGACGACGGCACCGCGGCAGTAACGGAAACTTATAATTTCAGATGGTCCGCCGAGAGCAGCGGCGAGATGTATGTATCATTCAATGACGATAAAGCGAAAATGGTAGACACGCTATCCGTAAAGTGCTGGATAGATGATATCCCCGCCTCTCATATGACATACGCGGACGGCGTCAGTGCGTCGCACTCCGGCATCGGCCTCCCTGCGTATGCGTACGGTCTGAACCCCGTATCCGGCGACTGGGAGATCAACGCATTTTACAAAAGGGCAAGCTCCGGCGAGCATAAGGTAACGTTCGGCTATACGATGAATGACGCCGTTGTAAGATATGAGGACTGCGTTGAATTTTATTACAAGGTGTACACATCATTCTCGGATGACCTTGATAATCTGACGGTCACCGTTACCATGCCGTCCGGAAGCGAGCAGAGCGAGACATACATCTTCGGGCACGGAGACCCTAACGGATACTGCGAGTTCATCGGCGATACGGCTGACGCAGTGTTCAAAAGTTCACGCCTTGACGCATTCACGATGTTCGAGATACGCGTCGTCACCAAACAAACGTCCCTTTACAGCATTACCGAAAGCTCCGGAAGAACATTCGGTTCGATAATGGCCGAGGAACGCAAATTCTACGATGATACGCAGCGGGCGATCATGCTCGCGAATGTTCAGCTTATCCTTATCGCGTTCATGGTCTGCGCCGGCATACTGATATTCATATACAGGGTAAAATTCAGAAAACGCAACAAACCTTCTTTCAAGCATCCGTACACGCGCGACATCCCGTCAGTAAAACCGAACATATCGGCGCACCTCGCCGATCATTACGTTCTGTTCGGCGGAAATCTGGGGAACAGGGTCGCCGCCACTGTTCTGAACCTTGCGGTGATGGGCATCATCGCCATCGAGGAAGGCGCTGACAAAGAGGTGGTGTTCGTTCCTCTCAGGAACGATCTGCCGATGACGGCGTTCGAAAGGGAAGTTCACCGGATGCTCTTCCTCGGAATGAGGGGAACGGAAAAGGAAAAGATAACATTGACCGAAATGAAGAACGCGGTCAGGATCTCTTCGGCCGGCGACCTGTTCACAACTGACGAGAATGAATTCGAAAGCAAAGGATACATTGACGAAGCGTTATCGGAGCGCGGCCGCTTCACGGACCTTCTGCCGGTCATCGCATGCGCTCCGATAATTGCCGTGATAGGCATCGCGATCTTCATTGATTTTACCGATTACATAGCGCCGGCGATGTTCGCCCTCTTCTTCAACTTCATCCTGGCGGTGTCCGCCAAGATAAGGACACCGCGCGTGCTGACATCGGAGGGAGAGAACGAACGCGCACGGACACTGGCGCTGAAAAGATTCTACACCGATATGACATTAATTAACGAAAGAAGGACGATGGAGCTCACCTTGTGGGAAAAGCATCTTGTTTATGCGACCGCGCTCGGCGTCGCCGACAAGGTGATCAAAGAGCTGGACATACGTTTGGCGCAGCTGAGCGCGGGCGGTTATCGTGACCTCACGTACCTCCGTGTGCTGCACAATACCGGCGGACTGTCCGCGAACATCGAGGCGATAAGCAGATCATCGTACGCCGCGTTCGTCCGCAGTTCCGCGGGTGGCGGCGGTGGCGGCGGTTTCAGCGGAGGAGGCGGAGGAGGATTCAGCGGCGGTGGCGGC
>WRNI01000060.1 GCA_009776695.1 Methanomassiliicoccaceae archaeon
CGGCGGCGCAGGTTATGAGGGCGGCGCAGGCGGCGCAGATAAGGCAACAGACGACGCAGGCGGCAGCGGCGGCGACGGCGGTACAGGTTACTATGATTCGGCCTCGTCCAGCATTATATTCCACGCAGCCGATGTCGATGTTGATGAGTATGCCGCAACAATCTCGGTTGTTAAATACGAGTACATGGGACTGGCGCCCTTCTACGTAGAAGGGGATGTTTTGTACGATGACGGCACCGCAGTGGACGACGCATCGCTCGTAGAGTACACGATCGATTCGGGAGCTCTGCAGTATGCAGAGATCACGGACGGACATTACAAGATAACGGCGTTCGACGCTCAGGAAGTTATCATCACGGACATCATCGTAGCCGACCCGATATACGCGAAATATAAGATAGACGGGCCGATCGGCGATACATTCGACAGGAACACCGCCAGTCTTGATGTGGTGGACTTTGAGATATACTTCGTGCAGACGGTTTCCGGAAAGGTCTCGTTCTACGGCGTTGTGCCGGCAACCGATCCGACCGATGAGGCAGTATGGTATACTATCAACGGTGACGGTGTGCCATTGTCCGTATTGATCGGTCCGAACTGGCACTATGAGATAGACGTGTCCGAGTACGACGTGGTGGAGATATACAACATCACAGGCACCGCAGTGCCCTCAGACTTCACAGTGAGGCCGGATTGGCCTGTTGTCATAAACCTGAGTGATGTCAGCGCGTGGGAGGATATCGATATACGCGGAGCGGTCACAATATCCGGAGCAGTATCATTCTATGATACAACCTCAGTGTCCGATGGTGTGGCGGCCGTTTCTTTTGAGATAAACGGTGTCGCAGGCACAACGGATGTCGAAAGCAGCGTATACACGATAGACGCGTATCAGGGCGACAATGTCGAGATGATCGGTATCGTTGATGTTTCCGTCGGCGGAGTCCTCGGCGAATTTACCACGAAAGGAGTGGAATCATACTATCCGATAACGACGAATGATACGGGTGTCGATCTTGTGATATGCGCCCTGACCGATATTGTCATAACTGTTGTAGAATACGGTGACACGGCCGACCTTACGGACGCGACCGTATGGTACACGCTCAACAGCGGTATCATGACATATGTGAACGCAGACGCCGGCGGCAAGTATACGATACATGTCGCAGACGGGGACGAGGTCGATGTGATCCTTGTGGAGTTGTTAGGCTACACAGCGGATTCACTGCCTTCGACCCTTACCGGCGGCGTTGATACCGGCGCAACGATCGAAATGGTGACGGCACTGACCGTCTCCGGTACGGTTGTTGATGCAGGCACCGGTCTCGGCATGGCAGGCGTTGAGGTATCTTTCATCATTAATGAAGATGAACTTTCCCCAGTTGCGGGCTATGTCCTCACTCTCACGGACGGCACATTCATTATAGTGGCGGATACCACCGACACGATAAGGATAACCGACGTTGACGCAGGCACCGGGTACATTGTAGTTGACGATAGCGTCTTCGATATTGTATTTGAAGATGACAGTGCCGAAGGCGTGGACATTCTCGTGGGCATAGAGTTCACCGTAGAAGGTACGATATTCGATGCAGGCACAGGCGACGAGATAGGAGCGACGATAACGTACGAGATCGACGGCGTTGAAGCTGACCCGATCGTTACCATTGACGGAACTTATGCCATCATCGCATACATAGGCCAGACAGTGGTGATAACCGACGTTGACGCGGGCACCGGGTACATAGTGGTGACAGACATCAGCACCGAGTACGACGAATCGACATCCGATGCGGACATCGAGGTAGGCATACCCGTCACTGTCGGAGGTACGGTCATCGACGCAGGCACCGGCACGGGAACGGGAGCGACGATAACGTATGAGATCGACGGTGTTGCAGCTGCTCCGATCGTGACCGCTGACGGAACTTACACCATAGTCGTGTATTATCCGCAGACCGTGGTGATAACAAACGTTGACGCAGGCACCGGGTACATAGTGGTGGACGAGAGCATCTACGATATTGTGTTCGAAGAGAGCGCCGCAGGCGTGGACATCATCGTAGGGATACCGTTCACCGTTACCGGAAAAGTCTTGGACGCTGACGGCGAACCTATCGAAGGCGCCGTGGTGACATACGAGACCGAAGACGGTGAGTTCACGGCAATAACGGACGCGAGCGGCGAATACGAGCTGAACGCGTACGACGGACAGACGATAACGGTCACCGGTGTCGAAGCGGACGGCTATGTGCTGGACGGCGACCTTCCGGGACCGTTCACAACGGACGGGACGGCCGAGAACATAACCATGGACGTTGCTCCGGCACCGGCCCCTCCCGCGGATGACAGCAAGTCGTTCCTGGAGGAGTACTGGTGGGCCATTGTGATAACAGTGGTCTTCCTTGTGGTCATCGTGGCGCTGTGGTTCTTCGTTCTCAGGAAGAAGTGAACAACGAAGCGGCATCGTAAAAGCCGATAAACCCCTTACCAACATTTTCTTTATTCTTCTCCTTTCAGCGGAGCCGCGGGATTGTTGCTGTACGGTGTTTCGGTCATACGGCAGATCAAAGATCAGATAAGATAAAGCAAATTTCCGCGACGGGAATATTCTCATCAGCTGTCAGAAAATGAGATCATCATCTTCCTAACTCGTGAGTTACTAACTCGTGAGTTAGGAACATACGGTCAGCGGATCAATGATCAGAGAGCGCTCGGCCGCAGAGTTCGCCGGTAAGTTAAAGATGATGTGCCCTTTCCCGTTCTCTCAGTCCATTTTATATGTTTTGAATCCTTTGCGACGTTCGGTGCGTTAATGACCGACGAGATGGACGCCAAGGACACGGACATCCTGATGATGTTAAGAAAAGATTCGAGAACATCGATGGGCCAGATAGGCGATGCGCTGGGAATATCCAAAGCGACGGTGAGCAGAAGGATCGCTAAGCTGGAAGAGGATAAAGTGATAACCAATCATTCGCTTGAGATAGACCCGTCAAAATTGGACGTAGTAAAATCAATACTCTGCATGCAGGTCCGAGGTTCTTCCGTATCGTTCGTGATAGACGACCTGAGCAAATATCCTGAAGTTCGTTACATTTACAAGTCATTCGGGGATCACCATCTTGTGTGCGAAGTTTATACAAAGAATGTGGAAGATCTTTACGAAATGATACAGTCGCGTTTATTAAAGAACCAAAGCGTCAGAAGCGTTGAAGTGAACATACTCGTTGAACGTCTGGTAATTGATGAGAATTCCGATCTTAAATTATATAGGTCGGAGAACCCAACGAAGTGATATCATGCAGTTACAACGCTGCCCGAAGGCATCCGCCGACACGGGCATAAGAACAATGCTCCCGGAAGAGACTTTAAAACGAGTATTACCGTTATTGTCCGCCGCAGGCCTTGAACCTCTTGAGGATATAACTGCGAAGGACAATATCGGAATTCCGGTGTTCTCGATAGCCAGGATGAGCGAGGCCCACGGCAAAATGAAATTCTATAACGGCAAAGGGCCGACGCCGGAGCAGGCCAAAGCTTCAGCGGTCATGGAGGCGATGGAACGCTACAGCGCCGAACTTCGCGATACCGATGAGATAATATACGGAACGGTGGACGAAGCTATGGGAACGGGATTCACGTTAGATCCGGCTGAAATGATATTACCGCTGCGCGTTATGAACTATTACCGTAACGAAGTGATAGCCTGGTGCCGCGGTTATGAATTGTTTCGAGGCGAGGATATATGGGTTCCTGCGTGCGCCGTATATCATCCGTACTTTCCCGACGGCGATCTGCAGCTGTTCAGGTTCCATACTAACGGGATAGCATCCGGCAACACGATGGAGGAGGCGATACTGCATTCAATGTTCGAGTTAATTGAAAGGGACGCGTGGTCGATATGCGAATACCGTGAAAAAGCGAATGCTGACGTTATTGTTGACGAGGGTTCGTTATGCGCCAAATTAATAAAAAAATTCAATGACAGCGGTGTTGAAATTCATTTGAAAGATCTTACGAGCGATATCGGGATACCCACGATAGGCGCCGCGGCCGATGACGTTCTTACGAAGGACCCGGAATTACTGACGATAGGCGTAGGCACGCATTTAAATCCGGAGATAGCGGCGATACGCGCTTTGACGGAAGTGGCGCAATCAAGAACGACGCACAAGCACGGCTCCAAGATAAACGCGAAACTGCAGCACATAAGCCGCGAGATGGGCTACGAGAATGTCAAAAAAGCTAACAGAGTGTGGTACTCAGATTCTGGTAGCACCGTTCGTCTGAGTGATATGGAGAGGTTGGATACAGCGTACGTTCTTGATGATATCGAGCTCGTCTTCGAACATTTGGACATGTGCGGATTCGACAAAGTTATTGCCGTTGATCTCACAAGACCCGAGGTTTCGGTGCCTTCGGTGAGGATGATAATACCCGGTCTCGAGGTATCGACGATGGATCCGGAGCGCGAGGGGCCGAGGCTCAGAGGCCCGTGAAACAATAGTTAACGGCGGTCACAATTTTATACTGGTCGTTTCGTTTATATAACAGAGACGCACAGTTGGACGTAACAATTGTGTATTTTTTTCATAAATACGCACATTTTATATGTAGAGAGGCATTACTCACCTCTGCAAGGGGGAGCGGGGCGGATCAGTCCGTTCCGGGAAGTTATAAGATATGGAGGTATCAAATGCCAAAATACAAGGACGTAATAGACCTGTATGACGACCGCGGCAAGCGTATTGCGAAAGACGTTCCGCTGGAAGCCATCAGTCCGTTGCGCAACGGCGCGATCAAGAGACTCGCCTCTATGACCAAAAGAACTGTAGCCGTCAACCTCGCCGGTATCGAGAGTGCTCTCAAATCCGGTAAGATGGGCGGAGACGGATGCTTTATAAAAGGTAAAGAGATCGACATCCCGCTGGTCGCAAATGCTAGCAAGATTGCGAAAGCAGTCAAAGAAATGGTCCAGGTCACCGACGGTGACGGAACTGTCGTCGAACTGAAGTCCGGCGGCAAGAACCTTGTCGTCGTGGTGCCCGAGGAGAGGTTATCCGCAGGTGTGGAGTACACAACCGGATTCACATCCACCGCAGCAGCTGTAACGGAAGCGATCATCGATGAATTCAAAGTTCCGATGTACAAGGCCAACATGGTAAAGGGCGCGGTCTGGGGCAGATACCCGCAGACGATGACGTTCATGGGCGCTAACGTAAGGTCAATACTCGAGGTTCCGCAGAACAACGAGGGTGCCGGTTTCGCGCTGAGGAACATCATGTCCAACCACGTGGTCGCACTGGTGAGCAGGAATGCGATGCAGGGTGTCGCACTGTCCGCACTGTTCGAGCAGCTCGGCGCCTTCGAGATGGGCGACGCGATAGGCCCGTTCGAGAGAGGTCATCTGCTTGCGCTCGCGTACGAGGGACTTAACGCGAACAACATACTCTACAGCATAGTCAAGAAGAACGGCAAGACCGGTACGGTCGGTACTGTCATCGAATCCCTTATGGAAAGGGCAATCGATGACAAGGTCATCCGCGTGAAGGAGACATTACCGTCAGGATACAAGGTCTACACAACAGACGACCTTCCGATGTGGAATGCATACGCATCCGTGGGAATGGTCGCAGCGGTCATGGTGAACGTGGGCGCGGCAAGAGCGGCACAGGGTGTTCCCTCCACCGTCTTGTACTACAACGATATATTGGAGCACGAGACCGGACTTCCGTCAGCTGATTACGGAAGGTCAATGGGTGTGTGCGTCGGTATGTCATTCTTCTCCCACTCCATCTACGGAGGCGGAGGACCGGGTCTGTTCCACGGTAACCACGTTGTCACGAAGCACGCGAAAGGTGTACTGATACCTGCGGTCACGGCAGCCAACTGTCTTGACGGCGGAACGCAGACATTCTCCGCTGAGGCAACGTCCGGTCTGTTCAAAGAAGTATTCGGTGACCTGAAGGAGTTCAGCACTCCCATGCAGGTCGTTGGCGCGGAGGCCAAGAAAATAGCGAAGAAGGTATGATCCTTATGACAGGTACCAAAACGATGAAGACGACATATGCCGGTTCACCGCTTCCGGAAGTGAAGATATTCACCGACCGCCTTTTGAGCGCGGACTCGACGGAAAGGGTGCTCAACGCGCTTATCGGAGTGAAGCACATAAGACAGATCAACATCTGCGGCGAATCTTTGCCGCTCAAGGTGAAGAGCGGCCCCAACACGGGGATACCCGTTAATCACCCGGAACGCAAAGTGATAAAGTTCGGGGACAGCGAAGTGGAGCTGACCAAACTGGTCGGAGGATTCTTCGCTGAGCTGAACGCCGAATGCGATGTTGACGAGGCGGTCGAAGAGATACGCAGAGTGTGTGACGAGACGATAAACGTGGGATATTCGTTGGAGGTCGGAAGGTACTCGAAATACAGGCCTACCTTAACAGACACATTGAGGTGTTAGACAATGGCTTACAAAAGACAATTCTATCCAGGGACCACGGTACCTGCCGTCAACAGGCGCAGATATCTGGACCCCAAACAGAACCTGAAGAAACTGCGCGACATCGCCATGGACGACGTCGTCAGGATCATGGGACACAGGAACCCCGGAGAAGATTACAAATCGATCCACCCGCCTCTCGAGGAGGGTAAGGAACCCGCGTGCCCCGTAAGAGAGCTCGTCGAACCGATCGAGGGCGCAAAGAAGGGAGACAGGATAAGGTACATTCAGTTCACCGATTCCGTTTACTTCGCGCCCATCTCCCCGTACCAGAGAGCATGGATGTATCTTTCAAGATTCAGAGGGCTCGACACCGGTACATTATCGGGAAGACAGATCATCGAGATGAGGGAACGCGACTTGGAGAAACTGTCGAAGTTCCTTATAGACAGCGAGTCCTTCGACCCTGCGCTCACCGGTATCAGAGGCGCGACCGTTCACGGTCACGCGTGCCGTCTCGACGAGAACGGCCTGATGTTCGATGCATGGCAGAGGTACGTCTGGGACGGGAAGAAGAAAGAGGTCGTTTATGTGAAGGACCAGGTTGCGTTACCGCTTGACAGGAAGATATCCGTCGGCAAACCGGCGCCTACCGCGGACCTTCTCAAGAGAACGACGATCTTCAGCGCATACCCGGGCGGCGTCGACATGAGGGATGACAAGGAAGTAACNGCATACGGNATCAGGATACACAAACTGAGGACGCTTGCGGGTTACCAGCCCTTCAACGTAAAGGGGGTTTAAAATGGCTGCAAAAGAGAAATTATTCATGCAGGCGGTCAAGAAGAAGTTCAAAGAGGACCCGACCGACCAGCACACGAAGTTCTACTGCTACGGCGGCTGGAAACAGTCAAAGCGTAAAGTGGAGTTCGTCGAAGCATCGAAGAAGATCGCGAAGGCGCGCGGCATACCGATGATGAACCAGGACATCGGTGTTCCGCTCGGACAGAGATCGTGGATGCCCTACCAGATGTCCCACACGGACATATTCGTAGAGCCGGATGATCTGCACTGCATCAACAACCCTGCCATCCAGCAGGCTTGGGATGACATACGCAGGACGGTTCTCGTAGGACTCGACTCACCGCACCAGACCATCGAGAGAAGGTTAGGCAAGGAGGTCACACCGGAAACGATCAACGCGTATCTCGAGGCAGTGAACCACACGATCCCCGGAGGAGCGGTCGTTCAGGAGCACATGGCAGAGTGTAACCCCGCATTGGTGTATGACTCGTACATCAAGGTGTTCAGCGGAAATGATGACCTGATAGATGAGATCGACAAGAGATTCGTCATCGACATCAACAAGCTGTTCAGCAAGGACCACGCGGCGCAGATAAAGAAAGCAATTGGTAATACGTTAACGCAGGCGGTGCGCGTTCCGACGATGGTCGGAAGGCTCATGGACGGCGCGACGGTCTCGAGGCACGCAGCGATGCAGATCTCGATGGCGTTCATCTCGTCGTACAAACTTGCGGCAGGAGAGGCGGCCATTGCGGACTTTGCGTACGCAGCGAAGCACCAGTCGATGGAAATGGGTACGATGATGCCGGCAAGGCGTGCAAGAGGCCCCAACGAGCCGGGAGGAATTCCGTTCGGGTACATGGCCGATATCGCACAGTCAGACCGTGTGAAACCGGACGACCCGGGACGCGCGGCACTTGAGTCAGTGGCTCTGGGTGCAGTGGTGTTCGACCAGATATATCTGGGCGGATACATGTCCGGCGGTGTGGGATTCACGCAGTACGCATCAGCGGCA
>WRNI01000061.1 GCA_009776695.1 Methanomassiliicoccaceae archaeon
GATGCGAAATGGGACTTCGCCGACGCGATAATATCAGACATCACGCTGAAGGCTAAGTACGAGAACGACCCTGAATATTACTTCAAGGTGATATTCGACGATGACAACGGCTCCTCAACGGAAGCATGGGTGCTCAAGGGTGAGACCGTTAGTGAACCAAGTGTTCCGACCAAAGGATCACTGACGTTCATCGGCTGGTTCATCAACGGTTTCGTATGGGACTTTGGCGACCCGGTGAATGAGGACATGACATTGACAGCGGTCTACGAGAATGACCCCGAATACCACTACGAGGTGACATTCGACGATGACAACGGTAACGCGGTCATTGTATGGATCCTCAAAGGCGAGATCGTCGGTGAGCCAAGTGTTCCGACCAAAGGTTCGCTGACATTCGTCGGCTGGTTCCTCGGAGACACTGAATGGAATTTCAGCGACGCAGTCACAACGGACATAACGCTGAAAGCAAAGTACGAGAACGATCCCGAGTACTATTACAAGGTGACGTTCGATGCGGACAACGGCTTGCCGCAACAGGAAGAATGGGTGCTCAAAGGCGACACTGTCGCCGAGCCAACTGTTCCTTCGAAGGGATCGCTGACCTTCATCGGCTGGTTTGTCAACGGGACCATCTGGGACTTCGCCGGCCCGGTGAATGAGGACATGACATTGACAGCGGTCTACGAGAATGACCCCGAATATTACTTCAAGGTGATATTCGACGATGACAACGGTAACGCGGTCATTGTATGGGTACTCAAAGGTGATATCGTCGCCGAGCCCGCTGTCCCGGCAAAAGGTTCGCTGACATTCACCGGCTGGTTCCTCAACGATGCAGAATGGGACTTCGCCGACGCGGTAATATCAGACATCACGCTGAAAGCGAAATATGAGAACGATCCCGAATACTACTTCAAAGTGATATTCGACGCAGACAACGGAACCGCTTCCGAAGAAGCATGGGCCCTCAAAGGTGAGATCGTCGCTGAGCCAACTGTTCCTACCAAAGGATCACTGACGTTCATCGGATGGTATGACGGCGACACCGAATGGGAATTCAGCGATGCGGTCACAACGGACATAACGCTGAAAGCGAAGTACGAGAATGACCCGGAATATTATTTCGAGGTAACATTCGACGATGACAACGGCAACACGGTCATCGTATGGGTGCTCAAAGGCGACACCGTCGCTGAGCCGGCCATTCCTTCAAAGGGATCGCTGTCCTTCATCGGCTGGTTTGTAAACGGGACCATCTGGGACTTCGTCGACCCGGTGAATGAGGACATGACACTGACGGCAGTCTACGAGAACGATCCCGAGTACTATTACAAGGTGATATTCGACGGTGACAACGGCTCCTTGTCAGAATCATGGGTGCTCAAGGGTGAAATCGTCGCCGAGCCCGCTGTCCCCGTGAAGGGATCGCTGACGTTCATCGGCTGGTTCCTCGGAGGGACGGAATGGGACTTCAGCGACGCAGTCACAACGGACATAACGCTGAAAGCAAAGTACGGGAACGACCCTGATTATTATTTCAAGGTAGTATTTGACGATGACAGCGGCAACGCAGTCATCGAATGGGTACTGAAGGATACTCAGGCGAACGAACCCTCGGTTCCGTCCAAAGGTTCGCTGACATTCATCGGCTGGTTCATAGGAGGCACAGAATGGGACTTCGGTGATGCGGTTACGGCGGACATGACGCTGACCGCAGTTTACGAGAACGACCCCGAATATTACTTCAAAGTGATGTTCGACGACGATAACGGCTCCTCGTCAGAAGTATGGGTGCTCAAAGGCGACACCGTCGCTGAGCCCGCTACTCCGGCGAAGGGATCGCTGACGTTCATCGGCTGGTTCGTCAACGGAACCATCTGGGACTTCGGCGATTCAGTGATATCAGACATCACTCTGACCGCGGTCTACGAGAACGATCCCGAGTACTATCACAAGGTGATATTCGACGGTGACAACGGCTCCTCGTCAGAAGTATGGGTGCTCAAAGGCGACACCGTCGCTGAGCCTGCTGTCCCCGTGAACGGATCACTGACATTCACCGGCTGGTTCATTGGAGACGCGGAATGGGAATTCGGTACTGCGGTGAACGGAGATATGACGCTTGTCGCGAAATATGCTCACGATCCGATAACGTTCACCGTGACCGTCAGCGTAACATCCGCCGACGGCGGTTCGTTCGAGTACAGGATCGATAATGCGTCCGTATACGAAGCGTTAACGGGCCCGATAACCGTCGTATGCGGATCGTACATCGAGATAAGGGCGGCAGTGAATGACGGCTACTCGTTCGTATGGGACGACGGCAGGGCATCAGAGAACGTTATCGCGTTCACCGTGACATGCGACGAGGACCTTGCGGGAACGTTCTCGCTGCTCACAGAAAGCGACTCCACCGTGATATGGTCCCTTCTGATCCTGGCGATCTTCGCCCTTCTGCTGATATTCACATTCTTTGCCGGCAGGGGCGAAGAGGAGGAATGATCCCGAGGATGAGAAAAACAGGCAGCGAACATACATCAGGGGGGAGACCCCCTGTTTTTTTTTCTTTTTGACCCTTTCTTATGCAGATATGACGATATCGCGCGAGTGCCGGGATGAAAGCAGTATAATATAGTGAAATTTTGATACGGACATTGAAATGTACTGGCGCGACGAGTATGAAAAGAAGGTATCAACGCCCAAGAAGGCGTTGGCGTCCGTGAAACCCGGGAGGACGATATTCATCAGCGGAGGCTGCGCCAGACCCAAATACGTTCTGGAGAACCTTCTGAAAAAACAGGCGTCACGCGACAATAAGGTGCTGACATCATTCAATTTCCTTCCGAGTCCGTTCTCTGACGAGAACGTACAGAAAAACTTCCGCGTGAATTCTTTCTACATGGACCGCGAGGTTGAAGAAGGCGTATCAAAAGGAATGATGGACTATACGCCCGTCCATTCATCCGAGCTTCCGTACATGCTCGAATCGGGAAGGATATCGGTGGACATAGCCATAATACAGGTGTCCGCGCCGGACATGCACGGCTACTGTTCGTTAGGTACATCCGTCGATATCGCGAAATCTGCTGTAAAAGCGGCGAATATTGTCATAGCGGAGGTGAACAGACAGATGCCGAGGACGCTCGGCGATTCGTTTGTTCACATCTCTGAGATGGACCACATCATCGAAGTTGATTATCCCGTTGACCATGAGATGGACCCGGAGGATGTGAGCGACGACGTTCTCGATGCGATAGGACGTAACGTATCGATACTCGTATCGGACGGCGCTACATTGCAGATAGGCATAGGAAGGGTGCCGAACGCCGTCCTTAAGCATATGCGCGGAAAGAAACATCTCGGCATACACACAGAGATGTTCTCCGACGGTGTCATGGAACTGGTGGAAGAGGGCGTGATAACAGGAGAACGAAAATCAATACATCCGAACAAGATAGTAACGTCGTTCGTCATAGGCTCTCAGAAATTAATGGAATTCATTGATAACAATCCGACAATAGAATTCCATCCTTCCGATTATACGAACGATCCGATCGTGATAGCAAAGAACAGTAAAATGGTGGCAATAAACACGGCGTCGTCGGTCGATCTGACAGGTCAGGTACTGTCGGACAGGACGGGACTGAAGAACGTTGACAATCCCGGCGCCCTGGCGGAGTTCGCCAGAGGTTCGTCGTACGCTCACGGAAGGTCGGTGATAGCGATACCGTCAACTTCCGAAGATGTTTCAAAGATCGTCGCGTCGATACCGCAGGGCGCAGGCGTCTCGTTATCACGGGAGGATGTGCATTACGTTGTCACCGAATACGGAATAGCGCATCTCCGCGGACGTACGTTAGCGAACCGTGCGCTGGAGCTGATAAGCGTGGCGCACCCGTACCACAGATGGAAGCTTCTTGACGAGGCCGTGAAATTAGGATATCTTCCGGAGGACCAGAGCCGCCGTCCGTATACCGGAAGACCGTATCCGAAGGAGTTCGAATTTTACGAGAAGTTCGCAGGCGCCGAATTGTTCATACGTCCGGTGAAACCGACGGACGAGGATATGATCAAGGACCTTTTCTATTCATTCTCAGAGAAAACGATGCAGCAGAGGTTCATGTCCGCCCGTATCGTGCAGCCGAGGTTCGAGCGCATGAACCAGGCGAACATCGATTATGATACGACGATGGCCTTCGGCATGTTCCTCAAGGTGAGGGAAAGAACGGAGATGGTGGCCATCTGCGGTTACGAGTACGACGTGAAAACAAGCAACGCGGAGGTATCGTTCGCCGTAAAGGATGAATGGCAGGGGAAAGGCCTCGGCACGTATATGTTAAATCTTCTGATAAAGGTGGGAAAAGCAAGGAACGTAAAGACGTTCACCGCCGAAGTATTGTCAACCAACGTCGGTATGCTGAACCTCTTCTACCGTACCGGTCTTGACGTCAACGCGAAGCTGGAAGATGATGTTTACGTCGTTTCATTCAATCTGGTGAAACGATCGGACTGATCATTTATTGTCGCTGTTGCGTATCTCGACGCGCCGTATCTTTCCGCTGAGCGTCTTCGGCAGTATCTTCACAAATTCTACTACACGAGGGTACTTATACGGCGCCGTCTCCCTTTTCACGAAATCCTGAATGTCCTTTTTCAGCTTGTCCGACGCTTCGTAACCGTCCCTCAGAACTATCGTCGCCTTCACCAGCTGACCGCGTACGTCGTCAGGAACGCCCGTTACCGCGGATTCCTTCACGGCGGGATGATTTGCAAGGACGCTCTCTATCTCGAACGGTCCGATACGGTAGCCTGACGATTTTATTATGTCGTCGTTCCGGCCGACATACCATACGTAGCCGTCCTCGTCCATCCATGCTATGTCGCCGGTGTGATGCCATCCTCCGTATACCGTTTCGGCGGTCTTTTCGGGATCGCGGTAATAGCATACCATGAGACCGGGCGTGCGCGGTTCCGCGCCGACGACTATCTCGCCGGTGACGCCGGCGGGACAGCTCTTGCCTTCCGCGTCAATTATGTCGACACGGTACTGCGGCGACGGCTTTCCCATAGATCCCGGGCGGGGTATCATGCCTTTCGTATTGCAGACCGTAAGCGTCGTCTCCGTCTGTCCGTACCCTTCCATTAACTTGAGACCGGTGGCGTCAAGCCATTTGTAGTAGACATCAGGATTCAAAGCTTCGCCGGCTATCGTCGCATGCTTCAGGCACGAAAGGTCGTGGTCCTTCAGATTGCCGTCGTTCAGGAACATCCTGAACATCGTCGGCGGGCAGCAGAGCGTCGTAACCTTGTATTTTGATATCACGCGCAATACGTCATCGGGAACGAACCTGTCATAGTCGTATACGAACACGCCGGCCTCCATGAACCATTGTCCGTAAAGTTTCCCCCAGGCGACCTTTGCCCATCCCGTGTCGGCGATCGTAAGATGAAGACCGTCGGGATCGACATCATGCCAATGCTTCGCCGTTGATATATGACCGATCGAGTACGTATGGTCATAAAGCACCATCTTCGGATGTCCCGTGGTGCCCGATGAGAAGTACATGAGCATCGGATCGGTGATCTTCGAAGGTATCCGCGCAAGCGAATCCGAAGCGTTCTCGATACCTTTCTCAAGGTCATGCCATCCTTCGCGCGGTCCGCCCAATATTATCTTATGTTCCAGCGTGGGAATGTTCTCGGCCGCGTCAACAGCCTCGGGAAGCCCGTCGCCGGATATGCATATCGCCGCTTTCACCGAAGCCGCGTTGACACGGTACTCAACGTCATGTTTCTTCAGCATGAACGTCGCCGGTATGCCGAGCGCGCCTATTTTGTGCAACGCCATAAGAACATACCAGAACTGATAGTTATTTTTCAGCACCACGAGAACGGCGTCGCCTTTCTTTATTCCCAGGGAAAGGAAATAGTTAGCGGCTTTATTCGAATATCTCATCATCTCGCCGAATGTTAACGTCTTATCGTTACCGTGAACGTCGCACCATACGAGCGCACGTCTCTCAGGATCGTTCGTTCCTATGTCGTCAACAACGTCGTAAGCAAAATTGAAGTCCTCGGGGCATTTCATCTTATACTCGGACAGAACGCCGTCCTTGCCGTACTTCTCCTCAACATACCGCAAATGTATGTTCCTCATCTGAGGTCCCCCTTCAGAACCACAGCAATGAACACGCACCCCTCTTTATCAAGCGCGGTCATCCCATGCTTTCTTGATGAATCGTAATAAACGGAATCGCCTTCGTTCAGATCTTCGGTATGATCCTCGTACACAAATCTCATGCGTCCTTTCAGCACGTAGTTCAGTTCCTGACCCGCATGAGAGGACGTCGGTATCTTTTTCAGTTCGTCGGCGCGGTACGGCGCGGTGACAACGAACGGTTCGGCTGCCTTGTTCTTGAAGTTCGATGCGATATGGCGGTACTCAAAGCCTTCGCGTCTCTTCATAGGCAATCCCTTCCCGGATCGCACGACCGTGTAGCCGGAAAGATGCGGGTTCTCGCCCGTAAGCAGTTCAACGATGTCGACGCCGAACTTCTCTGCACATTTGTAAAGGAACGTGAACGTGAAATCCTTATTGCCGGTCTCAAGCTCATTGTACTCGCTCACAGTAACGCCGGCGGCGTTCGCCATCTCTTTTTGCGTGTACCCCGTTGCGTCACGCAGCGCGCGTATGCGCTCGGCTATGTCGTTGATCCTGGTGTCCATGATTAAGAGATAGGGACAAAGTAAATAAAAGATAGCAGTCGCGTCGGCGAAGAAATGTTCCGCGGCGATGCGCGGAAACGTTTTATAAGCATGACCGCTCTGTTTTGCTGATAACGGGAGTGACATAAATGGGCGGTCTGACGATAATTTGCGGCCATTACGGTTCGGGGAAGACGAACCTTGCGATAAATCTGGCAATTGACACGGCCCGTGAGGGAAAAAACGTGACGCTTGTTGATATGGACATCGTGAACCCGTACTTCACGTCGTCCGAGTACGCTGACATCCTGCGGAAGAACGGCGTTGACGTGATATCGCCGATGTTCGCCGGGACGAACACCGAGACGCCCTCGCTGCCGGCGTCGCTGAGCATGATATTCTCAACGAAGGACGACGCGATCATCGACGCCGGCGGCGACGACGCCGGCGCCGTCGCCCTCGGAAGGTATGCGGAAAAGATAATTGAGAACGGTTACGAAATGATGTACGTTACGAACATGTACAGGCCGCTGACATCATCGCCGGAGGATTCCGTGAGCGTGCTCAGGGAGATAGAGGGAGCATGCCGTCTGAAGGCGACGGCGGTGGTCAACAACTCGCATCTTAAGGACATGACAACAATATCGACAATAACGGATTCTCTGGGGTACGCAAAGGAAACGGCACGTCTGGCAGGCATACCGCTGAAGTTCACGACCGCGCCGCGGGACATGATAAAACGTCTTCCTGAGAACGAATCTTTTTATCCGGCGGATGTGTATGTGACGACCGTTTGGGAAAGAAGGTAGCAAATATGCCGAAGGTAACCATCAACGAGGACCTCTGCAAAGGGTGCGAGATGTGCGTCATCTCGTGCCCCAAGAAGATCATAGAGCTGAACAAGGCGAAGATAAACGGCAAAGGGTACAATCCGGCGCACATCACGGACGAAGAGAAATGCATCGTCTGCGGTTCATGCGCGATAATGTGCCCCGATGTCGTGATAACAGTGGGTGATTGATATGCCCGAGAAAGTACTGATGAAAGGGAACGAGGCGCTGGCCGAAGCGGCCATAATGGCAGGCTGCAGGCATTTCTTCGGATATCCGATAACGCCGCAGACCGAGGTCGCGGCGCACATGGCGAAACGGATGCCGAAGATAGGCGGAACGTACATGCAGGCAGAATCCGAGATAGCGGCGATAAACATGGTGCTCGGCGCGTCGGCGGCAGGCGTCAGGGCGATGACATCGTCAAGTTCCCCGGGCATAAGCCTGAAATCGGAAGGTATCTCGTATCTCGCGGGTTCCGATCTTCCC
>WRNI01000062.1 GCA_009776695.1 Methanomassiliicoccaceae archaeon
CATCGGACAGGGCGGAAGCGGATGCGAATGTCATTCCGCCGACCGCCAGTCCCAAGACAATTATAAGAGCGAGCGCCCCAACATAATTTTCCTGCATCATTTAACAGACCTTGGATGCAGAATTATATATTAGATATATAAATCATATTATACCGCATGCGCACACCGCGGACCGGTTCAGGTCAGGGCGGTGCGCCCTGACCCGCCTTCGCCGTCATGTGAGTGACGGCAAGAATAATAACCATCATCTCCATGGCACGGGGGTATGCACTGCAAGGACGTTTCCGTGAAGGACGTGGACGTACGTCTTGACGAAGATAATATCAGATCACTGATGTCCGGCTGGAAAGCATACGTGCGTGCCGATTTCCTGATACTTCGCAACGGGAACGATCACGCCGTCGTCCGCCTTAAAAAAGAGGGCGGTCTTGAACTTTTCAGAAAAGTGACCGGCTTCGAGATAATTTCCCTTCCTTCCGATACGGTATTCGCCGACATGCCGGACACGGACGTCGTCAACATCCCGGCGATGGCATCGATACAGTACGAACATCCCGGAAAGACCGTCGTCGTCAGAGGGATGTTCTCTCATATGAACTTCGTAAGCAAAATGAGATGCGAGCGTCTCAACGTCATTGACAGCGTCCCGCCTTCACCATCCAAGCTGGGCGTTCTTGTGAGGAATGCGTTATCATCGGGTTTCGTGGAACATCCGATAGTGGTGAACGATATCATCATCGATATCGCGGAAAAGGCGGACGGCGTGACAACGGAAGCAGTGATGTTCCCGTGCAGGGCGTCCGGTCTTGACGCAAAGTCCCCCGTCTACTTCCTGGACGAGGCGCCGGATGTTGTTCACAGCGTAACGTTAATAGGATGCGACCTCTCCAAGCGGATATACGGTTCGCTTTACAGGCGCGATGTTAAATTCATTAACATATGTCCCGCGGATCACATTGCAGACCGCAGCGTAAGAACGATAGTGAAATGCTGCAAGGTCAAGGAAGGCCATGTGATAGACGGCAACGTCGCAAAAGTTCCGTGGGGCGCCACCGTGCCCGAAGTTGTCAGCGCGCTGAACGACCTTTTCTCAAAGTGAACGTATTTACTCAAAGCGACCCGGAAAGCCTTCGGCCGTGGTTTATCGCTTTGTAACCTTCTTCATTCCTTCCCATTTTGCATAAGATGTCGCCGAGCGCATACCATGCGTCGGCGTCATCCGGTCTTTCGACGAGATATGATTCAAGATGCTGTACCGCCTGCATATCCTTCCCTTCCGCGGAAAGCATTTTCGCCTTTCTGGGGCCGCGAAGTCTTTCGTCAATTATGCGCTGCATCTCTCTCTGCGCCGTCCTCCTGAGAACTGCCAGGGAATCGGGCGTAAGCCACGGATATCTTCGGCGGAGCATGGAGAAGTACTCGCTCGCTGTTTCGTTAAATTCCGCAGTACCTCTGAAGAACACCGAAACGGGAACGTTCACTTCCAGCGAGCCGTGCCTGACGCGTATTGTGCTCATGTTACAATTTTACCCTTGTCCCGGAAGCGTCAAGCTTCATCTTCCCGAACTCTTTCATTTTCGATATCTGCGCAGTATTGAAAACGGGGCCGTCCTCGCACACGCGCATCCCGTCCATGACGCATGACCCGCAGAGCCCGGCGCCGCATTTCATGTACCGTTCCAATGACAGCTGACACTCAACGCCCGCCTCGACGCACGCTTTGTGCAGATGGTATAACATTATCTCGGGCCCGCACCCTATCACAAGATCGTACACATTCCGGATGACCGCCTCCTTCATCAGCTGGACGGCGTTACCGCTGAACCCGTAGCTGCCGTCGTCCGTCGACACCCATACGTTCTTCGAATATTCTTTGATCTCATCCTCCATCAGCACATCCTTTCGGGTGCGCGCACCGATTATCGTATCGGCGCCGGTATCGCGTATCACCGGTATCAGAGAAGCGATACCGACACCGCCGGCGACCGCCAATACCTTTTCGTTCTTCTTTATTGAGAAGCCGTTGCCGTAAGGTCCTCTTACCCCGATCATATCGCCTTCCTTCAGCGCGCAGAACGCGTTGGTCGCACAGCCGACCGTCTTTATCGTTATGCTTTTTGTCCTGCCGACGGATGACAGTGACATCGGTACTTCGTCAACGCCGGGAAGCCAGACCATGACGAACTGTCCGCCTTTCGCTTTAAATTCAATGTCGAGGTCCAGTGTTTTGGTGTCATGCGACTCCGGCCTGCATGCAGTTATCCTGGCGATCTCATTCATGCGCAGCACCGACCATTTTTTCTATTGACGAGTAACCGTACTCCTTCATGAACCTTTTCAGCCCTTTGTTGATATCGCCGAGCGCATTTATGTTCATGCCCAACGCGCTGCCGACCTGGAATGCGCACGCACCGGCCATTATGTACTCGGCGGCGTCCCTCCATCCGCATATCCCGCCGACGCCTATCAGCGGTATGTCGAGCACGGAACGAAGATCGTACACCGCACGTACGCCGACCGGTCTGACGGCCGGTCCGGACAGTCCGCCGAACCTGTTGCTGAGAACGGGCATCGCGAATTCCGGGGCGATGACCATCGCCTTCAGCGTATTTATCGCGACTATCGCATCACCTCCCGCGTCCTGCACCGCTTTTCCTATCTCTGTGAGCATATGAGTATTCGGCGTCAGTTTCGCGTACACCGGAATTTTAACGGAATCCTTAACTTTGGATACAATCGAATGCACCATTTTGACGTCGGTCCCCATCTCGATGCCGTAGCCTTTCGCGTGAGGGCATGAAAGGTTCAGTTCTACCGCGGAAACGCCGTATGATTCCATTTTTTCCGAAAGGGATGCGAATTCTTTCGGCGACGATGCAAAGACCGAACCGATTATTATGCCCGCTTTCGCCGCGGCGGCGATCTCATCCCCGAAATTGTCTATCCCGGGGTTCGGGAGTCCCATCGCGTTGACGTAACCGTAAGGCAATTCGATGAACGTCGGATTCGGATGGCCGTCCCTTCTCTCAGAGCCTATTGACTTAGTTACAACTGCGCCCGCGCCGAGCGAGAACATCCGTGCCATGGAATCTCCCGTCTCGTCCATTATTCCTGACGCCACCATGCCCGGACGGTCAAGTTTCAGCGTTCCGATATGCGTTCCCAATATGTTCATTCGTACACGTATCATTATCTTTGATAAAACAGATTTGCCTTTCCGGACCGAAAAGAGCAAAATAGGCCATGATATATCGGCGTTCATGGACGTGTCACGCATACGCAGGGATTTTCCAACTCTGAGGTCCGGAAATGATGTGTATCTCGACAGCGCATGCCAGACCCTGCGCCCGTATCAGGTGATAGACGCCATAACTTCGTACTACAACGAATTCCCCGCGTGCGGGGGAAGGAGCGTCCATTCGATGGCGACGAAAGTATCAATGAGCGTCGACCGTTCCAGGGAGACCGTCGCGTCATTCTTCGGATGCGGCGACCCGCATAATTTCATTTTCACAAAGAACTGTACCGAGGCGATGAACATAGTCGCCAACGGTCTCGGTCTGAGAAAAGGCGACTCCGTTCTGACGACGGACATGGAGCACAACTCCAACCACGTTCAATGGGTGGAGATGGCAAAGAACGCCGGGATAAAAAGAAAGATCGTAAGAACATCGCTCAGAGGCGAGTTCGATATCGAAGCGTTCAAGAAAGAGCTTACCAGGGATGTGAAACTTGTGTCGATGGTGCACACGAGCAACGTGACCGGATCTTCCGTTCCGGTAAAAGATATAACGGAAACGGCGCACGACATCGGCGCCGCCGTCCTGATCGACGGGGCGCAGGCGGCGCCGCACATGCCCGTGAATTTGAAGGAACTCGATGTTGATTTTTATGCGCTGTCGATGCATAAGATGCTCGGGCCGTCGGGCGTCGGGATATTATACGGAAAAGAGGAACGATTGAAAGAATTAAGGCCGCTGATATACGGCGGCGGTACTGTCGGGCTTGCGACATACGATTCCGTGAAGCTTACATCGCATCCCGATAAATTTGAGGCGGGCCTCATGGATTACGCCGGTATCATCGGAACGGCGGCGGCGCTTGACTATCTCTCGGAGATAGGGATGAGCAGCATCGAAAAGCATGTCTGCGGACTGCAGAAGATCATCGGCAGAGAGCTTCGCGATGTTGACGCGATTGTCACGGTCGGACCCGATGAGGCGTCAGAGCGCGGCGGGATATTCTCGTTCAACATCAAAGGGATGAATTCCCACGACATAGCGATGATGCTTGATAACGCCGATAATATAATGATAAGGTCGGGGATGCATTGCGCGCACCCGTTCTTCGTCTCGCGCAGTATGGACGGTTGTGCAAGAGCTTCGCTGTACGTGTACAATAACGAGGAAGATGTGATGAGATTCACGTCAGCCGTCAAAAAACTGGCGGCAACATTCTCACGATGACCGCCCGAATGTTCTGAATATAACGCAGTATGTTCTTATACAAAGCATGATGATAAAGTGTCGCGTAAGCCCGTACCCACATCGCCGTTCTTGGAGATCGGTACGGCGGCCTATCGTACCATTCTGTTCCTATTCGTTCCCTGGCCCGACCATCCGTCATGAGAGCCTTTCCGCCGTTATTGTACCATCGCTTTTTGTGAACCTCACGGCATCGCCGTACCTGAACGGCGTACCGTCTGAAATTATGAGAGCGTTGGTACCGCTTTTGTATATGCCCCTGGCGGTCGTCATAATTATCACATGACCGTCAAATTCGATGTACGACGACGTATCGGGAAGGATGTCGCTCATAGGCACGATGAACAGTTCCATCTCGGAATAATAAAAACCGTCCACAAGTTTTCCTATGTCTTCCGATACGTTAGATTCAGTGCTTACGGTCTTCGATTCGTACATACCAGTGACCGGCACTATCACCGCGGCCAGCAATACCAGGCCGCATACGCTCATGCATACGCGTGCCAGCGTGAATTCCATCATACGACGCTCACCCGCACAACGGGAACATCATCGATCACACCGGCGGTGATCAGCAGCATCGCCGAATTCGTTATTGTTATGCGGTCGGTATCGAAGCGTATCGGGGGATTGTCCATGTACCTGACGCCTACGTCCTTTCCTTTGAATATCATATGCAGAGAATAACCGTCGGAGCCGCTGCCGCCCGGTATTATCATCTCGCACCCGCCGGGGATGTCGACGGACACGGTACGGGAACTCCCTTCACCGGAATAATGGACAGCGGCAGCGGCATTGAATATTTTATCGGCCTCCTTATTCATTGATAACGCAGCGTTATTCGATTCGCCGTGCTCCACGGCGGCGGTGAGCAGCGGCACCGATATGCATACGATGAGGACGACGATCATCAGCCTCACGGGAAGGTCGATGACTCCTTTTCTGTTCAGCCTCAAGCTATCACCGCGATCTTCGCAGTCGAATCGCTCCCGTATCCCGATCTTGATACTTCCACGGTGATGAATCCGATCTTTGAACCGCGCAGCGACGCGTGAACGTCAATGAACTCGACATAACCTTTGTCATCGGTGACACCGTGCACCGTGCCGCCATCTTTCGTGGCCGCGCCGCACCCGACCAGCACAACGGTGGCGCCCCCGAGGCCGTCGCCGTTCTGGTCCGTCACAAATATTTTTACGTATCCGACGTCAGTATAACGTTCCGATCCGGACGTTTCGTTAAGAACTATATCATCGGACTCCACGTTCACGGAACCGATGCTCGAAGGAGTGTTCAGCGATCCCATCCATCCGAGTATTATCGCCGTCCCCAGCGTTGCTATCAGTATTATTATCATCAGCTGCAGAGGCAATCCTTCTATTCCACCGCTTTTATTCTTTCTGAGACCTTTCATGCCTGTTCTTCGGGTCATGCATGTGACTCGCTGTCAACAAAGATATAAGTGTAGTACTACAGTTATACTACATAGTATCTCTTTGATACGATATCCCTGTTCTTTCCGCGGTATCATGCATATCCGTGGAAAGGTTATTAACAATGAGAGCATAGCCGCACACAAGGAGGTCGGGGAATATTTCTGATACAGACAGTCCGATAGTTATAGACGGTCTTTCCAAAAGGTACGGGGAGTTCATGGCCGTGGACTCCTTAACGGTGTCGGTGAAGAAGAACAGCTTCACCGGCTTCCTGGGACCGAACGGCGCAGGGAAGAGCACAACGTTAAAGATACTCACGAACCTGATACGCGCATCTTCCGGGTCAGCGTTACTCAACGGCGTTGACGTGACGAAGGACGCGAAAGGCGCACTGATGGACGTAGGCACCGTTGTTGAGACACCGGAATTCTATTCTTATCTCACACCCGTGGAGACGATGACCTACCTCGGGAAAATAAACGGAATGAGCAGCGAATCATTATCATCGAAGATACCTGAGATATTGGAAAAGGTGAAGATGACGGAATGGTCCGACAAGAGGATAGGAACATTCTCGAAAGGCATGAGACAGCGCATAGCGTTGGGTCAGGCGCTGCTTACCGATCCGTCGGTCATATTGCTCGATGAGCCTACATCGGGTCTTGATCCCAGAGGGATGATAGAGATACGCGAGATACTGAAGTCACTGAAAACACGCGACCTCACGATATTCATGAGCTCGCACATGCTCTACGAAGTTAGTGATCTGTGCGACAGGATCGCAATGATAAATCATGGTAAATTACTTGTTCACGACACCACGGAAAAAATAATGAACACCGCCGGCGCAAGGGTCGTGAAAATAAAAGTTCTCAGTGACCTGACGAAGGATGTGATAAATAACATTGAATCACTTCCCAACGTTGTGAGCGCGGAGATCGACCGCGGCAGCATTGAGCTGAAACTCAACGGCGGCGACACTGAACAGGCAAACCTTTTGAAAGACGTCACCGCGCTGGGCCTTGATGTTTGCACGATAACGAACGATAACCTTGAGTCGGTCTATCTCGATCTCATAAAGGAGTCACGGTGATATCATGAGCGATGACATGACGCAGACGGCGCCCGCGGAAACGTACGCGGGCAAAGGCATCGGTGACGACATAAGACAGATAGGCGTAGTTACGAAATACGAACTGCTGAAGCATCTGCGCAGCAGGAGAATGTTCATATTCATCGGGCTTGCGATGCTGCTGTTCGCCCTGATAACGGTGCTTACCATCGTGCTCGACGGAAAGCTTCCGGGCGATCCGAAGACATTCATACAGGAATATCTCGGTCTGGTAAGCCTTCTTATGATAATAGGCGTCTCATTGTTCTGTGCGCCTTTGATCGCATCCGAGTTCGAGGAACGCACAGCGTTGCTGATGTTCCCGAGGCCGCTGAAGAAGACTTCATTCTTCCTCGGAAAGATGATCGCGTCATACATTGTGTGCGGCGGAATCATTGCAATTTATTACGTTGTCTGCATTGTACTCTCGCTTATCAACACAGGCGGTGTGTACACCGCCACCTTCGGGTCGCTCGGCATGGCGCTGCTGTTCATGCTGGGAGCAGGCGGTTTCGCGCTCCTGATAAGCTCTGTCTTCAGTAAGGGGTCGACGGCCATCATAGTCACGATAGCAATATTGCTGTTGATATTCAACATAATTGACGGAACGCTTTCCCTTTTCAACATAGAGCCGGTGTTCAGCCTGACATATGCGGGCATTGACATATCCAACATTGTTGACGGGATATCGACATACGAGAATTATATACCGCAGCTCGACAGGACGATAACAACATATTACCCGTCGCACGGGCTGGCGGTCTCAATAATCGCAATATGGGCTGCAGTCACGACGTTCCTGTCGCTTTTGATGTTCAGAAGGCGTGAGTTCTGATCGAAACCGTTTCCATTTTCTCATTTTTCCTTTCATTTTCCTTTCTTTTTCGCTTTAATTTCCAATTTCATGCATAGTTCACAGAGGCAC
>WRNI01000063.1 GCA_009776695.1 Methanomassiliicoccaceae archaeon
GCATGCCGATGACGGGTCATGCTCCGCCTGCGCTAATATGTCCGCGGCGATGAACTTCGGCTCTGCCGAGGTATCGGCAACTATGCCTATCTCGCTCGGCCCCGCGGGGAAGTCAATTTCCACCGTACCGCGGAGCAATGTTTTCGCCGCCGTTACATAAACATTACCGGGGCCGACTATCTTCTGCACCGGCTCTATCGATTCCGTTCCCAACGCCATCGCCGCTATCGCCTGGACGCCGCCCACTCTGTATATTTCGTCGGCACCAGCTATATCTGCTGCGATCAGCGTCACTTTGTCAGCGGGCGACGGGGTGCAGCATATCACTTCGTCAACGCCTGCGACCCTTGCCGGTATCACGCTCATTAACGCTGTCGACGGATATGATGCGCGTCCCCCGGGAACGTATGCGCCTATTCTCTCAAGCGGGGTGCTCTTCGTTCCCAGGAAGACCCCGGGCTCGACTTCGCTTAATTTTATGTCGCTGTCAAGCTGCATCTCGTGGAACCGCTGAATATTGGCGGCCGCCGTCTCCAGCGCGTCCAGAAGGTCTTCGTCCATGCCATCGTATGCGTCATCTATCTCGTCCCTTGTGACAATAACGGAATCGATATCGACCTTATCGAATCTCTTCGTAAGCTCTATGAGCGCCTTATCGCCGCCGTTCCGGACCTGTTCGATTATCTTAAGGACATCCTTCGCCACCGCATCCGTCTTCGAGATGCGGTTGCTTTCCCAGAAACCCTCGTCCAACTGCTTCCACATGTTCCTTTGATACATTACCGGTAATATAAATATGCCCGCTTCCGCCGCGGATGTTCGGAACGTACGCCGTTCCGGCGATAGATAAAAGATACAATAACCTTTATCAACTTGTTATTCGCTGATGCTTTCGGATGGGAATTCGATGAGACCGTACACGTTACCGTGTGCCGCAGTGCTCTGCGTTATTGTGTTATCTTTAGTCGCAGTGTCATCGCTTTCCGCGCACGGCGCATCCGGTGACGGGGCGGCGGACCCTGATGATTTCTCGTTCTCCGGCCTTATGGCAGGCTGGGGGAGCGCGATGGTCGATCCCGATACGTACACAACGTGGATGCATATCGACGGATTCTCCAGTTTCATGATGAACGAGACGTTCTTCTCCGCGTTCTCGTCAAGTACGTACGGCTCACTGGACAGGGACAGCATATTGGGAACGATCCCGAACATATTCTTCGTGGTCTGTATCATCGTTGTCATACTTTCCGTCGCTGTGGCTGTGCTGGAGATAAAAAAACTGGAAAGGTCTAAGCGTGTTGTCCGAAAGTGATACACGAAAGCGTGAAAACCGTTCCGGTAACGATATAAAAACGATATCGAATGGTGCATCTTTATAAATATTGCATCCGATTAACGTTCACAGCTAACCGGGCAGTTCTGGACGGTCCTCAGATGAATATAATAATAATCGGCGCCGGCAACGTCGGATCGACGATAGCCGGCGTTCTCTCGTCAGCTCATGACATTCTCATGATCGAGTCGGACAGCGGAACATCGGAATCGGCGAAGGTCTCCCTTAACGTATCGGTCATCCACGGGAACGGTGTGAACCCGAAAGTGATCGAAGAAGCGGTATCCCGTCATTCGGCTGACGTTATCATTGCCGCGATGCCTTCCGATGAGAATAATCTGTTCGCGTGCATGGCAGCGAAGAATTCGAAGCCCCACATTAAAACAGTGGCAAAGGTCTGCAACCCCGATTTCATAATATCGATGAATGACGGAACGTACCTCGGCGCGGACCAGATAATCTCTCCGGAGTTAACATCGGCGAAGAAGCTTGCGAACATAGCGATACTTGAGAATGCGGTCGATCACGATGAGATCGAAGGTCTCGGTCTCGCGGCGGCCATATTTTTAGTGACGGATCTGCACAGGAACATTGTTGATCACCCTCTCGCCGACATAAAAGTGCCGGACGACTGTGCTGTCGTCGCAGTTTACAGAAATAACGAAGTCCTCCTTCTGAACGAGGACGCAGAGATACGCACCGGCGACCTTCTCTGCGTTCTTGGTACGTCCGCTGCAATATACGATTTCAACCGCATGATGGGCGTCGTACGCGAATCGAAGGACATAATCATACTGGGCGGCGGCATCATAGGGAGCAACGCCGCCAAAGCGCTCGTAAGAGAGAAAAGATCGGTGAAGATCATTGAGAAGAAGGCGGAGAGGTGCGAACAGCTTGTGAAAGAGCTCAGTAACGTGCTTGTCGTCAGCGCCGACGGTGTAGATCCCAATCTGCTGAGGAACGAGAACGTCGGAAAAGCGGACGTTCTCATATGCGCGACGGACAGCGACGAGAAGAATCTGCTTGCATGTCTCGTTGCCAGAGATCTCGGCACAATGAAGGTCGTGTCAAGATATTCAAAAAGAGAATATGAGGATGTTTTCAACGTCACCGGCATCAAGACGATCGTGGGATATCACCGTCTTATAGCCAACGAAGTGACAAAATCGCTGGTCTCCGATGAGAAGTCGATAATGAAGATGAGGCATGACGGCGAAACGTTATTTTCAGTTACGGTAAAAGGCGATTCAAAGCTGAGGCGGTCGCTGATCAGCGACCTCCGTTTACCGGAAGGCGCGAAAGCGGTATGCATCATACGTAACGGTAAAGCTCTGTTTCCGAAGCCTGACGCGAGGATAGAGGAGAACGATGATCTGCTTCTCTTCGCGTACAAAGCGAATATGCATAAGGTCGAGAAGATCATCGGAACACGAATGACGGATGTGTGACATTGGCCAGGTCAGCTATATTCGGTAAGCTCTCAGAGCGCGGACGCGAAGGCACTCTCCTGAGAGTGATCGGTCTCACGCTGATGGGCATAGGGCTTGCGATGCTCGTTCCTCTCGCGGCGGCGCTGCTGTTTGACGAATCGATAATTCCGTTTGCGTCCGTGGCCGTCTGCTGCATCATAGCGTCGATACCGATGATGCTGCTCTTCAGATCGGGAAAGGATATGAGGCCCGTTGATGGATTGCTTCTCATATTCATTGTCTGGGGCATTGTGATGCTCATCTCCGCATTCCCGTTCATGCAGTCGGGAATGTCGCCGATGGATGCGTTCTTCGAATCCGTCAGCGGTTTCACCACAACGGGGTCAACAGTTATGGGCAGCGTGGAAGCGTATCCTAAAAGTCTGCTGCTCTGGCGCTCGTTAACGCAGTGGATAGGCGGAATGGCGATAATTCTGATCTTTATCTCAGTGTTCCCGATACTCGGCCTCGGAGGACGGACGATCTTCAGAAATGAGATGTCCGGTTCCGGAACATCAAATTTCACGGCGAAGATGAAGGACGCCGCCGTGGAGTTCTGTATAGTCTACGGAGTGCTGAGCGCAATATTCTTTGTCATCTGCACGATAATGAGCGAAGATCCGTTCGATTCTCTGTGCTTAACGTTCACTACGATATCGACGGGAGGTTT
Organism: Methanomassiliicoccaceae archaeon; assembly: GCA_009776695.1. GTDB lineage: Archaea > Thermoplasmatota > Thermoplasmata > Methanomassiliicoccales > Methanomethylophilaceae > Methanomicula. The sequence goes on from WRNI01000063.1 coordinate 3,473, forward strand.
CATGTCCCATGACGGCGGCGCCGGCGTGTATTCGCCGTACGTCCAGATACTGATAATAGTGTTCATGTTCCTCGGCGGTACGAACTTCTATCTGCACTATCAGCGCATATACAGGAAGAATGACGCGGGATATCTTAAGAACTCGGAATTCAGGTCAATGCTCATACTGTACGCTGTCGCGGCCGTCGTATTATTCGGTCTGACGTACGGACTGTTCAAAGGCACGGGTGTTCTGACATATGCAAAGGATGTTGTGTTCACAGTCGTCTCGATGGGGACGTCCACCGGGTTCACCGTCACCGACGTCAACGCGTGGACGGCCGCCCCGGCGGCCGTTGCGATACTCTTCGTAGTGATACTCATAGGCGGTTCCTCCGGGTCCACGTCCGGAGGGATAAAGATCGGAAGAGCGGTTATACTGCTGAAAACGGTGATGGTCGACCTTAAGAAACGCGTTCATCCGCGTGCTGTTCTTGATGTCAGAATGGGAAGCGAGACGCTTGATAAGGAGACGGTATCGGCGACGTCCGTTCTGATATTCCTTTTCGCGGTGACGATAGCGGGCGGCGCGTTCGCGCTTATGCTCCTTGAGTCGATAGGTCTTGCCGATTCGTTCATGCTTTCGTTAACGACCGTGGCGAACTGCGGCTTCGCCGGACCGTACGGTCCCGCGGACCTCGCAACTCTTTCCGCGGGCGGCAAGGGAGTGATGACGATGCTCATGTGGATCGGACGTTTGGAAATAGGCACCGCGCTGGTTCTTTTCACACCGTTCTTCTGGAAAGAGATCATAAGAAGCAGACGAAGGGTCAAGCACACGGAGAACGAATGATCATTTACGGCCGCGGTCAGTTTTTGCGGACCTGCATGCGTCAAGTATGCGTATCGCCGCCGGGTCTCCCGGCGTCCGTTCATTAATGGCGCCCGCTAATACTTTGGCTTCGATGAAACGTGACTTTTCGACGAAGCACATCGCCATCGTCTCCAGGGCGCCTTTGTGCGTATGGTCCATCGACATGGCGCGGTGCGCATAATTCGCCGCAGCCGGTATTCGGCCGTTTATCCTCATTACGTAGGCGGCGAGAGCAAGCGAATTGACGTTCTTTTCCTCTTTCATGTGACGTTTCGCGGTTTTTATCGCATCTTTGTTCTTCCCCATCAATATCATCACGGTGCACAGACTGACCAGTGAATCGTATGATGCGTTCTCTTTCTCAACAAGCTTCGATGCAATTTCATACGCTTCCCTGAACTCGCCCAGCGAGCACAGTATGTTCGTAAGCAATATCTCATCCGCTGCGTTCGTCGAAGAAAGTTTCCTTATTTTGGACAATGCTTCCTCTCCCTCGTCCATCATAAGCAGCGCCATCGCCTTCTCTCTGAGAACGGCGTCCGTCTCATCATCGTTCTTTATCATTCCGTAAGCATCGTCCGCCCTTCCCAGCCCTCTGAGCGACGCCGCCGCCGTAAGCCTGTCCTCAGGCGTATTCTGAGGTATGGCGGCAACTTTGTCCAGGAGTTCCTGGCATCCGTCCTCGTCGTCGACCACTTTCAGAAGCGAAGCGCATTTCAGAAGCGTGAACGCATCGTCCGCTGATGCAGCGATCTCGTCAACTATCGGGCGCACCTTATCGTAATGACCGTCCTTTATCAGCGTCTGCGCATTATCGAATGCCTTCTCAATATCCATCGGCGCTTCAATATGTTACATCGAAATAAAGTTTATTGAACGTCCGGACACGGCAGGAACAGCGATGAAAATAAAAAGACCAAGATGTTATGAGAGGCGAAGAGGAAAAGATATGGGCGCGGCGGGAAGGAACTTGTTCAACGGAAAGACAATAAGGGCAGAGTTCGACACTGACAGAGATGAATGGATGTTCTCTGCCGTCGACATAGTTTCCGTGCTGACCGAACGTCCGCACGGTCACGCGCGCAAGCATTGGGGCACGATAAAATTCCGCCTTAAGAATGAGGAGAACGAGTTGACTACGAATTGTAGTCAACTGAAAATGCCCGCCGCGGACGGTAAGCTGTATAAGGTCGATGTGCTGAACAAGATCGGGGCGGCGGCACTCGCAGATCGTCTGCGCTTTCCCCGCACAGAACAATTCAGAGAATGGCTCGAGTCATTCACGGGCGGCGGGAGAAGATATATCCTGAAGCACAAAGAGGTCCCCGTCATCGAAGTGGAGCTTGACACCGGCGGATCCATACTGAAGGTCGGCAAGCTGTTCAACGGAAAACATTTGCCCGTCGGCACTTTCAATGGGAAAAATGCGGACCTGCCCGTGCTCAGAGATTGGTGGAACCGCCGTTCGATACCCGCAAGCCGCGAAGGGCTGAGAGAGTTCCTGGACGCATTCAACATGTCCGTTCCGCAGGAATTGCTGGACAAGAGCTTCGGCCTCAGCCTGTCGGATCAGTATTGGATCTGCCCCGAGGACACTGAACTGCGCTGGGAAGGGATCAATTTCTTCCATAACACGTTCTCCGAGGACGTCGGCAACCTCCTCTTCGGGAAGAACGGGGTCGGGAACGCCGGCGGCGTGATCCTGATGTCCCCCGACAACACCTCCGACGGGATACTCAGAAAAAAATGGAAGATAATTGACGGCAGGCGCTGTCTCATCAAGAGCGGCAGCAAACCGTTCGGTCAGGAGCCCGCCAACGAGGTCCTTGCATCGCGCATATGCAGGCGCCTGGGCATACCGTACATCAATTACGAAATAATGAGAACGGACGGCGAGAATTACAGCGTGTGCGATGATTTCATCACAGGCGATACAGAGCTGGTCACGGGATGGCAGATAAGAAGATCCGTACGGAATGAAAACAATACTTCGGAATATGATCGCTATCTCGGTGCGGCGGAACCGCTCGGCATCCCGGACGTCCGATCGAGAACGGACATGATGATCGTGCTCGATTTCATTATTGCCAATACGGACAGGCATTACAACAATTTCGGCCTCATACGCAATGCCGATACATTGGAATGGCTTTCTGTCGCACCGATATACGATTCGGGAACATCCATGTGGTGCAAGAGCCTGCATGAGGAGATAGAACCGCTTTCCGATAAGACGGAAAGCAAGCCGTTCGAGAACCGCCAGATAAAACAGATAAAACTTGTAAAGGACCTCTCATGGCTTGATCTTGATGAACTTGACGGCATAGAAGATGAGTTCGCGGCCATCCTGAAAGGAACGACGGCATCGTCCCCCTCATCTGAGATAAGGAACATGAGACTGTGCAGCGCGCTCAGGGAAAGGATAGAATTGCTGAGAACGATCATAAAAAGAACAAGTATCGGACCGAAAGGACGACGGTAAGCTTTTTCATACCCCTCATCGGAACAGGATGTTCTCCGAGAACACAGAACGGGCCGAAGCGCCCGAAGAAAGAGTGAAGCATGTTCTATATATTCATACGCTATAGGTCATATGATGAAGATAAAGAAGATATCCGTCTACGGACTTTTCGGCCGTCATGATCATACGGTGAACGTTTTTCCCGAAGGATTGACGTATATTCACTCACCTAACGGATGCGGAAAGAGCACTCTGATAAAAATGATCTCATTGCTTTTCGCAGGCGGGACGGAAGCGCTTGCTAAAATCCCGTTCGACAGGATGGACATATCCTTTGCCAACGATGAGAACCTCATCGTTGAACGTTCCGATAATTCATTGCTCGTGCAGATGCAGAGGAACGAGATAGAAACGGAAATGTCGGCGGATGAGCTTGCGTCCCTCGTGAAGGCGATGTTCATAACATCCGAGCGCACGTACGTCAGCGGAGCCGACGGGTGCGCTGTGCCCGCCGCCGAATCATACGCCGCCGAGCTTCTCAGAAAGCTGAGGGACGCCAAATCATATGACGCGCAAGGCGCAGCGGGAAGCGCCGCGGACATGGATGACGACAAATTCGTATTCTTCGCCAAAGATCTGAACGCGAAACTGAGCTTCATGCGCGACGCCGGATTTGACATCGAGATACCCGCCGGGCTCAAATTCCCGCCCACACGCTACGACCTGATGGATTCCAGGGATGAGTATAACGAACTTGTCAACAAAATATCACAGTTCGTGGAAAGGAATTATTATCTCTCCGAATCGGTCACCGTGTTCAAAGATCTGATCAATAATTTCTTCATTGACAAAGATATGATGATCGACGAAAAGGACAACATATCCTTCGTGTTCGCGAACGGCATGAACCTTCCCGTGAAAGACCTCTCGTCGGGTGAGAAGCAGATATTCATTCTTCTTTACCGTCTGCTCTTTCACACGATGCCGTCATCATTCGTGATGATCGATGAACCGGAGACGTCGCTGCATGTGTCATGGCAGCAGCGTATCGGTACCGTTCTGAAGGACATAGCAAGATTAAGGGACCTGCAGATC
>WRNI01000064.1 GCA_009776695.1 Methanomassiliicoccaceae archaeon
TCAAGTCCGAAATTGGTTCCCGTCATTGTGTCCGGCGCGTCCGAGGGGACGCCCCCGCCGGCGTTCAGAACGAGGACGCTCACATCTATTCCCTCTTCCCTGAGCGCATACGTTATCTCGCACACCGGCTTCGTGATATGCCTGCGTCCCGGGCCCATTGCGATCACAACGACATCACGCCCGCTTTCGGATATCGTCGCTCTCTGCGCCAGCGACCCCCCGTGACCGAGCCCCATGGACTCGCGGCATTCCACAAAGCTAAGATGCCTTCCTATTCTTTGTTTCACTTGATCCCACTCTCGGCCAGTTCTTCTTTTGTCAGCTCTTTCACAATATCGGCGGGCTTGCCGGTCATCACTATCTTGCCGTTACGCATCAGTGCGGCGCGGTCGCAGCAGTTCTGTATGAAGTCCATATCATGACTTACGATCACGAACGTCTCGCCGAACTCATCCCTTGCCTTTAAGACGGACTTGGCGACGGTGACCTTCGTTATCGGGTCCATCGTTCCCGTCGGTTCGTCAAGTATCACTATCCTCGGCTCCTGTATCAGAACTTGCGCGAACGCTATCCTTTGGCATTCGCCTACGCTCAACGTATCGGGATATGCGTACAGTATGTTCTCTATCGAGTCCTCCGGGAATCCGACGCTCAGTAACGTTTGTATCGCTTTCACTTTAGCAAGCTCGGCGGGCATTCGCATCCCGATGCATGTTGTTAAATTCTGTAATATCGTATCGAACGGGTATAACGAGTATTCCTGATGCAGGAACCCGATGTACGGCGTCGCCCTTCCTTTTCCTTCCGGTCCCGCTTCCGACATGTCGACGATATCGTCGCCCACCTTTATCTTCACTGAACCGCCGGTGCACGGTGTCATTCCGGCTATCATCCTTGACGTCGTTGTCTTTCCGGCACCGCTGGTGCCGACCAATGCGAACACTTCCCTTTCCTTTATTTCCAGCGAGATGCCGTCCACGGCTTTTACAACACCGCGTATCACCGAGAAGAAGTATTTCTTCGCATCTTTAACGATTATTATCGGCTCGCCGGTGTCCGACGCCGCCGTGACGTCGAATTTGTACTCTTCCATGAACTTCGCGGTGACCTTTTCCGGAACATCGTGCATCACGACGTTCCCCGCGTCCAGCCATATCGCGTCGTCCCCCATCTTTTCTATCGCCTCGGGCCAGTGCGAGGCGAAGACCATGCATATTCCTTTGTTCTCAACGAGTTCGACCAGCGACCTGTGCACCGACTCCGCCGTCCTCGGGTCAAGCGTTCCCGTCGGCTCATCGGCGAGGAAGAACAGCGGGTCTTTTGCCAATTGCCTTGCAAGCACCGTCCTCTGCTTCTCCCCTCCGGAAAGATCTCTGGCGATGTGCGTCGTCCTGTGCGTCAGACTTACGAACTCAAGAAGCTCGACTATCTTGTTCGTACGATCTTTTTCGCTCATCCCCTGCGGTAACGCCTCGGCGATGTTCTCCATCACCGTCTTGTCGCCGAATAATGCGAACGTGCGCTGCATCATTATCGCAATGCGTCCTCTTATCTCCTCCCTGAGCTGATCGCGCTCGGGGAGCGACCAGTAGTCCACATCTTTTGTTACTGCGTTTGAACCGCATTTGGAACAGGGGACGCCTTCATACGGAAGGTCTATCGAACCGCATTTCGTACAGTGGTTCACCCTGTATATCACTTTACCTTTGTCGGGCTTGTACTCAACGTTCCCTCTGAGCATGTTTATCAGAACGCTCTTTCCGGCCGCACTCTTCCCTATGAGTCCGAGTGATGATCCCGTCGTCAGCTTTGCGCTGACGTCCTTCAGGACAGTCCGGCCGCTGAACTGTTTTGAGACGTTGTCGATTATAAGCAGGTCGACCGCTTCGCGTGCCATGTGACGGGCAAGGTGTTGAGATTATAAAACATATCTGGAATAACGTATGTTAAATGTACCTGTTTAATATTTTCGCCGTTATCGCATTATTTAATTATGTGTATTAACATGTATAAATCATGATACGACCGAATATTATGGCCGCCGGGGGACCGACACCGAAATTCACCGAATACCACATATGGAAAGCACTGATGGTCATGAGCGAGACCCGGCCCGTGGGACGGAAGTCCCTCTCGGCCGCTCTGAACATCGGAGAGGGAAGCACAAGAACGATATTGGACATATTCTGCGATGAAGGATACATCGTCGTTACAAAAAGCGGCGCAGTTCTCTCGGAAAAAGGGAAAAAGGCGAAGGACCAGGTGAGGATGGACGTCAGCCCCCTGACCGTCGACGACCTTACGATAGGCGCGGTGAACTGCGCCGTCAGGATAAAGGGTGCCTCGAAGAAGATAACGTACGGATGCGAGGAACGGGACGCGGCCATCAAAGCGGGCGCAACGGGAGCGACAACGCTTGTATGTATCGGTAACAAACTGATATTCCCCGGTTCCGAATATCCGGTGACGCCGCATGTCGAGAGCGCAATAAGAAAAGAGTTCAGGATAGGCAACGGCGACGCCGTGATAATAGGTACTGCGGGCGACCGCGAGAAGGCTGAGAAAGGTGCGGTTTCCGCTGCTATAAGGCTGATAGGCGGCATACGCCTTAACAGGTCGGCGCTTGACATACCGTTCCAGAGGAATGCTAATAAGGAGCTTATCTCACTGGCGTTCACCATACACGATCTTATGGGAAGGCTGCCGGTATGCGCCAGAAGTAAGGACAATTTAGGAATAAGGATAGAGGACGGAGCGGTCATCGACAACACGTACACCGGCGAGGTGCTTGAGGAGGCCATGGACCTGGGCACGACGATACGCCGTGTCGCCACGTCCGGCCCGTACAAGGGAATAAAAGTTATAGTCGCCCCGCTGGAGGTTGACGGCGAGGTCGTTGGCGCCGTCGGCGTCGTCGACATAAAGGCGATGGCCGGCATCGACAACCCGATAAGGAGATACGAGAGCGATGAGTGAATCTTCGCTGACAGTGGACGCAGGAGTGTGCAGGTTCAAAACGAACATACATGCGGTATCGGATGACATGATGTCCGTTGCCCTTACCATAGAGAGCGAATGCCCGAACGTGAAGAAACTTGCCTCCGAGCTTAAGACGGCGGACGTGATGGACGCGGTGGCGTCGCGCATTACCGATAACGGTGTTATGAAAGTGTGCAGCAACTTCATCCCCCATCCCGCGTGCCCTGTGCCTTGCGCCATAATAAAGGCATGCGAAGTGGCCGCGGACCTTGGTCTCAGAAGGAATGTCACGTTCACGTTCGAGTGATATCTTCCGGCGGCACGTTCAGCCCTATCGAATTCGATAGGGTTTTTCCGAGGCCGGTGCAGGATCGTTCACGCTGTTCCCGTTATCCCGAGCTCCGCCGATCGGAATTCCGTTAATTGTGCGGCGGGCGTTGCACAATCCGGTGAAATATCGCAGCGCATGAACAATACCGCCGGAACCGTGCTCGGCAGGTGCTGTATCTTTTCATATCAGTTGTCATAATTGCGGTGCTGACAACATGCATCGATCTCGGTGACTCTCTTTTCTTGGTTTTAAAGTGCGACATCTATTAAACCATGTCCGCAATCCGGATTATAGAGGTTGGAGAGCCCTCGGAGAACAATAAAGGAGCGAATCGCCGTTATGATCAAAGATCTTGACATAATCCTCAGCGAAGGTGAAGGCTACAAAGTCGAATTCAAAAAGTCCCCGGACAAGGATCTTGCTTCCGAAGCATGTGCATTTGCGAACTGTTCAGGCGGTAAGATCTACATAGGAATAAATGACGAGAAGAATATCGTCGTCGGAACGGATACATCTAATGCGGCGCGTTCAAACATTCAGGATACGATCAACAACATACAGCCGAGACCGAAAACAAAACTGGAAGTTCATGACAATATAATTGTCATCACGGTTTACGAGGGCGATAATAAACCGTACATGTGCGCCGGCGGTTTCTATATACGAATAGGGCCGAATACTCAGAAACTTGATCGTGACGGCATACTGAGATTCATGCAGTCCGCTAATGCCGTGCGTTACGATACTAAGGTGAGGAATGATTTCCCGGTAAATGATAACTTTATCAAGAAAGCATACGAGAAGTATCTCAGGAAGGCCAAGATAGATGCTGAACTGCCTTATGACCGCGTACTGACGCATCTGGATTGCGCGAAACAAAGAGATGACGGCGAACTTGTTTACACTAATGCGGGAGCATTGTTCTTCCGCGACAACAATGACGATCCTGAATTCTGCTATGCAAAGATAATGTGCGCCTTGTTCAAAGGAACCGGTAAGTCCAAGGTCATCGATGTTGGGGATTACAATGAAGGCATGCTTGACAATATCGACAATGCGGTCAAGTTCTTGTGGAAGAATCTCCGGGTGCGTCATGAGCTAAAAGGGACACAGCGCCAGAATGTCCTGGAAATGCCGGAGGAGGCTTTACGTGAAGCCATAACGAATGCCTGCGCACACCGGGACTATTTCAAAGAGGGTGCGAACATCATGGTAGAGATCTATGATGATCGTGTGGTTGTTACCAACCCCGGCGGTCTCCCTGACGGGCTGACACTGGACAGGCTTGGATCTATGAGTGTTGTCCGCAACAAGACAATCGTGGATATGCTATATCGTGCCGGATACATTGAAAAAATGGGCACAGGAATAAAGAAGATCAGAGATTCGATGGAAGAGGCAGGTCTAGAAGCTCCGACCTTCGAATCAGATTATTTTTTCACTGTCACGTTCAAACGGCCGCAACTGCATACTCTTTCGATCGAGAAGGTACCTGAAAATCTACTCTCGAATCTGCCTGAAGGCATGACCGAGAATGAGATAAGGGTCTGCGAACAGATAAACGAGGACAAGAACGTCACAGTTGTAGAGATCATGGAACGTTTGGGCATGACCGAAAGCACTGTCAATAGAACTCTTAAGTCACTTACCGAAAAAGGCATCATAACTAGAACCGGCTCGAAAAGAGTCGGTTCGTGGAAGTTCCTGATGCTGTAATACTTATGGACGTGTTGTGCCTGAGAGTAAAGTGAGAGTAAAGTGAGAGTAAAGTGAGAGTAAAGTGAGAGTAAAGTGAGAGTAAGGACAATGAAACAAACTTCTGGTGTACCGTGATATTTATTTACACAGTAAATAAACATCACGGGTGGCATCCCGATTCACGCCCCATGTGCATCGAACATCGGGCTCATCATTATTTTTGACACCAGAATGACGCTTTACGACACCATATTAGGGTCTAAAGCCATTCTGTGTCCGGTCTGACCTCAGCTTTTGGATTGATGATTATGTAATGCGGCCTTAGAAATTGGCTTAAACAGAAAGTGTCCTCGCTCAAATATGGTCTTATTAGACATGCGATGTTGACCAAACAGACATTTGCTGCCGAAACGGTTTTTATATTGATACGATTTAGGGAGCGCGATGAACGACGATACGCCGCTCAATATCATTAAAGAGATGACGGGAGTGCTCAACGCATTCTATTTAGACGACGCGATAATAAAACAGCTGGTCGACGAAGAGGCGACGGTCAGAGGAAGCACGGACATCGGCGTCGCGAACGAAGGGTTCTCCGAGGCGCTGATACGCGAGAAGATAATATGCATCGTAAAGGACACACGGTTCAGGCCTCCGCCTGAGCCTACGGTGATACTGAGAGGCAATGACGGCGCCGTTCTCGGCGAGGAAGTGTTTCCGTGGACCAAACATTTGTACGAAGGGCGCGACGACATAATCTGGATGGGCGACGCGTTCGTGGTGTTCCCGCAGGTTACTGTCAAGGGAGGCGAGAAGTTCATAATGCCTCCCGTGTCGTTCCCTGAGGTCAACGAGGGCAACGGATGCACGAACGTGATATCATGCAGCCCTGCACCGACATCCGACGTCCTGATCAAAAAGTATTACGGGCTCGAGGACAATCCGAAACTGGCTACGATACTTGTTGCATTCGATAAGAAATGATCACTCGAGGATCGTCATCCTCTCTCTGATGCCGTCCATGCCTTCGCTCAGATGTATCATTTCCTTGGACGCGAGTATCATGTCCGCCGGTATCCCGGCGTTTATCTTTGAGAACAATCCTTTTTTCATGCCCATGGCCTCGATGGCCGTCTTATCAAGCCTTACGGCTATCGACACCACTTTCCAGATGTCCGTGTCTATCACAACGTCCGTCGCAACGCCCACCATCGCGTTGTCGCGTGAGACGACCTTCGCCGACCTCAGCGACGAGAGCAGAGGAATGTTATTGTTATCGGGGGACGCCATGTCCTTAAGCTTATCGATGCCCGCGTTCAGTAAGATGACGTCGTTCATGACGAAATTCTTAGGAAGTATCATCATATTTCCCTTGCCTATGCCTGCGGCCAGTTTCTCACTGCGTTTCGTCTTTATCTTAAGACCTGCGACATTCCATTCGAACGGATCGTAACGAACATCAATGATCTCACCGACATCGTACGCGTCCGACGATATCATCTGCTTTCCGACAAGCGAGTCAAAGGTTATTGTCATGCTTAGTCGTAACAATAACAAGAGTAAAAGAATTTCTAAAGTCCCCATGCGGCTTTCGCCGCATAGGAGTAAAAATTAAATGGTTTATCCGCCGCCCGAGGGCATGAACATATCGATGTTCACGTCCTCCGCTGTCTTCGCGTAATCCTCGACGGACCGCAGCTTTTGGTCGCGGTCCCTCTCGCGTTCTTTGAAGGAGACCTCCTTGTACTCGCTTATGTCAGCTTTGGTAAGATGATCGGCGTCGTAGTAAAGATTGGTGAAATCGAGCAGCGCCCATTTTTTCCCTCCTTTTTCGACAACGTCCGTTACCTTACCGACCGTTGACGTCGGCATGTACTTGTACACGTCCCCTACATTCACGGTGATCACACTTTTATTACAGCGGTACGCTCGCCGGCAGGCTTGAACTCCCTGAGTCCGCCTCTTCCGATCTCTTTCGTGATGTTCGCGAAGTCGAACACAAGGCTCGGGTCTGCGAACGCCACACGGACGAACGGGTTCACCGTGAATGCATCTCCGCGTGCTGCGTGAGCGGCCTTCGGGATGCCGGTGTAACCGGACAGGTGACCTACGTTCATCGCGTAGTTCGGGTAGTTCGGGCCTCTGAGCTCCATCGGCAGACCTTCGTCCGACCTGTACGCAAGCGAGTTCGCGGAACCGCACTGATCCTGCAGATCGTATCCGTAGAATCCGAGTCTTCCTGCGCGCTCTTTGTGCTGCAGCATCGACAAGTACCACAAGTTAACACCGCAGTCGGCGATACCTGTTGCCATCGCTCCTGCGATTCCTGTCGTGGCCGCAGCGACGGTCGCTCTCTGCGAACCGCCGAAGTGCGATTCCATTACGGCAGGGTACTTCTCGTACATGCTTAACGCATACGCGTTAACTTCGTCGCCGAATTTCAGCAGGTCGTCGAACTTCGCGGGGTCCGCCTTGCAGAATCCGCCGTACTTGTCCTTGATCATGTCTATCGCATAATAGACGTAGTCTTCAAGGATGTTGTCGGTGTATGCCGCTGATGCGTACTGCGTGAATCCCACACCGCCGGACATGTATCCGCCCAGATATATCTGGTCGAACACCA
>WRNI01000065.1 GCA_009776695.1 Methanomassiliicoccaceae archaeon
CCTTCTGCCAGTGAGACCGCCGCGCCGCCTATGGCGGCGAGATACACACAGCCTACTTCACTCATCACCTGCAGTACCTCATCGGACATCCCGCCCTTGCCTATTACCGCGCGTATCCCGTACCTCCGTATCATCTCCGGCGCCATGGAGTTCATGCGGGCGCTTGTCGTCGGTCCGGCGGCGATGACCTTCATTTTGCTGCCGTCGCGGACAACGATCGGACCGCAGTGGAAGAGCGTCGCGCCGTTCAGACATTCAGGTGCGTCCGTCCCCGGGGAGAGGGCGCGCATATGAACTTTGTCACGTCCCGTGACGACAGTACCTGACAGGTACACCGTCTCCCTCAGTTTAAGGCCTCTCGCTGTGCTCTCGTCCATCGGCGATGTTATCGTTATCATCTTATCACTTTTGCCTGTATTCCGCCGTTCCGTCATCATTTATGCGGACGGTCGCCCTTCTCGATGCCCAGCAGCTCAGGTTCACCGCAACCGGAAGACTGGCGGTGTGGCAGTATTCCGTTCTGACGTGAACGCGCAACACCGTGGAATTGCCGCCGAGCCCCATGGGGCCGAGGCCGCTTGAGTTGAGCGTCATGAAAAGTTCCTCTTCTAATTTTCGTTCATCATCGTCCGCGTTAACAGAATCCGCCGGTGCAAGCAACGCCTCCTTGGACATAGCGACGCATCTGTCCGCTGTTCCTCCTATTCCTACGCCGACGACGGTCGGCGGGCACGGACGGCCGCCCGCTTCGAGAACGGCGTTCAGAACAAATCTCTTTATCCCGGCGATCCCGTCCGAAGGGTCGAGCATCGCAAGTCTCGTCATGTTCTCCGCCCCGGCGCCCTTAGGCATCACGGTTATTTCGGTGAACGGATCGTCCGTCGGTCTGTAGTGCACGATGGGCATCCCCTTCCCGAGATTGTCGCCGCTGTTCTTCCGTGTCAACGGATGAACGGTGTTCGGCCTTAACGGTATCGTCTCCGTTGCCTTTCTCACGCCTTTTCGTATCTCCTCATCAAGCGACGCGATCATCCTGCCGGAAACGTAGAATATCGGTATCCCCGTGTCCTGGCACATCGGCCTTCCCGTGAACTCCGCTTTCTTAACGTTGTCCATTATTCCTCCGAGCTGCGAGTATGCGATCTCATCGGTCTCCCAAGCGGCGGCGGCCTCCAGCGCCCAGCCGACATCGTCGGGTAACTTCGTGTTCGCGAGACGCAGTAAATTGACAACGATGTCCTCGATCGGCTCCGGTATCCTGATCATCGTCCGTGTATAGCGTACGTGAAAGAAAAACAATGCGGTCTCACGGCACGAAGAACAGCGTCCCGTCCACGTCGGCGACGTCCACCGTTTCGTTCGCTTCCGTGTTCGCGGGCACCTTTATGTCGACGGTCGAATAATTTACCGGATGAAGGACCTGCATCTCATCCCTGGATGTACTGACCACCGTCGCCCTCATTATCTTATCATGCGGGGTATGAACTTTCAGCGATGACATCTGCGCCCGTCTTACGGGCATTTCACGAAGATCCCGTAAACGGATCAATTTTCCGCTGCCTTTCCCTATTCCCGATAATTTGTACACGTCGTCCTCAAAGACGACGATATCGTTCAGATGGTACTCCGGCATTCTTACGAGGTACGTCATACGATACATATCGGAACCGTCCTCCGTCTTCCCGACGAGCTTCGACGACTCTTTCGTCTCGGCGCCGTACGTGTCCGACAATTCTTTCGCCAGCATTTTACCGAGCGACGTTGATGAAACGTACATATCGACGCCGCCGTGAACTTCTTCGACTTTCGTTAAAAATATCTGACGGTTCGATGATGACATGTTCTCTATGCGGTCGCGCACATAACGGACGGTCTCGTCGCGTACGTTGACGTCAAGCTCCTTCGTTCCGCTCCTTATTTGTATTATGGCTTCGTAATAGTTGCCAAGCTGCCTTGAGCATCTCTGGCATACGTTATTCTTCATGCGCACGACCGTCCCCGCGTTCGCGCTGACGGTGCGGCCGCCCAGCTCTCCCGTTATTTCCGCCGAAACGTTGAAATTACGTTCGTCCTGTTCTTCGGATGATACGATAACGTTAATTATGCGCATCCCGGCGACCGCTGATAACGACGCCATCGCCGCATCCTCCGCCGCCTCCTTTGCCGGCTTGGGCACCCAGCGGTTGTGTATCCTGAACTCTTCGCAGTTGACGCATCTTTCCAGGTCCACGTGATGCGGCAGCGTCACCAGCTGTTTCCCGTCCAGGAAACAGTCCGTGCACAGACCGTTGAATGTATCGCCCTCTTTACCGCACCTGACGCAGAACATCACATCACCGCTGCCTGCGCGTGCCTCACCCCGCCGATGATCATCGTTGCGCTTTCCGACACGTGACCGCATGATATCGCTTCCCTCACGGTCCGGTCGCCGACGAGGTTCATTATCGTCACGCTCCTCATCCGTTCGCGGAACGCCTCTTCGGTCACAAGCTCGCCTTTGTAGAAATGCTCCGATACCTTAAGGCATGCGTTCCCTTCCCTGAACGTCATTCCCAGAAGCTCCTCGTCGCACGCAGCGAGTAATCTCTCGGTTCCGCGGACGTGCATCTTCACGGATATCACAGAGTGTCCTCCGTAAGCTTGTAGGCATCGTACGAAGGGCAGTACACATCGCCTTCCGACACCATCTTGCCGAGCACGCGCGATATCTCGGTCTCGCTTATCTGACCGCCGAGCATCCCCATGAGCTCGCCCTTGGACATGGGGATCTTCCTTTCCTCGAAGTGTTCGCGCAATGCGTTGCGGATAAGCGATATCGCGTCCTTGGTCTTCGCTGACCTTCCCGTCGCTATCGCGTCGATGTCCCATACCGTCTCGCCCTCGCGGCCTATCACCTTGTCCAGGAAATAGTGTATCAGTTTTATGGAACGGGCCGCGTCCTCTAACGTTACCGTATCGCTGAGCCTCGCCCTCGCGGACGCTTCGGACATCCGTATGTACGCTTCCAGCTGCCTCGCCGTTATCGGTACGGAATTGTTCTTTCCGCCGGATGTCCTGCGTATCTGTAAATAATTGCTCTGTATCTTCTCAAACGCGTCATCGGACATCACCGGTATTATCCGTTTCGAATAGGCGACATACTTCCTCAGTATGTCTACTCCGTATACAGGTTCCACTGACGTCGTTTCGCTCATTATCTTTTCACTGAGTTCCGCGTCCATATCGGAGTTCTTCTTCGCCTGTCCTCTGCGGTGCACATGCAATATATGCTCGGCTATCCTCTTGTCGTTCTCCGCCTCCGGCCTGTCGCGGAGGATGAACATCATATCGAAACGCGACATCAGCGCGGGCGGCAGGTTTATCTGGTCGCCGATGTCGGTGTCGTCGAACCTTCCGCGTTTCGGGTTCGCGGCAGCCAACATCGAGCATCTGCACTGAAGCGTCGCCGATATCCCTGCTTTCGCGACGGATATCCTCTGCGATTCCATCGCCTCGTGCAGTGACGATCTGTCCTGTTCCGACATCTTATCAAGTTCGTCGATGCACGCCAATCCTTTATCCGCGAGCACAAGCGCGCCCGCTTCCAGCGTCCATCTCCCTTCGCCGAAATCATCTTTGACAGCAGCGGCGGTGTTGTGCACCGCAAATCCGTTGCCGATGAACGAGTGCGCCCTTTCGACCGTCAGATCGTATACGTGATCGGGAAGACCGTTGCCGATCTTGTTCACTTCCTTTACTTTGACAGTGCGCAGCGTCATGTTCTCCCCGCCGGCGACAAGAACATCATTCCCCGGAATTATGTTCCTTGCTTCGGTCCAGCCGAATATGTTGCCGCTGCCGGCCATCACTTTCGTCTCTTCCGTCAGCACAAGCTTATCGCCGTTCGCGGTGACGATCTCCATAAGAAACGAAGGTGTCCTTATCTTCCATACGAACGTTACGGGCAGCGCTTTCGGAAAACCGTTCTCCGTGACCGCGATAACGTTATCGCCGGACACCGCCTGTCTAAGTATCCCTTCTTTGTACTCTTCCGGGGCGTTCATCCGTGATTCGACGAAATCCTTTATCATCACGTCGCCGGACGCCGTCCTTATCATCGTGTCGCCGTGAACGCAGAGACCCGCGGCGGATGCGGATTTACCGGACGCGTATATCCCCCGCGGGGCAAGAGAGCTCATCTGCCTCAGCAATTGGCTTTTGGCAACTCCGGGATCGCCTATCAGAAGTATGTGAACGTCGCCTCTTATCACAGTGCCGTCGTCCATCTCCTTGTTCGTTCCGCCGAATAATTGTAATGCGATCGCTTCCTTCTCCATCTCGAGGCCGTAGATGGTCGGTGATATCGACTTTACCATATTTTCAAAGAGTTCGGGATCTTTGGACATTTCCAATATCTTTTCCTCGTCCTCCGCTGTTATCAAAATCTCATCATACTCATGCTGTTTGAACTCCGCGGAATGAACTTCGATGAACGTTTCGAATACCGCAGATCGATCACGGTCGCCTTTCTGTACAGCTCTTATTATTCCGTTAAGCACCACTCTGTCACCGGGGAATGTCATACCGGCGATATCATCCTCCAGATATCCTGACAAACGTTCGGGCTGCGCCCCTCCCCTGAGGCCCTCCGGGCTCTCCTGTATCTCGATCTTCTGCGTGTCCGTGTACGAGCACCGTTCGCTTAAAAGAACGAACTGCGCGTTCGACCTGTTGCAGCTGCCGTCGGTGCTTGTGCACATTGTAGGTTCGCGCAATAACATTCCCGACTGGTCCACCCATATCTCCGCGTCGCATTTTGTGCACTTGAATAACGCTTTGGTCATTCTCGGCTTCACCGACGTCGCTTTCCTGACCAATCCTTCTATCGCAACGAGTTTTCCCAAATGTTTCGCTCTCAGTTCCCTGATATCAACGCGCACATCCCTCGGAAGCCCCGTGATGCGCAGATTCACCGTCCCCTTTTGTTCCCAGGACGGGGGCATGAGGTTCTTTACCGCCTTGCGGCCGAGCGCAAGGCACCTGTCCGGTCTGTCGAGTATGAAGATGGCAAGATCGGGGTCGTATTCGTCAATATCCGAATAAAGAACGTAAATGCTCCTCTTGTCGGGGTAGCTGTCAGCTATTTCGGTTATATTGAGCTGATATTTCTTCGCAAGGATATCCTCCCACCCTGCGAGCACCTCCTCGTCCTTGAAGTTCATTTTTCCCTCGGTTGTTCCGCCGACATACACGCTCAGCGGATATATGAAATGAACGCTCACATTATCTTGGAAAGATCGGACGATCTGCATTCATCGTCCACCCACCATACCCATCCGCCGCGTTCCACGGAGACCTCGCCTTTTACGAAGCCCGCTTGCTTTAACTTCGTTAAAGTTTTGGCGAAATCGTCCGGGCAGCGGTAATTGAACATTGATTCCAGGCGATCTTCGATCTCCTTCGTAGCCAATCTGTCATTACCGAACACCAGCCAAACGATCTGTATGATATCTCCGAGCATCTGTTCGCGTTAGGTATGCGTCCGATAAAAATGTTTCACATCACGGATCGCAAAATAACGTTCACACCGCGTACACCGCAAACGAAAAACGAAAGACAGAAAGGCGGACGGGGGAGGCCCCCCGTCCTTTTATTCGGTTTTACATTTTCGGCCGCAGCACGAACATGTATACGGCAAAGACCGCCAGCGCCGCGACCGCGATGACCGCGACTATCAGTAACGTATTGTCACCGCCGTCACCGCCGCCCGCGACAGGCCCCGACCCTGGCTCCGTTGCTTTGCTTCCTTTTTGCGGAGCGAAATAGAAGTCCTCGCCGGCAACATCCCAGCCGTCTGCCGTGATGAAGTTGGTGAGTTCGTCCGCGCCGATAACGTCATCCTCGCTTGCGAAATAATTGTTCCTCACGTCGAGGTACGTGATCGAATTCAGTCCGGAAACGTCAAGCGATGTCAGGCTGTTTCCGGAACAGCCCAGTTCTACCAGCGACGTCAGGCCCGAAACATCCAGTGCCGTCAGATCGTTGTTGTCACAGTACAGATATCTCAGCGACGTCAGGCCCGAAACATCCAGTGCCGTCAGATCGTTGTTGTCACAGTACAGATATCTCAGCGACGTCAGACCGGAGACGTCAAGCGATGTCAGCTCGTTACCGTCACAGTGCAACTCCCTCAGCGATGTCAGTTCGGAGACGTCAAGCGCCCCGGTCAGACCTTCGTTCTGAATGTAGAGATAAGTGATCCGCTTGTCCGTGGCGGCGGTGGACCATTCCACATCCCATGAGTACGGGCAGTAGCTCCCGTCGGCCGGGTCGGCCGGCTTCCAGTCAAGACCTTTGCTGGCTATGATCGCGTTGATAACGGCAATGTCGTCCGCATTGAATATCCCCGGCGCCTTCTGCGGCGAGAAGTAGAAATTGCCACCGTTAACATCCCAGCTGCCTGGGAAATAGAACAAAGATGCCGCGCCGGCGACATCGCTCTCGTCCGCAATCTCGTTAAAGGTTACGTCAAGGTGCCTCAGCGCGGTGTTGCCGGAAACATCCAGCGCAGTTAGTTCATTGAGGGAACAATACAGAGTGACCAGCTTGGTGTTGCTGGAAACATCCAGTACGGTCAGCTTGTTGGCGGAACAATGCAAATATTCCAACGCGGTGTTGCTGGAAACATCCAGCGTGGTCAGGCTGTTGTCATCACAATACAGAGTGACCAGCTTGGTGTTGATGGAAACATCCAGCGAGGTCAGGTTACTGCCGTAACAATCCAAATATTCCAACGCGGTGTTGTAGGAAACATCCAGCACGGTCAGCTTGTTATCTCCGCAAGACAGTTCTTCCAATGCGATGTTGCCGGAAACATCCAGCACGGTCAGCTTGTTATAGGAGCAAGACAGCACTTCCAATGCGGTGTTGTAGGAAACATCCAGCGAGGTCAGGCTGTTGTCGGAACACCGTAGCTCTTTCAATGCGATGTTGCTGGAAACATCCAGCGAGGTCAGGCTGTTGTCGGAACAATACAGATATTCCAGCGCGGTGTTCTTTGAAACATCCAGCGCGGTCAGGTCGTTGCTGTCACAGTACAGGTTCCTCAGCGCGGTGTTCTTTGAAACATCCAGCGCGGTCAGGTCGTTGCTGTCACAGTACAGGTTCCTCAGCGCGGTCAGTCCGGAGACATCCAGCGTGCCGGTCAGATCTTTGTAATCTATGTCCAGCGTTGTTATGCGCTGCTCTGAGCCTATCGTGGTCCATGTCGCGCCGGTCCAGCCGGACGGCACATAACTTCCGTCCGCGGGGTCGGCCTTGGCCCAGCCCAGACCGTTATCGGCAATGATACCGTTTATGGCATTTATATCGTCGACGTTATAGTCGCCGGGAGCCCCGATCACCGCGTTCTCGTTTTCGTTAACGTCGGCGTTCGTTAAAAGCGCGAACGCCGTGACCGCGAGCAATGCCGCGATCATCACGGAGAGGGCTGCTCCCCCCCCCCCTAATTT
>WRNI01000066.1 GCA_009776695.1 Methanomassiliicoccaceae archaeon
TGCGTCAGGTGTGTACACCGTATCCGGTGTGCCTGCGAATGCAAGCTTCTCGGCAACGGCGGCGGTATCAGGATACACGATAATCTCGTCACCGTCATATGTTTCCGTGACCTATAATGTAACAACCGCGGACATAGTACTGGACGCGGTCACATACACCGTAAGCGGCGAGGTCAATGACGGAAGCAGTCCGATGCCCGGAGTCACTGTCTACTACGTAGTGAACGGCGTGACCGGATCGACAACAACGAATGTGTCAGGTGTGTACACCGTATCCGGTGTGCCTGCGAATGCAAGCTTCTCAGCAACCGCAACGGTATCAGGTTACACAACGATAACAACACCGTCGTATGCCTCTGTCACAGGTAACATAACGACAGCCGACATAGTCCTAGACGCGGTCACATATACCATAAGCGGTGAGGTCAACGACGGAACGAACCCGTTACCGGGTGTCACTGTGAATTACGTTGTGAATGGCGCAACAGGATCTACGACGACCGATGCGCTGGGTGTGTACACCGTACCCAACGTACCGGCGAACGCATCCTTCTCAGCAACGGCGACGGTATCAGGTTACACGACAATATCGTCATCGTCATATGCTTCCGTGACAGGGAACATATCGGATGCGGACATAGTATTGGATGCAAAAACGTACACAGTGTCCGGTATTGTTGAAGATCCGTTCAGCAACCCGTTCGGCGACGCCGTGATCTATTACAGGATCAACGGCATACCGGGATGGACAACGTCCGCGTTTGACGGTTCGTATTCCGTCACGGTGCCGATGAACGCAAGCTTCGTTGTAACGGACGTAGTCGCGGCGGGCCATATCGCCGTCGTTCCGTTACCGTCGTACATATCCGTGACATCGGACGTAACGGGCGCAGACATAACTCTTGAAGAGAAGTCATACACGGTATCGGGCGTCGTGATAGACACGGACGGCAATCTGTTCGTCGGTGTCACCGTGTTCTATGAGATCAACGGAGTTGCCGGTTCGACCACAACGGACGCCTTTGGCGCGTACTCGGTACCGAACGTGCCGATGAACGCGAGCTTCACCGCAACCGTCATGATATCAGGATACGCCGTAACGGCGGTATCGTACGTTTCCGTGATAGATGATATAACGGACGCGGACATACTGTTGGTGAAGCTGTTCACGATAACCATCACGGTAACGTCGGATGAAGGAGGAACGTTCGAGTACATGCTGAACAACGACGGCATCTGGAGGACGCTGACCGCTGACGCATTCGGTAATTACGTGATATACAACGTACCGAAAGGAACGCAGATGGTGATAAGGGCGATCGGCGACGCAGGGGACGACGCATCATGGACCGATGA
Source organism: Methanomassiliicoccaceae archaeon (assembly GCA_009776695.1). GTDB lineage: Archaea > Thermoplasmatota > Thermoplasmata > Methanomassiliicoccales > Methanomethylophilaceae > Methanomicula. The sequence goes on from WRNI01000066.1 coordinate 1,357, forward strand.
CAAGGGAACAAGATCGGTCGGACCGTACGTCGTCGCTTCGCTGGACGGTGACCTTTCGTTAGAGGTGGCGTTCCTGTCATCCGACAAGGACGAGGGAACAAGCGTATGGATGTTCCTCCTGTTCCCGCTCATCATACTGTCGCTGCTGATATTCCTGTTCTGGTGCAGAAGAACGATCGTCACCGGCATAGTCTCCGTCAACGGCGAAGGCATCGCCGGTGTTACGGTAGAATACACAATAGACGGCGAGCCGGGAGAGCCGGTGACGACGGATGCGGACGGAAGATACGTGATATTCGTGCGCATCGACGCCGAGGTCGAGATAACGTCGGTCGCAAAGACCGGTCATTCGGTGAATGAGATGATGCCCACGATGACCATTGAGGAAAGGGTCACGGAGGTCAACTTCACCGCCTCGGAGAAGAAGTGATCCGCGGAACGGTATAAGAGAAAAGAAACAGGTGCACAGAGCGCTGCGCAGCGCCGCGGGAACGGAGGGAGCTCTCTCCGTTCCCTTCATTTTATCCGGGCCGACAGATCATTTCCGACAGGGTGATGATTATATCGTTTGCATACGGTGACGTACCATGGCCTTGTCCCGTGAAAGAGAGAAAGCGATACGCAAGTTCCTTGCGGCACCGCCGTTCGGAAGAAGGAACGTTCCCGCCGATCATATAGAAATGTTCAGCGCCGCACTGACGCATGACAGCTACGCGAACGAAGAAGCATCACGCAGCAGCGGAACGCGATCCTATGAAAGACTGGAATTTCTGGGTGATGCCGTTCTTGAGCTCGCGGTATGTGAATTCATCTATTCGGACACCGAACTGAACGAGGGGGCGATGACCGATCTCAAGAAGGACATCGTCTGCAATAAGAACATATCATTACGCGTAACGGAAGCGGGCATCGATATCGATGATTCTTTGCTTGTCGGCGAAGGTCACAAAGAGAAGAGGACAGGAAGCAACGTCATCGAGGAGAATATGCGCGCGGACGCGTTCGAAGCGGTCCTCGGCGCCGTTTATCTGCTGTACGGCATCGAAGAGGCGGAACGTATCGTACGCGAAGTTCTCATTGCGCCGATAAAGGAAAATCATGATGCATTGTGCGGCCGCCAAATTTAATATAATCGCGCAGCAGTTTGGATATCAGTGATAAAATGGCAACGCAATCTTTCGATGAGATGATGATCATCGACACACCCGAGAAGGCCAGAAATTTGGAGGCCGCATTCTGGGAGGCAGAAAGGAGAGGCCCCCTCAACCTCGACCATATAGATATAGAGGAAGAGCTCAGAAGAGGGAGAGAGTTTCTTAAGAACAATCCGAATTGGCTGAAAGAGGCCGCTGCTGCCGCTAAGGCCAGACTGATAGAGAGGGGCGAACTTCCTGGCAGTGATGAATAACATCTTTCGAGAATGTCCCGGAAGGACACACGAGTAGCAAAAAGCGGGGTTATACTAACTGTAGCACCAAATTTAATATAATTGCGAGTAGTTTGGAAATCAGTGATAAAAAATGGCAACGAGCTCCTTTGATGAGATGATGGTGATAGACACCCCCGAGAAGGCCAGGAATCTGGAGGCCGCGTTCTGGGAAGCCGAGAAAAGAGGCCCCCTCAAGCTTGACCACATAGGCATCGAAGAAGAGCTCAGAGAAGGGGAAGAATTCATTAAGAACAATCCCAACTGGCTTAAAGAGGCTGTCGCAAAGGCAAGAAAATGGGCCGAGCAGAACGGAGTGGAGATCGAAGATATCTCATACTGATCCTTGAGAGGGATCGCTGATCGCCTCAGAGAGGCAATTTATAACAGGTGGTGAATTAGGTGACCGTAAAGATATACAGATTACGCAGACTGATGGACGAAATGGAAAAGAACGAACTTTTGACATTGTTGTCAAAGTTCAAATGCTCCCGTAACAAGGACAGTGAATATTTTCTGAAGAAGATAGCCTTGAGACACGATTTAAGGGACATCTCGCGCACATATCTTATGATGGACGAGAATGAACAGGAGATCCTGGGATATTTCACGCTGGCCCTGAAGTGCCTCAGCATGCACAACCCAGAACTCGATCCATCCATCATAGATTCGATGAACCTGAAGGACGGGATTGCGCAAGCGTACTTGATCGGCCAGTTGGCGAGGGCTGATGACGCTGTGCCCGGTTCTGGAGGGCACATGCTCGATCGCGCTTTGAAATTGTTCTCTAAAGGCAAGGAAACGTTCGGATGCCGGATGGTGCGCCTCGACTGCAAGGACGAATTGATCAGATACTATGAATCGCATGGTTTTCGGCATATCGGGAAGAATTACGAGAAAGACCTGAACCAGATGGCCATTTTCATCTGATCGCGCAACGATGCCGATGACGGCGGCAGGATATCAGGAGATGCGTTCGATGGGTTTTTAACGCATACGCCCTTTTACTTTCCCTATGAACGTTGACGGCACCGTCAAAGCGATAAAGGAAATGGAGATACGCGGCGCGGGACGCATAGCGAGGGCCGCCTCCGCCGCGTTATCCGAATTCGTATCGTCCAAGGAATGGAAGAACATTGATGAAATGAGGAAGGACGTTCTGAAGGCAAAAGATAAACTGATATCTTCAAGACCGACCGCCGTCTCTTTGTTAAATGCGGTTCAATACACGATGAAAGGGTTCGACGCGTCCGTTAACGTAAAGGATGCCGCGAACTTAATAATAAAGAATTCCGCGGAGTTCGTGAGCGCGTCCGACGAAGCGGTATCTAAGATCGGTGTCATAGGATCAAGAAGAATAAAGGATAACGCGACGGTGATGACGCACTGCAACAGCAGCGCCGCCCTCGAGTGCATAAAAGAGGCGCACCGGAACGGTAAGAAAATAAAAGTTTACGCGACGGAATCGAGACCGTGGAGGCAGGGGATACTGACAGTCAACGAGCTTGCCAAGGAAGGCATAGACGTTACGCTCATCGTAGACAGCGCGGTACGTTCCGTCATGAGAAAAGTTGATATCGTTTTGGTGGGAGCGGATACGATAACGTCCAACGGCTCAGTCATAAACAAGATAGGAACATCGCAGCTTGCCCTCGCCGCGAACGAATCGAACGTCCCGTTCGTCGTCTGCAGCGAAACTTACAAGATATCGCCGCAGACGCTCTTCGGCGATACGGTGACCATCGAGGAACGGGATATTAACGAGATAGTGAGAAAAGGCGAGGTTCACGAAAGCGTGAAAGTATTCAATCCCGTCTTTGATTCCACGCCGCCGGGATACATTGACGCCATTGTTACGGAATTGGGCATCATAAGCCCCGGCTCCGTGTACGAGATCATGATGAGGCAGTTCGGTGATGTAACGTTCAGTTAAGGTGAGAAAGATGAACTATTCATATTTGCATTTAGGCGAAAAAGTGGACCCCGACGCGTACGTTGTATGCGAGTACCGTATCACAACGGACCTTCCGATGACGAAGGCGGCGGAGGAGCTGGCGGCCGAACAGTCAACCGGAACGTGGACGAACATATCAACACTTGAGAACGACATATTCGAAAAGTACGGAGGCCGCATAACTGATATCACCGGTGATATCGTAACGGTGGCGTTCCCCGTCGATGATTTCTGCACGGACGTGGGCGCCGTACCGCAGATACTCAGCATAATAGCGGGCAATTTGTTCGGACTGCACGCGATCGATAAGATAAGACTGGAGGACGTATGGTTCCCGAGGTCGATAAGAGAAGATTTCAAAGGTCCCAAGTTCGGCGCATCGGGATTAAGGAAGATACTTGACCGTCCCGAGAAACCGTTGGTGGGAACGATCGTAAAACCGAAGATAGGGCTTTCGCCGAAGGATACCGCGAAGTATGTCTACGAATCAGGCAAAGGAGGATTAACGAACAGCAAGGATGATGAGACGCTCGTTGATCAGAAGTTCTGCCCGCTCGAGGACAGGACGACGGCGATAGCCGAATCATTGGATCTGTTAAAAAGTGAAGGTCATAAGATGCTTCATGCGATCAACATCAGCACAAGCGGCCACAGGATACTGGAAACGGCGGAGAAGGCGCAGTCATGGGGCGCGAAGCAGATAATGGTCGACGTCCTTACATGCGGCTTCGCCGCGGTTCAGGTTTTGGCGGAAGACCGATCGATAAAAGTTCCCGTGCACGTTCACAGGACGATGCACGGCGCTATGACAAGAGACCCGTTGCACGGCATCGCCATGTTACCCATCGCAAAATTATGCCGCATGTGCGGCGGCGACGCGTTACATGTCGGTACGCTGGGGATAGGCAAGATGGAAGGCCGTTCGGATGAAGATCGTGATAATATAGACGCATGTTTTGACACATCCGTAGGATACAAGGAAGTGATGCCCGTGTGCTCAGGCGGCGTATATCCCGGGCTGATAGATAAAATAGTCGCGGCATCGGGCAATAACGTCCAGATCCAGGCGGGCGGCGGCGTCGCCGGCCATCCCGGAGGTGTCCGAAAAGGAGCGCTGGGTATGTCGCAGGCAGTTGACGCAACGTTCTTAGGAATACCGCTGAACGAATACGCAAAGACGCATGATGAACTGAGAACAGCATTGGAAACGTGGGGATCGAAATGAGACTTATAGCAAGATCGTACGACGTGGACGCGTCGGAACCGAGAGTGGTGGCGCATGAGGATGACTGCAAAGAATTGGGCGTGAAGCAGCTGGACCGCGTCAGGCTTGACGCATCTTCATCACAAGTTATCGTTGTCAGCATATCCGACTCCGTGGTAAAGAAAGGAGAGATACTCGTTCCGAGGTCAGTGATGGCAAAGATAGGCGCGAAGGATAAGCAGGAGATTGACGTAATATTTTCACCGAAGCCAGATTCGGTGATGAGCATAAGGAAGAAGATGGATTCGCTTAAGCTTACAAGGGACGAGATCAATGAGATCGTCTTCGACATACTTGAGAGCAAATTATCAAAGACGGAGATATCGGCATGGCTCACCGCGCTTTACATTAACGGAATGGACAACGAGGAGATATCAAATTTCACGCAGTCTATGGTGAACACCGGCGAGAAGATAGCATTCGACCGTACTCCCGTATTTGATTTTCACAGTCTCGGCGGCGTTCCCGGCAACAAGATAACGCCGATAGTCGTTTCCATAGTCGCCGCCGCCGGTCTTATGATACCGAAGACATCGTCACGCGCGATAAGCAGCGCATGCGGGACGTCCGATTTCGTGGAAGTTTTCTGTGACGTTGAATTGGAAGCATCAAAGCTGAAGAACATCTCGGAGACGATAGGCGGCGTGTTCGCATGGGGCGGCTCGATGAACATAGCACCGGTGGACGATATGGTCATCGACATCGAGTACTCATTGGGAATAAACCCGAGGGCACAGATGCTCGCCTCGATATTAAGCAAAAAACTGGCGATAAGCGCGACGCATCTTCTCGTGGACATACCGATGGGCGCAGGCACGAAAGTGACATCGCTGGAGGAAGCGAGAGAATACGCGCGCGATCTTATGGAGTTAGGAAGCATGCTCGGCATACGGGCGGAATGCGCTATAACCTACGGCGATCAGCCTGTGGGCAACGCCATAGGCCCGGCGCTGGAGGCGCGCGAATGCATACGGATACTCGAAGGCGGGACACATCCTGCGAGCGTCGTAGAGAAGGCGTGCGACCTCGCGGGCATGATACTTGAGATGGGCGGGATACCCGACGGGCCCGCGAAAGCGCGCGAGATATTGTCGTCGGGCAAAGCGTTCGCGAAGTTCAAAGAGATCGTCGAGGCGCAGGGCGGTAAAAAGAGC
>WRNI01000067.1 GCA_009776695.1 Methanomassiliicoccaceae archaeon
AGTACGAGCGGGAGATCGATGTTCCTTTTGTGCCCGCCCACCTGAACTATGAGTGAAGTATCGCGCGCTCTGTATAATTCTATATCGCCTTTGGCGGCGAAAGGAAGCTTTAACGACAGTACGTGATGATCCTCCTCGGAAGAAAATTTCATCGGGCTTTCCGTCGCGTATATCTCCATCGGATCGGAATCGCCGAATATCATTTCAGCGAGAACGTCCAGCTTCTCCGGGCCCATCATCTCCGTCGGCATAAGATAGGCGGAGAACATCCTCATCGGATCGAACGCGTGATGTATCATCTCTTCGTACATCTTCTGTTCCTTAAGTTTCTCGGCAAAATATCCGGTGCCGGCATCCTCCGGTAACATGCGATTGATTATCAGACATTCGACGGTCATCCCGTAAAGGCAGATGTACGAGTACGCACGTTTCGTTTCGTTTATTACCATGCGCTCGGGATTGACCACCATCCGTATGGACGATCTCGAAGGATCTTGGAGTAACGTTCTTACTTTGGCCATTCTGACGTTCATGTCCTCCAGACTGTTAAGCACCGCTTTCGTAGGCAGCGGAAAATCAAGGAACCTTCCGACGGTGAATCTCGCCAGTCCTATCAGTTTTTTGAATAACCCGTAGAGACGGGTCATATACCATTGCGAAACATCCGGAAAACTGAGCAGACGTAACGTTTCCGCCGTCGGGGCGGTGTCCATTACGATAACGTCGTACGAACCGTTATTCTCATATTCCAGTACATGAAATAAAGCGGCAATGAGCTCCATACCGGGAAGTATGGCCATCTCTTTGGCGGAAAGTTCATCCATGCCCTGAGACACCATGAACAATTTCACATACTCCTCGATGTCCTTCCACTTCGTCTCCATCTCGTAAACGATGTCGACTTCCAGCGCGTCAAGATTCTTGGATATTGTCTTTACGGCGCCGCCTATCTGCACGTCGAGGGAATCGGAAAGGGAATGGGCGGCGTCGGTGCTCATTACCAGCGTTCTGTAACCGAGCGACGCTAACTTTCTGGCTGTCGCGGCGGACACCGATGTCTTTCCGACACCGCCTTTGCCGGTGTAGATGATTATTCTCATTGAGATAAGACGCACCTAAGCGTATTTATTGTTATCTTGACGGACATCTCGAATGATCTTTGCCCAAGACAGCTGTCCGAACATGCTCACGCACGCAATGTGGTCTTCACCGTCTCTCCGTTTTTAAGATACAGCGTAACGGAATCGCTCTGTGTGCCGAAACCGCCGCCCCGAGACACCAAATCCAGTTTAACGTACGGCATTAATTGTAATCCTTCGTATGATTTGCTCAATGTGAATCTAATTCCCTGACCGGGTTCCAGCCGGAATGATTTTGTTAATTTTCCGTCAGCATACAGTTCAAAGTCTGCGCCGAAGATGATGTGAGTCGATTCGACGGTCACCTCATAGTTGTACGTGTAGGTTGTACTTTTTATTTTATCGCTGAATTGATTGCTCACGTTATTTGCTTGGTTAACCTTTATCATGGCCCCTGCCACAATAAGTACAACGAACACGGCGACTATTGCGATCAATTGATTTTTTGTTAGACCTTCTCCCATGTTATCCCTTTATGCCAGGCTGTTTCACCAGGCTCTTCCGCTGTAAAGGTGTTCTGTGATTTATCTGTTTCTGATTTTTTCGGAACGCGTTTTTTCGGCGTCTCGATGAGTTCTGCGATGCCATGCATTTTAGCATATCGAAATGATCGAAAAGCGACGAACCCGTTCAGAATTACGGTGATAGCCAGAGTGATAATAGGTGCCGAGGATGGGGTTCGAACCCATGACCTTCGGATTTCCCTGGAAGAGGTCTGTTGACCAGAACCCTATGAGTCCGACGCTCCACCAGGCTGAGCCACCTCGGCGTTTTAATATGTTTATTCTTCGGACGCGTCATCCGGAACGGCATCATCGGATGCGTCCGCATCCTCGGCCTCAGCTTCCGCTTCGTCCTCGGCTTCCGCCTCAGCATCGGCCTCTGTTCCGCCTTCAGCCTCAGCCTCAGCCTCGTCCTCGCTGCCGATCTCGACCTCGGCGCCGTCCGCGGCGTCATCCGCCTCTGCGGCATCCTCGGGCTCGTTCTTCTTTGTGACGGCGTCGATTATCGATTCGGGATCGCCTTCGCCGGCCGCGAGAACTTCCGAGCGTCTTATCTCGATGCGTTTTACCGGTATGACGCATCTGCATGCCCTTGCGAGCTCCTTTGCCATCTCGCCGGACACGATCGTCTTTACTATCTCGGACAATGACATCTCCGTTCCCATTTTCACGAGCGTCTCGCCCATGATCTGCCTCATCGCCTGTTCCTGCGCCGTCTGTATTCGCTTTTCGGCGATGGACATCGGTTTTATGCGTATCGTGAAATTATCTTTCGTCACAACATCGGTAACGTGGTCGGTCTTCGTCTTCTTTCTTCTGGTGAGCCTTCTGACGTAATCGCTCGTAAGGTCGTGACCGATGAATGCCGTCTTCGCATTATGACCGTCAATGTTCGCTATCCTGAACCTGAGCTTTATGTGCATCTTCGAGAAATCGCCGGTAAGATCGTGAACTGTTACCTCGGCAGTCCTTCCTACAAGGTATTCGGGGTCGGCGCTTGGCGTCTCGCCTATCTCGATCTCACTGAACATACGGGGTGCGAGCACCTTGTACCATTCCTTCGCCTTCCACTTGTCCTTTATCTTACGGGACGTTCCTTTTGTCTTTTTACCGGCCATTTATTTCCCTCTTGGGTCCGAGCAGGACGCTGATTGTGTGAACGTATTAAAAGCTTTGTTCATCCGAAATTTTTTATCCTTCATAAAACTTAACAAAAAAAGACGACGGCCAGCATCTTTTTTATTATCACTTCAAGGAAAAATTATTACAAAATGGTTGGTACCGCTTGTATATAATACTGACCCGGTTTTTGACTTTGCACCCAAAGTCCGACCCGCACCTAAACTCAGAGGTTTGCACCCAAGATCGAATTATGAAAAAACAATGGTAAGAGGATGGTAAGAGGTTTTGATTATTTCGTACAATACTGTTAATTTTCACTATTGGCTCTGGGTGCTTCTAATGTACCTTCGGGCATTTGACAAATTGGACATCTTCTCTTCCATTTTACCGCCAGATAGATCAATCCCGGGATGAAGAAACATATCAATAGAATTATCAACACCCCTGTACTCCAACTGTGCTCAGTCTGTACGTTCCTTTTACAACTCGGACAATATCTTACGACCATATTATCAAGTATGTTATGAGATTGGTTATATTAATTCATTGTTATCTTGCTTTATTATTTTCAGTATTTATTGGTATCAAATATCAATTACATAGTATATCTGCATATTATGCAAGATCACATCGCCGAAGCACACATGACCACGAGAGGCCAGATCGCAGTACCGAAGAAGGTCAAGGAAATGCTTGGCGCAAAAGATGGAGATTACATCATGTTCTTCCAAGAGGGCAACAGAGTATACATCGAAGCCGGAAGATTGGTACCGAAGTAATGCTCATGCATGCTTGCGTGACGCGACGATGTTCTTTGCAATTTCGATAACGTCACCGATGATCGCGCTTGCCGTCGCTCTCCCTCCGGCGCCCTNTCCGTAGAACGTCACGTCGCCGATGAAGTTACCTCTGACCACGATCGCGTTGTAAACACCGTCGACCATCGCCAGCGGGTCGCTCGTCGGAATAAGTTCCGGCGACACGGTGCACCGTATGTCGTCGCCTTCCTTCCTGACCCTTCCGATCAGCTTGATCACGTTGCCTGCGGCGGCCGCCTTCTTTATGTCCTCCGGCGTTATGTCCGAGATGCCTTTTCTTACGATCTTGCTCTCTTCTATCGTCTTGCCGAACGCTGTCCAGGACAGAATGCTCATCTTCCTTCCGGGATCGACGCCTCCGATATCGTCGGACGGGTCCTTCTCCGCATATCCTTTTTCCTGCGCCTCCTTAAGTGCTTCGCCGAACTCCTTCCCGTCGCGCATCCTCGTGAGTATGTAATTGCAGGTTCCATTCAGTATGCCGTATATCTCTGTTATCTCGTTGGCGGCAAGGCACTGCTTGATCGGCCTTATTATCGGCACGCCGCCGCCCACGCTCGCCTCAAAGAGATACGTCGCGCCGTTCTTCTCGCCTATCTCAACGAGTTCCGGTCCGTGGGCCGCAACAAGTTCTTTGTTGCTCGTGACGACGCTCTTGCCTCTGGCAAGAGCCCTTTTGGTGAAATCGTAGGCGAACCGTGTGCCGCCTATCGTCTCTATGAGCACTGATATCGAGGGATCGTTCATCACGTCATCGAAATTCTTTGTGAACAGATCATGCGCCGGATGACTACTGAAATCAAGAATATCGACTATCTTTTTCACTCTGACCTTGTCGCCGGCCTTCTTTTCGATCTGTGCGGCGTTGCTCACCGTAAGATCGTATGACGCCGAACCGACGATACCGAACCCTGCTATAGCGATGTTTATCATGGCGCTCACTTCGATTTTTTTAACGTGCGTGAATATATTTGCCATCCGCATATGTGTTTTTGATATTTATCGTCACCCCTAATGCCGGCGGACAGTTGAACCGATGAGCGCCGCGAAAGCGTTCCCAATCGTTGCACACCGGATGTCCGGAGGACGATGGGTCTGCTGAGACCGGCGCGATCGGGGAACACGAAAGAGCGGCCGTCAATAAATGCATGTTTTGTGGCAATTCCAATGCGTGTTTTGTGGCAATTCCAATGCGTGTTTTGTGGCAGCCTGATTCCCTGTCGCCGTCACTTCCACGCATCCGGCGTATCTCTGAATTCTTTGAACCAGTCGGTATCCTTCAGCACACGGTCGTCAGCGCTGCATGTTATCGTCACGTCTCCGTCCTTCAGCGAAAAGATGATGTTTCCGTTGAGCGAGCCGAAAGTGTGAGTGGCGTTGTCGATCATTAACGATGTCACATAAACGTTGGCAGTATGCGGCGCGACCCTGTTGATCATCGTCTGCGTCGGGAACTGACCTGACGGCGAGGACGTATACTCCGATGACCCTGCGCATGTGCATATTATCACATAGTCCGGCGTCACGGCGCTCAGCAGCTTTGCGGTGCATGACGTGGACGAACCGTGATGCCCTCCCTTGAGCAGCACACAATGACCGAGGCCTCCGCGCTCCGCTGCGTAATGGTCTACAAGAGAGCTCTCGCCCCCTGATTCCATGTCGCCGGTGAAAAGATATTGTTTGCCGTCCTGCGTTATCATCACGCACACGGAATTATTATTTTCGTTGCTCGTGTAGTCAACATAATACCTCTGGTACAATATCTCCATTGTGACGCCGGGGCCCAGATCGTACACGCGCTGCGCGCTGCCCTCGTTGTTGTAGCACTGCAGCGCCGTATAATGTTCCGTGCCGTCAGCGACCAGTTTATCTCTCGCTGCTTCATAATTTGCGCGGGTGGGGGCCGTGGTGTCGGCGACGGCCTTCGGATAATCTATTATCGTGCCTATATCGAAAGAGTCAAGCACCCCCGGGATCGTGCTCGTGCCGAAGAATCCGGCTATATGATCTTCATGCGCATGCGTCGCTATCACGTACTCGATCTTGCCGTCCTGTATGTATTCGTTTATGTATGCCGTTATCGTTGCCGCCGAAGCGGGCCTTGAGCCCGCGTCTATCAATACGTCGATGTCGCCGTAGTTAATGTAGACGCAATCGCCGGTGTTCCAGACACCAAGCTCAAGGAAATGGATGCTGAGGCTGCCGTCGCTCAATATCTTCGTATCTTTGTCGTCATCATGATCATGCCCGCCGTCACCGTCGCCGTCCTTGTCGCTCAGGTCGCTTGCGACGGTCAGCGCATAATATGCGCCGCCCGCGGACAAAGCGAGAAATATTATTATCGCGACGATCTTCGACGCCGCCACCTCATGCGCCTCCTGTGCGAACATCCGTTCCCGAAATTGTGTGAGATGAACTTTCCGATCCTGCATGTACTGTGACGCCTTTGCAATTACGGCCCATGAGTGCTTCCCGTCTCCGAATCACGCTATCATTATTTAACCCGTTCGTCAAAAGAACGGCGTATGCCGTTCCCTGTGCGCATATCACAGAAATGCGTGCCGTACTAACCTGTAACGTCTTTCGCGCGGCTGTGCGCCTGCATACATTTATATAAAGTGCAAATCGCTGTTAAGTAACAGCAATGCCGCCCGCGGACCATGCCGGGCGGCATCACGACGAACAAAAAAGAGGAGATAAAGATGAAAAAGACAATATTTCTTTCCGCGGTCGCGGCATTGATGCTCTTGGCGGCGTCATTCGCTCTGATCGTATCGTTTGACAATGATGACGATGCCGCGGACGCACGCGGCGCGGGAACGATCGGTGCCGACTTCACCGGTTACGTTCCCGTATCGACTCTGGACGATCTGTCCA
>WRNI01000068.1 GCA_009776695.1 Methanomassiliicoccaceae archaeon
AGTCCCGACTCCCAGATTTGAACCGGGGATCTGCTGATCTCTGCGGCTGTATCGGAAATTCCGAGAACCCTCTACAGTCAGCCGCTATGGCCAGTCTAAGCTAAGTCGGGCAGACTTGGATAAAAGATTGCCTATATATATTTTGGCGGACAAAGGATGTGCGGAAGATGTTACGCGCATAAGGTAAAAATGCCGTATGTTCGGTTCAACGGGTCATCCGATGTACCGCATCTGCTCTTTGCTCTGGCCTTCCGCGATCTCTTTTATTTTCGATGTGAACTCGTCCACCTGCTGCGAACGTTCGTCAAGTTCTTTCATATCTACTTCAATACCCAGAATATCGGTAAGAACTTTCAGAAGGACTGCAGAGCTTTTCGGGTCGACGAAGTAACCCGACGTCTCGCCCATCAGGCATACGGCGTCAATTTCCTTAAGACGGCTCATGCCGAGCATCAAACCGCTCGCTCCCGCGATCCCGGCGCTCGGTTCTCCCGGAACGAAGACGACGCCGTGCTCCTCCAGTTCGGGTTTGAGCGATATCGACGATACGGCGCCTAATACCCTCGGACTTTCGACCACGTTACCGGTGCCGTACCCGCCGAGCGTGAATATCTTTGTGACGTTCATTGTGACGGCGATGTTCATTATCTCGTCGGCAAGTTCGAACTGTCCTTCCGGTGACATCCCCTGGAAATCGCCGAGCAGAAGGACAAGGTCGCGGCCGTTGACATTCTTTACGTAATATAATTCGTTGCACGCGAGACGCGCGACGCAGTCTTCGTCAAGTGTCACCTGCGGAGGAAAATGTTTTGAATATATCTCCGCAAATTTCACAGCATTCAGTTCTTCCGCGAGATGGTCCGCCGCTATCTTACCGACATTGCCTACGCCCGGCAATCCTTCGATAAGGACCGGCTCATTCAGAACGGGACGTTCCTTAAAGATCACGGTATTTTCCATTCTCGCCGTACTCCTCTCTTATCGCTTTTCTGCGGTATTCGCCGTACCTGTCATCAGGCGAGTACTTCGCGGGCAACGCCGTTATTGCCGGAGAACCGCATCCGCACACGTCGTTCATTGTGTATTCGCCGCACACCGAACATTTTTTCAGGATCGACGGCATGGTCACTTGCTCTCACGTTTAAGGACGGCCTCGCCGCCCGCCTTCACGAGATCGTCTATTACCGCTGATGAGACAACTTTCATAACGTCTTCTGCTTCCTTGTAATCGTCGGCGGTTATGACGAGCCTGTATCTCGGGGCGCCGACATACTGCATCGTAACGTTGGAATCCTTCGCCGCCTTCTCGCCCTTCTTCATCGCGTTCTTTATCAGATCGACGCCGTTCGGCGCCGATGAACGCAATTCAAGTATGCCTTCTATCTGCACATACGGTAACGTGACGTTCTCCGCCGCAACTTCAATGAAAGTGTCGATCCACTTGCCCTTGAACTCCTCTCTGAACTCATCCGCGGCTGCGGCCACCGCTTCGAACGCTCCGTATAACGTCTCGTACGTTTCCAAGACCTTGTTGCCGAACGAGGCGTAGGCATCGTCGACGGAGACCGATAACCTTTCGGCGATTATCTCCATTAATTTTTCTGCCTTCTTCTCGTTCTTCCACTGCTGTATCTTCTCTCTCTTCTGATGCTCGTTCACTGACTTCAGAGAAAGGTCGATATGACCTTTCGATGAGTCAACGCCCAGAACTTTGCAGACTATCTTCTGCCCTTCCCTTATGAAATCCCTGATGTACTTTACCCAGCCGGTGGTCACATCCCTGACGTGCACAAATCCTTCTTTCTCGTCATATTCGTCAAGCGTTACGAAAGCACCGAAGTTCTTTACGCTTTTGACAGTGCATACAACAAGTTCGCCGTCCTCGGGAAAACCTTTGGCCCTTGACATCAGCCGACCACCTCAAGCACTTCGCCCTTGATCTCTCCCACGCCGCCTTTCGGCACGATCAGGGGCGAACCGCATACGTGGCAGGTGACCGCGGTGGCAGCCCGTCTGAATCCGATCTGCTCGTTGCCGCAGTCACGGCACCTTATCTTTATGAAATCGTTGACCATTTGATCACTCCGTTAGTTCGAATTTCTTTGCTCTCAGGCACGGTTTCACGTGCGCTTTCTTGCATGTCTCGCATCTGAATCTGATATTGATCCTTTTCGTGGGCTTCTCTCTGCCTTCCGGCTTCGGCCTCGGGAAACCGCCGTAACCTGCGGTCACCTTTCTGAATCTTCTCTGACCCCATTTGAGCTCACTGGCCTTTTTCTTCTTGACCCTCTCCACATCGTGCGATGTGTGGGTCTTGCAGTACGGACAGTAGGTCTTTATGACTCTGGGCTTCTTCATTATATATTCACCCCTATAGGGAACAACGTTGCTAATAACGATGTTATATAAAAAGGCTCACTTAACAATAAAATAAGAATACCGTTGCGGGAATGTTCCTGCGCGCGGCGTGACCCTGCTCCGTGCCGCGTCTGAGTGTACGCTCACATCATCCGTACGTTACCGTCCGCAGACGAGATCACGACGGCCGTCGCCGTGTTAAGGAAAAGGCCGTTGTCGACGACACCGGGTATCACGTTGATGCGTGACTCAAGGAAGAACGGATTATCTATTGAATCGAATTTACAGTCGTAGATGTAATTGCCGCTGTCCGTTATGAACGGCTTGCCGTCCTTAACGCGGAGCGCCGCATCGCACCCCTGCCTCTCCAGCGCCTTCTTCGTCTTGCTGTGGCCGAACACAAGAACTTCAACGGGAACGGGACATTTTGTACCAAGTTTTTCCACAAGCTTAGAATCATCGATGATTATCACTTCCGACGCGGACGCGGACGCAACTATCTTCTCCCTTAGAAGAGCGCCGCCCAATCCTTTGATGAGATTCATTTCAGGATCGACCTCGTCGGCACCGTCGATGGTCACGTCGATGCGATCGACATCGTCAATACTGACGATAAAAATGCCGCATTCCCTCGCAATCCTTTCCGTCTCCGCGGACGTCGCCACGCATTTTAATCTGAATCCTTTTTTCACAAGCTCGCCGACGCGCTTTATCGCATAATACGCTGTAGATCCGGTACCAAGACCGACCGTCATGCCGTCCGCGATAAAATCGTCCACCGCTTTCTCGGCCGCCGCCTGCTTCGGGTTCACCGTCATTTAAGATCCCTTTCTATCATCCTTATCACCGTGTCGGTGATATAATTGTTCATCTCTTCTCCCAGCACCGCCGATGCGTCCGCCGTATCGCCCTCGACGCCGTCGGGCATGCACTGCGAAGCATCCCTCAGCACCATACCGGAAGCGTCGACGAATCTTCCTCTGGGCCTTTCATTATTAACGATGTCGGGGCATATGTCCAGCATCCTTGATGTTTCCGCGAGACCGCCGTGCCCGTCTCCGTCGTAACAGAACGGATCGTATGTTCTCATAACCTCGTAATCGGATATGAGCATTATGCGCACGTCATGTTCCATGACGATCGCTCTGCACGCTTCCGTTACAGCCGCCATGTGCGACGTTCCGCAATGTCCGCTTATGACGAGTATTCGCGTTACGCCGTGCCATATCAGCGAATCAAGTATGTCGTGAACAACGGAACGTAACGAATCGAACGTTACGCTGATCGTTCCGGGAACGTTCTTCATCGACGAATGGTTACCGTACGGCAGCGCCGGAGCAATGAGCACATTGTCCATACGTTCCGATATCTCGCGGGCGATATGCTCCGGCTGGAACGTGTCGGTGCCCAACGGCAAATGTGCCCCGTGTGCTTCCGTCGCGCCTATCGGCAATATCACCAACGCATTCTTCGAAACCGCTTTTTTGAAATCATCAGCTGTTATACTGTCGATCCTCATGCTTACGTGAACGCCGTCAATAACTTAAAATTATATCTTCGTCATATGACGGGCATGAGGCTTGCGTCACTGTATTCGGGAGGTAAGGACTCTTCTCTTTCGCTGTATATCGCGGAGCAGATGGGCCATACCGTTGAGTACATTGTGAATATCGTCCCGTCATCGGATGATTCCATGATCTTTCACGTTCCGAACGCGGATATGGTGCCTCTTCTTGCCGGATCGATGGGAAAGCGGCTTGTCACCGCGATGACGGACGGGAGCGAAGATGATGACATGAACGCTCTGCGCACTGCGCTTGATAATCTTGACGTGGACGGCATCGTGACAGGAACGGTGTGGTCGGATTATCAGTGGGAGCGCATCAACATAATATGCGGCGACCTCGGTCTTTTCTGTCTCTCACCAATGTGGAGGAAGGATCAGGACATCGTCATGAAAGAACTTATCGATTCCGGCATATCATCAGTGATCGTCGGCGTCTACGCCGACGGTCTTGATGAAACATGGCTGGGAAGGAACGTATGCGACGCGTATGACGATCTGAAAGAGCTCAGATCAAGGAAAGGGATAAGCGTTCTGGGCGAGGGCGGGGAATACGAATCGTTAACGCTCGATTCGCCGTCGCAGACATCTGAACTTGTGATAAAAGAATACGAAAAGCAATGGAACGGGCACTCGGGGACGCTTACCGTCAAACATGCGGAACTTTCCGGAAAGGTCAGATGATATTGCCTATATCGGAAACGATTTCGTCCATATTGGGCAATACCTTCGGGACAGGCGCTCTCCAGATGTACCTTATTTTTCGATCCGTGCCGATGAGGAAGAACTCCCTGTTAGTGAACCCTTTGACAATGGGCGAATCCTCAATGATGGCGCCGTATGCTTTGCTCACTTCCTGACCGATATCGTGTATATGATCGTACGGAGAATTCAGACGCTCACGGAACACCTTATGACTTTCAAGGCCGTCAGGATTTATCGTGAATATGCGGACGCCCGTCTTTTCGAAAGAAGGAGCGAGTTCTATCATCCTCATCATGTACGTCGTACAGTTTATTCCGAAATCACCGACGTAGAAGTTCAGCAATATCGGACCTTTTTTCAATTCATCGTACAGACGGAACTCTTTGCGGTCGACGGACGGCATCGCGAAGTCCGGCGCCTCGTCGCCGATGTTCAGTTCTTTGAACTCGTTCATGCATCACCGGATGGCGTGCCGACAGTAAATCCTTTGCGCAACGCTGTGTATCGCGACACAGTGTTTTATATTGCGCAGCACATGGCAGAACATGGACGCGGAGCTCTATCATGAATCGCAGACGGTCGTGCCGTCGTGGGCAGCGCTGGCGACGGCCGCGCTGTGCATAACGATCTCGGCAATAATGATATACATGTTTGCGGAAGACGGCATCGATGCCGATTCGGCGGAAGGCATCGCGCTTATACTAGGTGTTGTGCTGACAATGGCAACGGCGTTCGCGCTGTTCCTCATAAGGATAAAGGTGACGGTCACGCACGTATCACTGAGGGTCGGCATCATAAAAGGACGTCTCGTCCCGATGAGCGACATTGAGCGCACGTCTGCGGAGGAGTTCAGCGCGCTCAGGGATTACGGCGGATGGGGGATCAAGTTCGGGAAGGGAGGATGGGGCTACATCGCCGCCGGCACCGACAAAGGGATACGCATTCATTTAAAGGACGGAAAGTCGTTCCTGATAAGCACGAAAAGGTCCTTCGAGTTCGAGAGCGCGATGAGGATGGCCCTCAGGTCCGTCAAAAGGTGACCGCATATGCGGCAAAGACACCGCATCGAACAGGCGCCGTCCGTATCCCGCCGGTGTGCTGGCACACGCCTGCGCGGCGTTATGTCTGGACGGTACGCGAATAAGAAATCATTATATACTACTCAGTTATACGAGGAATGCGCGAGCCGGGCAGCATACTTTATTTGGTATGTATTGGACGGCTGTGCGATTGATGGAGAGTCAAGATCTCCGCCTATGGCGTGGCCTCTTGCACTCTGACGTTCGATGCTACGAATGTTCCGTTGGACGGGACATTTGCAACAAGTGCGCCGTCGTAACGGGACAAACGGTGAAACATGGTAAACTGCCAGTTTCAATTTCATCTGAGACGTTGATATATTGGTCAAAGATTTGACTCCGGTTGATCCTGCCGGCGGCCACCGCTATAGGAATTCGATTAAGACATGCGAGTCGAGAGGTGAAAGACCTCGGCGGACTGCTCAGTAACACGTGGATAACGTGCCCTAAGGTGGAGGATAATCTCGGAAAACTGAGGATAATACTCCATAGGTCATGGATGCTGGAATGCTTCATGGCCCAAAGTTCCGGCGCCTTAGGATCGGTCTGCGGCCTATCAGGTCGTAGTGGGTGTAACGGACCCACTAGCCAATGACGGGTATGGGCCTTGAGAGAGGGAGCCCAGAGATGGACTCTGAGACACG
>WRNI01000069.1 GCA_009776695.1 Methanomassiliicoccaceae archaeon
CGAAACCCGTCCGTAGTTCGGATTGAGGGTTGTAACTCACCCTCATGAAGCTGGATTCCGTAGTAATCGCGAATCAACAATTCGCGGTGAATATGCCCCTGCTCCTTGCACACACCGCCCGTCAAACCACCCGAGTTGGGTTTCAGTAAGGTTGCCTCTGATTGGGGTTATCGAACTGAGATTTAGCAAGGAGGGTTAAGTCGTAACAAGGTATCTGTAGGGGAACCTGCAGATGGATCACCTCCTACGCAGGGGTGGGGCAACCCACCCCTCAAACAAAACAAGCGTAAGAAAAGCAAGGAACACCCAAAAGTGTTCCCGCAATTCCCAAGGCAGTTTCCATGCACCAAAGTTGGCATCGAACGTCAATCACCATATTTTTTATTCTGCGCACGACAGCCGCGCCTTTCGCAAACGGCGCGCACAAGCGGACATAAGTGATTTGTAATCGTATCATCATAGCGTGATATATGATAAGATACGACTGTGACGTCGTTGTGGTGGGCGCCGGACCGGGAGGCAGCATGGCCGCGAAGCATGCGGCGCTCGGCGGCCTCGATGTGATCATGATCGAAAAGAAGGCGGAGATAGGCGCCCCGCTGAGATGCGCCGAGGCGGTCTCCAAGGAATGGCTGGACAAAGCCGGTATTGCGCCGGACCCGAAATGGATATGCGCCGAGGTCGCGGGAATGATAATGATATCGCCGTCGGGGCACAGGTTCGTGATGGACCAGAGCGAAGGGAGCTCCGGCATAGGATATGTTCTCGAACGTCATCTTTTTGACAAAGCGCTCGCGGCTCAGGCGGCGGACGCCGGCGCCGCGATAAAGATGAGGACCGCGTGCCGGGGGATAATAAAGGAAAACGGAAGGACGGCGGGCATAAAGGCGAACGAACAGGGGGAGCCCGCCGAGATATACGCGAAATGCGTGGTCGCCGCCGACGGTTTTGAATCACAGACGGCAAGATGGGCGGGGCTCGACATGAATTTAACGGAGGATGAGATCGGGACATGCCTGCAGTACAGGATGGCCAACGTGGACGTTGACAGGAATTTCTGCGTCTTTAAGATAGGTTCCGCCGCGCCCGGCGGATATGTGTGGGAATTCCCCAAAGGAGGAAGGACGGCGAACATCGGCATCGGGATGCAGGCGTCCAGATGCGCTCACGGCGCCGATCCGAGATCATATCTCGACAAATATATCGCCAGCGACCCGCGTCTGAGGGACGGGTGCATACTGGAGATGACCGCGGGCGGCGTGTCCACCTGCCCGGGCGCGCCGGTTACGGTTGCCGACAATCTTATCGCAGTGGGCGACGCGGCGAGGGTCATCGACCCCGCCACCGGCGGAGGNATCGCGCACGCATGCGTCACCGGGATGTATGCCGGTAAGGTTTTAACAGAATGCGCGAAGGACGGCGTTTACTCGAAGGCCGCGCTGATGCGGTATGAGAAGATGTGGCGCGACGACATCGGTGAAAGGCTGTACAGGAACTGGCTTGTCAAGGAGAACTTGTACTCATTGGCGGACGACGCCATGGACGAACTGGTGATATCCATGGGCATGCTCGGCAGCGTCTAGCGCATATCTATTATCTTCACGGCCTTGGCCGACGAATATTTTATGGACCCGATGTCAACGAAGTCCACTATCGGCGTGCCGATAAGGTCGTCGGCGATGCCGTCCGCTATTTCCATTATCTCAGACACGGAGGAAACGATCTTTTTCGCAAAACCGTCGCTCCTGTCCGTCGATTCCACGCTGAAGGTGAGGATATCTTTGAATGACCCCTTCGTTATGCTCAGCCGGTAGTCCACCACCTCGGGAAATGAGAAAAGGATGTCATCGAACATCAGCGGATATATCTTGTACCCCATCCCGACCTTGAACTGCAGGTCCGTGCGCCCGTGCGGTTTGCTGAGTTTTATATTGAACCTTGAACCGCATTTACAGGGCGGATCGAAGATGGCCATGAGGTCGTGCGTACGATATCGTATTATGGGCGTACCTTCGGCGGTGAGCGTGGAGACCACCAGCTCGCCCACAGTACCGTTAGGTACGTGCTTACCCGTGTCCGTATCTATCACTTCAAAGAGCAGGTTCGCCTCGTCGGCGTGCATATTGTCCTGCTCGTCGCACTCTATCGCGCACCCGAGCCCGAGCTCCGTCATTCCCCATATGTCGAGCACCTTGCATCCCCACGCCCTCTCCAGCGCGGACCGCATGCTCTCCGATAACGGCTCCGATGAGGATATCACCTTTCTGATGCCGAGCGCCCTGAGGTCCGTGACACTGCTCATGAGCGTCGTTATCCGGTAAATGAACGACGGCAGGCCGATGAGGAACGTGGTGCCGTTCTCTTTCATGATCCTCAGCTGTTCGCTGATGTCAGATGATGAGCAAATGGATGACCTGTGGCCGGCGATCCTGCACGCGCCGGCCACCATGATGCTCGGGTCCCATTCGTCAACTGCGGGGAACAGTATATGAATGGAATCCGCGGGCGTCATCCTCGCTCCCTTGAGCACGGCGGCGATTATGTCGACCTTCATTATCAGATCTTTCGCGGTATAACCGATGGACTTCCTTGTTCCCGTGGTGCCCGTGGTCGTGAACTCCCTCGTCATTTTGGTTCTGGACACGGCGTAGAAGAGCATCGGCTCCGCCGCCAGCTCCGAGGGGAAGGTGAACGGGACCTTCTCAAGATCTTCGTACGTAACGATATCATCGGCACGCACGCCCTCTTTTTTGAAACGGTCCCTGTAGAACGCCGAGTTCTCCTCGGCGTATCTCATCTGCTGCCTGAACATGAACATCTGATATTCTTTGAAATCATCGCGAGACATGTTCGCAAGGTCGTGCGAGCCGATCCTGCGCATCAGTTCTTTGTTTGTTCTGCATGTGTCAACGACCTTGAGCCGTATCCATTCCTCAAGCGGGCTGGCCGTCCCGTCGGGTATCTTCCTTGTCAGAAGCTTCCTTCTGACGATGGCCGTCTTGACAGATTCCAATGCTCCCATGGCCCGCGGAGTGTCGGTATGAAAATAAATATCTTTCTTTTTTTTAAAACACCGGGAGGCTCACGCCGGCGGCCCGCGCACGGAACCGAACAGGTGCGTTGATGCGCATCCCGTGATAACAGCGTCGAGGAACTTTCCGGGTCCGGCGCCTTCCGGTAAGATCACCTGTTTGTAACTATTCGTTCTGGAGATCATCGTTCCTTCTTTGCCGGGCTCGGTGACCAGTACGCGGACATTCTTTCCGATGAGCTCCGCGTTGCGTCCCTTCGATTCATCGAATCTCAATGCGGTAATTTCGCGCGACCGTTCTTTGCTTATGCGCCCGTGTATCTGACCGTCCATCAATGACGCCTCCGTACCGGGTCTTGATGAGAACCGCGTAACGTTAACGATGTCCGGCGAAACGTTGCGTATAAGATGTAAACTTTTTTTGTGGTCGTCGTCCGTCTCACCCGGGAACCCGGATATCAGGTCTGTCGATATCGTGATATCGGGATGGTAAGATCTCAGCTTACCGATCATTTCAATAAATTCTGATACAGTGTATCGACGTCCCATTCTTTTAAGGACGGCGTCGCTGCCGCTTTGCACAGGTATGTGAATAAATTTGTAAACGCGTTCATCTTTCATGACGTTCATCAGACGGTCAATGATACGCGCGAGACCTTCCGGATTCATCATCCCTATGCGTATCCGGTATTCGCCGTTCACGGTAAGCAATCTTTCAATAAGTTCAGGAAGCGTGCTGCCGATATCGAGACCATAACAGGCGGTGTCCTGCGCAGTTATCAAAAATTCTCTGCATCCCCGTTCCAGAGCATTTCTGAACCTTTCATATATCGAATCCGCGGAATAACTTGACAGACGCCCTCTTGCATACTTCGTGATACAGTACGTACAGTCGCCGAGGCATCCCTGTGCGATCGGAATTATTGATGTCACGCGGTCATCAAAATTGGCGCCGCCGATCGCTGTATCGCTGATGCCGGTGCCATACCTTTTCAGGACGGCGCCGGGAAGCGAGTCATACAGGTCAGGAGGAAATATCAGCGAGCCCGGAAGCCTTACCGATATCCTTGATGCCTGGACCTTCGCCATGCATCCGGTGATGATGACCTCCTTTTTCATTCTCTTAAGTTCGGAGATGCGTTCGATCATCTTCTTTTCCGTTGTGTCAACAACGGTGCACGTGTTCAGTATGACGATATCGGCGTCATCCGCGTTATCCGCGGGCGAGTGGCCGAGCGAGCGCATCTTATCGGCGATATCGTTACCTTCGCCGTAATTCATGGTGCAGCCGTAGGACTCGACGAAGAATCTCATCCCATCACCAGAGATCAGCGTGTGGGTGCGTCCTGCGTCACGGAGCCGAACGCGGTCGTTCCGGAGATGTTGGTTATTTTTACCTTGACCCTGGCGCCTTTCGCGGTGCCCGGCACGATAACGAGATAATTCTGCATCTTCCCGACGCCGTCCCCCTTCTTCCCCACGTCGTGTATAAGAATTTCAATGATGTCCCCTGATCTGAGCTCCGAGGACGTGTCGCTCTTCGAGCTCTTCTTCGCCTTCACCGGCCTGCGCGCGCCGCAGGCCTCGCATTCCAATACGAGAGTGCGGCCTTCCTTGAGCATGTGCGTGTCGGGGAGCCCACACTCGGAGCATATGACGAACGTATCGGTATATTCCTGAATACGGTCAGATATCTGCGAGACGCTTAACTTTGCCTTGAGCACGGAACGCCTTCCCTCCACGTTGCCGGGTGTTCCCAACTCTCTGAGAAGGTACTGGAGGACGTGCTGCGGATCTCTTCTTAACTTGTCGGTAATGTCGATGAAGTTCCTTATGACAGTTATCTTCCCTTCCTGAAGCACGTCTATATCGGGCAGCGAGAAACGCTCATGGCCCTCTATCGTCTCGGGAAGACAGTTCTTCGCCCTGTCCAGCAATGAAAGGTAATCGTCATCGGTCATTTCTATCAGGTGCACACGATGTCAGTGTATTTTATAAAGGTTTGCCGAAACCCAACGGTGTTTAACAATTCCGCGACTGAACGTTCGCGGTATTCCGGGAGCGGTCATAAATATGCGGGGGACACGCATCCAGTTGTCCCGCACAGGAACGGATCAAAGTTCACACTGATAAGACGGTGGACACGCGGTAGCTTATCTTATATATAATATATGCGTATATCTTTCCGTTGGCGTTCACGGCCAATTGTGAAGTTTCACGGAGAAAATCATATGACAACAGTGAGTGGAGGGAAGAACGTGAGACCTAAGCAGTGGTTATTCGCACTGGCCGCCGCCGCCGTTATGTTAACGATGGTGGTCATGCCTGCGGTGAACGTATCTGCTGCGGAGCGTCTCACGGTTTATGACGGCATTGACCCTGACGAGGAGAGCGGTCTGCACAACGCCTACGCGTGGTGCGGAGCGCTGTTCGAGCAGGATGACGGCAGCTACCTATGGACGGGAACGAACCGTGACATAGGCGCTAATATTCTGGGGAGGATCCCCGGTATCGCAGGGATACCGGAGATATATGACCTGATGGGCATACCTGCCCCGAGCGCGGACGCTGCGGGAGAGATATACCGGTACAACCTGAACGCGGCCGAGCCCGTTTGGGAGCTTATGTACAAGGACCCGGCGATCAACGGGTACAGGAAGATGTTGGTCTTCAACGACGACCTTTACGTATTCGCGGGGCTCAGCAACAGATCGGCCGACCCGGAGAAAGATTACAACTACACGGCAGTTTACCGCTTCCCGGCGGACTTCAAGGCAGGCGACACGCCTGACGTCGTCCTGTGGGAGCGCCTGCCGCCGAACATACTCGTTCAGGAGTACTTCAGGGCTGCATGCATCTATGACGGCAAATTATACGTCGGGACGTATGACTGCAGAGTATGGTGCACCGACGGCACCGGACTGATGGCGCAGACGCCGACGACCGGCGCGGCGGTCCCCGATCCCGCGAGATATGCGGGATGGACCCCCGTTGCGGTCAGGACCGACATGGCGGG
>WRNI01000070.1 GCA_009776695.1 Methanomassiliicoccaceae archaeon
AACACATAGATATAGTGAATAACTCTGAGATCAAGAGGGATCTGCTTTATGTCGCCCGCAAGTACAAACCCGCAGAGAGATGGCGTGACCGGGGTGCCGTGGGCTTGGACGGCTCATACGTGTTCTTTCTGCAGTACTACTTGCAGTTGTCCGATTTCGGCATACCGAGAAAATACGTGAGAGAGGAATATGTGGACCCGGAAGAATGGGAATTCATGAAGGACGCCGACGAATATGCCATCGTGAGACAGAACCCGTATATGAGGGTCGAGGACGACGGTGAGAATATCAAAATAACAATGTGGGGAGATTGAGATGAGAATGACGGTCAGAGCATCGGTGTTCGAGACGAACAGCTCCGCAACGCACTATTTCATATACGCAAGCAAAGAAACGTTCGAAGCGTGGAAACGCGGAGAAAAGATGCTGGAAATGTACGGATTCTTTGATCGGGAGTACTATGAGCACGATTTCGTGGATGCGCGGAAATGCAGAAAGAAGAAGGCCGCTGACGCGCCCGAGTGGGAATACGGCACATACGAAGGCGTTATGAAATTCCTTTCGGAGCTTGTAGGGGCCGGCATCTTCAAAGGAGAGGCGAACAGCAAATATGTAAGACCGGAAGAGCTGGAACGCGATGGCGACTTCGTGTATCAGCGCCATTACCTGGAAGTGGAGGACGACGGGAAGAATGTCACCGTGCGCGCATGGGGCATGCATTGAGGGACGAAAGAGGCTACAGATGCGCACATCTGCCGCGGACACGGACAAACGATAAATAAAAAAGACATGTTCAGCGTAGTGTAACAGTCAGCATAAGAGACTGTGGATCTCTTGGAGCGGGTGCAACTCCCGCCGCTGAACCCATTCATATCGAGACGATGAAAAAGAAGAGGAGATGAAAATGACATACAAGGTCAGAACGATATACGACGACGGTTTCAAGAGCGTGAAAGAGTTCGGCGAGCTCGGCGAGGCGAAGAGCTTCTTCCTGAACGTGGACGTTCAGGATATAGAATCATGCTTCCTGTGCGAACTCGCCGAGGGAACATGGACCGAAGTGGCACGCAAAGAGCCCAGGAAAAAGAAACCGGAGAAGGAAGCGGAAAAAGAAGAATGAAAAAAGAAGTTCGGGCGTCTACTTCAAACGGTGCGTCGGATTGGGGCGGCCGGGTGAGAAGCAGTCGTCGAACTTCATCTTATAATCTATTTTCTTTGCGCCCATCACTTTTTTTACCGTCTCTCTTATTGAGTTGCGGAGCGCGTCCGGTTCCGACACGATGCGGGCGTTGAAGTTCAGCTGCGACTCGCCCTTTCCGAATCTCGAGCCGTGGACACCGCCTACCGTGAACTCGTTGCCTATTAACGATATTTTGGTGTGCGACGACCCGCTCGTCAGCGCGATCTTTGCGTGCGCTATGTCTTTGGCTGAATACTTTCCCGCGAGATCCCTGAGCATCGCCATTGAAAGATCATATGCATCATATTCCGGCGAATCGAAAAGGAACACGCCGTTGTACCATCCGAGTTCCGCCTCGGCATCCGCGTACTTATCGTAATCAACGTCCACCGGCTTCCGGCCGGTGACCTTGTCCGATGTTATTATCTTCATGATGTCGCCGAACCCTTCGCCGCTTACCGCCGAATATTTTATGATGACGGCGTCGGGGTTCATCCCCTTCAGCTTAGTTATGAGCGATGAGACGTCATCCTCACCGAGCAGATCGGTCTTCGTCAATACCAATACTTCAGCCTCCTCCGCCTGATGGCTTCTCAGGTATCCGCCCAGCGTGTCCTTGTCGAAGGCGTTGTCCCTGAGCTTCGGGCCGTCTATCAGAACGACGAGCGGCGCCGTCGAGAACGTCTCGCCGTAATATTTTTTAAGAGGCAGCGCAACAGTTGCTATGAGGTCCGTACAGCTTCCGACCGGTTCCGCTATTATGTACTCCGGCCTGACACTGCTGATAAGGCGCTCGGCGTTCTCTATCAGCTTCGGGAAATTGCAGCAGAAGCACCCTCCCGGAACCTCTTCGACGTCGATCCCCCTTACTCTTATGAACTCGGTGTCCACGAGCAATTGTCCCTGGTCGTTCGTTATTATTCCTATCGGTCTTTTCTCCGATATTATCTTTTGAGCGATCTTGTTTATCAGCGTCGTCTTCCCCGCTCCGAGGAATCCGCCTATCAGTACCATGCGCGTCTTTCCGGCCATGGACGATACATTGATTACACGTATTTAATCTGTTTGTAATTTAATTGAGTTAAAACTAAAACGGTTAAATATTTGGTCGTGCATTACTCGGCATGAATGAATCCTGCATATCATCAAGGGGTCTCATCGCAGAGTTCCTCGGAACCATGGGCTTAATAATCGTTGCCATAGGCTCAATCATATTGCCTCAGATGGTCTGGGGAAGCGTCCTGCCTTACGAGTTCGTGCTTATAAATGCGATAGCCGTCGGTTTTGTGCTCTTTGCGCTCATCGAGACGTTCGGTCCTCTTTCGGGCGCTCACTTCAATCCTGCCGTGACGTTAGCGCTCACGGTCTCGGGAGAATGCTCCCCGAAGAAGGCGGGCTGTTACATAACGGCGCAGCTGATCGGCGCGCTTGTCGGCGTGCTGCTCGTTAACGTGTTCTTTTACGACACCGTGCAGGGACTGCTCTTTGTCAGTGATGTCGACAGAAGCAGCATCTATCTCATCGTGTCAGAGTTCTTCTGTGCGTTCATGCTCGTCGCCGTGATATTCGGATGTGTGCGCGGCGGATCTTCGCGAACGCCTATGGTGGTCGGCCTGTTCGTGGGCGGAATGATCATAACGACGTCGAGCACAATGTTCGCGAACCCTGCCGTTGACATTGCGAGGATATTCACCAACGCCGCGTGCGGCATCGCGCCCGTGTCGGCGCTGTGGTTCATGATCGCGAACATCGCCGGCGGTATAGCCGCGGCGATACTCTTCGGATGGCTCTATCCGAAGAAGCTGAAGGAAGGGGAAAAATGCGACGCGTTCGACTGCAGCGCCAAAGAAGGCGGGTGCGGATGCGAGAAGTGCGGATGAGACGCCGACATAAAGCAGGGGGCACCGGCGGCCCGGCCGCCGGTCAGGCGCCCGCGCCCCTTGCCGTTCTGTAAAAGAACATCACGTATCTTACGAGAACGTAAACGACCAATATCGCCGCGATCGCCACCGTCGTCTGCTGAAGGACGGCGAGCAAACCGTCCGACGGTATATCGTAATAGTTGCCCAGTCTGAAAAAGGACACGGCGCTTATAACGAACGGGAAAGTGAGGCACGAATAACTGGGATAGAACTTCGTTCCGAGCATCGCGGGCAGATAACAGATGACCGCGGCGTAACTTATAACGCCGAGCACCGCCAGTATCATCAGAATTATCTCCGGCGGCGCATCGAACGCGGACAGGCATCCGACGACGCAGAGGTTCACGGGAGCGGCGAATATCGCTATGCTCGGGAGCAGCGGTTCCGGCATTCCTTTCCTGAAGACACGGTATGCGGTCAGCGGCATCATTATGAGATATCCTGCGAGACCTGCCCAGAACAATATTTTTCCGAGGTCCTCCATGCCGAACGCCGGTGATGTGACGCTTGCGACGACATAACCGACGAAGATTATGATCCAGCCCGGGAACACCTTCTCAAGACTGAAATTGAATAAGAATCTCTTTACGAAGAAGAACATTATCACAAAGCTCGCGATCATCGCAAGGAACCATATCGCCTCCGCGATGTCCCCCGCGATACCGCCGGCAGTTCCTTTGACGTACGCGGACATGAGCATCAGCGTCATCGTGTACGTCGGCAGCACACTGAACGCCGCCGGGTTCTCAATATCCTTGAGGACACCGCGGCGGTCGGTGAGCATCCTGACCGTGAACAGCATCACAAGAACGAACGAAAGCAGCATGAATATGTTCATCGAGTAAATATCATAATTGGCGGAAAGGAATGTATCGAGACACGCGAGGCCGAGGGAAAGGCCGCATACCGGCACCGGGACCTTCGATATGAACTCTCTGACCCTCATGTTATCCTCTTCACGCTGACACGTTTGAACTGCTTCAGCGGATATAAACCAATGTGCTCATCGCGGCGTGACGTAAGTCATTTTCTTACGGACCTCAGCGCCTTCGGTAACGCATCCAGAAGGATATTCACTTCATCCTCTGTCGTATACCGCGACAGTGATATCCGAAGCGATGACAGCGCCTCCTGCGCCGATCTTCCTATCGCCGTCATGACATGCGACGGTTCTGTGCTTCCCGCGGAGCATGCGGACGCCGCCGATGCGTAAACGCCCATTTTGCTCAGCGCTAGCACAATGTCGTTCCCTTTAACTCCGCTGAACCCGAAATGCGCATTGCTGCACAGCCTGTTCCTGACCGGACCGTTAAGGTACGAACCTTTTATCGAGAGAATTTCGTTTATGATCTTATCGCGCATCTTCGCCATTCTTTTTACGTCGTCATCCATCGTGAGCATCACCAGCTCCGCTGCCTTGCCGATGCCGGCGATACCCGGCACGTTCTCTGTCGATGATCTCAGACCGTGCTCCTGGCCGCCTCCGAGAATCATCGGCGTCAGTTCGACGCCGCTCCTCACGTACAATGCGCCTGTGCCCTTCGGGCCGTGTATCTTGTGCCCGGACACAGACATCATGTCTATGCCGTCGCGCTTCACGTCAATGTCCGTCTTGGTGAACGCCTGCACCGCGTCCGTGTGAAACAGCGCACCGTTCTCGTGAGCGATCTTCGCCAGTTCCGCTATCGGCTGTATCGTCCCTATCACGTTGTTCGCCGCCATCACGGAAACAAGCGCCGTGTCCCCGTCTGCCGCATTCGAGATGCCGTCCGTGTCAACGTACCCTTCCCCGTCCACCGGTATAACCGTAATATCATAGCCCATCTCCCGCAGACGCCCGCACGCTTCCAGAACGGCGGAATGCTCAACAGCCGACGTTATCACCTTCTTCTTTCCCGAACGTATCACGGCGCCCATGACCGCCAGGTTATCTGACTCTGTGCCTCCCGACGTGAAAATTATTTCGGACGGTCTGCAGCCCATCGCCGAGGCCGTTCTCTTTCTTGCAACGGATATCGCTTTTGCGGCCGCGTCGCCCATAGAATGGATGCTGGCCGGGTTTCCGTAGACGGCTGTGAAGAACGGTAACATCTCTTCGATGACCTCATTTGCGACCGCCGTGGTGCTGCCGTTGTCGAAGTACGCCGCTGCGCTCATATCGTGACGGTATGTCCGCGCGGGTATATCAACGGCGCGCATTCTTTACAAATCTTTGAAAACCTAAATATAGTCTCGTCCTCTTTAGGGTGAAACGATAGGTGGCCGTATCATGATAATGTGCCACTGACATATGAACAGAGGTCATCGTAATGGTAAAAGCACCGTTGATCATGAAGATGCCGCGCATCCAGAAAGAGATGCTGTCGTGCCTTCAGTGCGGGTATTGTATCGAAGTGTGCGAAGCGCACGCACAGACGCCGTGGGAGTCCGTGACGCCGAGAGGCAAGATATACTATCTGACGCAGCTTGATAAGAAGAACGTCATGGACAAGCTCCTTAACAGAAAGGTCGAGGTGAGCCCCGATTTCGTTGACGCTCTGTACAAATGCACCGGATGCGGCAGCTGCGAGGCGGTGTGCCACGCGGGCATAGAACTTGTTTCGTTCTGGGAGAAAGNAAGGGCATGGCTCGTCGACTACGGAGCAGGTCCGCTTCCCGCGCACAAGAAGCTTGCGGAAAGGATAGGCGAAGGCCGGAATCCGTACGGCGAGGACCCTGCGAAGAGGGACGCCTGGTGGCCCGAGAACGTGGAACGGGCGGAGACGCCTGACGTGATAATGTACGCCGGATGCACAGGGGCGTACAGGATGCAGCACATACCGAAAGCTGGAGTTCAGGTGCTCGACAGGGCGGGCGTCAAACAGAACTGCCTGGGCCCGGAAGAATATTGCTGCACATCCCCCGCGCTCAG
>WRNI01000071.1 GCA_009776695.1 Methanomassiliicoccaceae archaeon
GCGGCATCGTCGGGCAGGTGTCGAGCGGGTCGAGCGTGACAATATCCGGCTGCCGCAACGAAGCGTCGGTGACAGGATCGGCAACGCATCAGGATACGTACGTCGGCGGCATCGTCGGCATCTCGCTCGGAAGCATCACAATATCAGGATGCACCAACAGCGGTCCGATAGATGCATCGGACGCCATGGGCGCGTGCGCGGGCGGCATCATCGGCACGTTCAGCGCCATGGAGGCGGTCATATCCGGATGCAGCAATTCAGGCTCAATATTTGCGGAAGCGGACAGCAGTATAGCGTCCGCGGGCGGGATCATCGCATATCTGCCGGGCGGTTCCGTTGAGATATACGATACTCATAACACAGGCACGATAAGTATCGGCGCGCTCACATCCGAGGCGCGGACAGGCGGCATCGCCGGTCATGTGTACACTGCTGACCTGATTATGAAGGGCTGCGGCAACAGCGGCCTCGTCACGGCACCGGGCATATATGCCACCAGGATGGGCGGCATCATTGGCTACTTCTCGGACGGGACGCTGTCGGTGACCGCCTGCTGCAACACGGCCCCCCTGATGTCTGCCGCATCCTATGTGACGTACATGGGCGGCCTCTTCGGATATGTGAACGCTGTGACGGTGAACATAACTGACAGCTATAACAATGCCTCGCTGACCGCTACATCGTCCTACTCGTATGTCGGCGGCATAGGCGGCCGTATCGGGACCGTACCTGCAACGATCACCAACAGTTACACCGCCGGCAACATATCGTCATCGGGCACGACCGCGTACGCGGGCGCCATGATAGGCTATCAGGGATCGGTGTCTGTGCTGACGAACTGTTATTTCCTTGAGGACAGCATATTGCGTAACGGAACTGCGCAGAATGTCCTGACAGGGAACGGGACGGCCGTCGTCGACGGCAATACGGACGGATCGCCGAGGCCCGGGGCTCAGGGATCGGGCGCCAAGAGCGTCGCCGAAATGACACCGCAGCTTTCGGACGCGCTTGCCGGTGATTCGATATATTTCACCGGCATCGTGACGGTAGGCGCGGAGGACGTCAAAGGATGGGACTTCGGTAACATATGGACGATCGACGCGGCGGAGAACAACGGATATCCGATATTCGGCGAGTCGCCCGATACGGATACTGATCCCGATACCGATGATGATGTCGTNTCCGTTACACGCGGATGCAGCATATCGTGGGTCCTTGTGATCGCGGTCACCGCCCTCTGCATATTCCTGCTCATCGGATACCTGCGGAGAAGGGACTGCGAAGAATAATAAAAACACTTTTTCAAACCTTTTAAACAGTCTTCTTTTCTGCTGACAGCCTACTATAAGTATATTATATATAGTAAGCTATAAATATTATATCAATATATCGATGTATAGCTGGTATCAATAAAACAAAACAACCGCCGGATAATATCCTGCGGCCATTGCTACAGCTTCGTCCGCTGTCCGTCCGCCGTTCATTTTTTACGGAAAGGCGGCGGGGGGCCGGCGGCCGACCCAACCTCCCCTGAAACCCTTTACCGCTCTG
Source organism: Methanomassiliicoccaceae archaeon (assembly GCA_009776695.1). Classification (GTDB taxonomy): domain Archaea; phylum Thermoplasmatota; class Thermoplasmata; order Methanomassiliicoccales; family Methanomethylophilaceae; genus Methanomicula. The sequence goes on from WRNI01000071.1 coordinate 1,552, forward strand.
CGCGCTTGCGCGCGGGCGGGCCATCCCAAAATGCCGTTCCGTCATACCGGTGACGGAACGGCTCACGATATTATCCTGTACTCGCTGCCGCCTTCCGATGTGAACTCTATGTTCTTGCTCTTAAGGACGTCGACTATCGTTCTTGCGTGCAATCCGACGCCCAGATTCAGGAACTGGTTCTCCACAACCTTGCGTCCGTCCACCTGCGCCTCAGCTTTGAAATCAAGCGGCATGTGGTTCGTTCTCAGCTGAATGCCGCATATGTTGCATTCTTTATCGAATATCGGCCCGCCCGACTGCCCTCTTATCCCCGGAGATGATGTTTCCACGTAAAGTATGTCGATGCTGCCGTCCATGCTCTTTCCCTGCATGATATTGCGCGTATGCATCCCCTCTATGGGGAACAGCGGCAACGGCAGCGTACCCTCGGCCAGCCTGAAGTTCTTTGAATTCTCATCGAACGTCGCGTTTATCTTGGTGAACGGGAATCCCAGTTTGCATAGACCGGTGCCCGGTCTCATCTTCGCCGGGTCCTTTATCGTCGGGTATTCGGAGATCCATTTTTTATCGAACGGTTCAAGTCTTCCGACCGCGACGTCCACCTTCCTGTCGACGAACACGCTGTTCAGCCGTACATTGTCCCAACCCCACCAGAACGAGTGGTTCGTGATCCATTTCGGTTCGATCTTCACTTTCGGATGATTCCTGCTGTGCATCTTGTTCGAGTTCTGTTCCTCGATGTCATTTATCTTCTTGCTTTGGTCCTTGTACGCCATGAACGAATCAAAGATATGGCCGGCGGTCAGTATCCAGCCGTCATCGTTGAGAACGATGAACGCGCCGCATGAGGAGTTCACCGTCCCGTCGTAATGTCTCGTTGATGTGATCACCGGTCTTGTGAACTTCATAGCTTTTTCGCAGGCGTCCCCGAACATGATGATACGGAATGACGAACGTATTATAAATTGTGCGCCCCGCGGGACGGTCCGCGCCCCGCCGCGGGACTCAGACCTTCGGACCGGGCGGACGCCGAAGGCAGCATTATTTTTTGGTGCCGAGCAGAATATCCTTCTGCCTCTGTTTCATCTGCATAGAATGCTCCGCTTTGATGTTCTTCTTATTATCGGTGTCCCGTCTCGTATGGTACATCATCGTCGAGAACGTTGACGGCGTCGGCGTGAATATCTGGATCTGCTCGGGTACCGTCCCTAATTCGGAGATTACGAATCTACGCAGCTCTTCCATGTGACGTTCGTAGCATCCCGGGTGCGCCGCCATCAGATAATACGTAAGGAATTGTTTCTTTCCCTGCTTTTCGTTCGATCTTTCGAACATTTCCCTGAATTTTAAGAGCTCGTTCCTTCCCGGCTTTCCCATAAGTTCCAGAACGTCGCGCGAAATATGTTCCGGGGCGACCTTAAGCTGCCCGGATATGTTGCTTCCCGCTATATGATCAAGATATCTTTCCCCGTTCGTTCTGTCATGAACTATCATGTCATAACGTATGCCGGAGGTGATGAACACTTTTTTCACCCCGCTGACGTTCATTATGCGGTCAAGCAGTGTTATCTGTCTTCCGTGGTCCAGAGGCATCCTTTCGCATATCTTCGGATAAAGGCAACGTTTGTCCCTGCACGCGCCGGTCTGACATTTTTTGATGCATTCGATGCCGTACATGTTCGCCGTGGGCCCTCCGACATCGTAAATTATGCCGTTGAACCCTTTTTTCGAGGCGATACGTTCGGCTTCTCTTACTATCGAGTCCTCGCTCCTGCTTATCACCGTCCTGCCCTGATGCACGGCGATAGCGCAGAAATTGCACTCTCCGTAGCATCCGCGGTGCGTCGTCAGCGATTGTTTTATCGTTTCCAGGGAACGGACCGCGCCCTCTTTCAGATGGCGCGGGTGCACCGCGTTCTCATAGTCCAGTTCATAGATACGGTCCAGAGTGTCCGCTGACAGGTGAGGCGAAGGCGGATTCTGTATGAGATACCGATCACCGTGCCTCTGCATTATCCCTTTCGCCGTAAGGGGATCGCAGTTATCGTAGAATATCCTGAACGCGGTGATGAACTCATCGTTATCTGCGGAAACACGTTCGAACGGCGGCATTTCGATATATTCTTTATTCCTTTCCGGCGATGCGTAACATATTCCTTTCACATCCTTCCATTCCGTTCCGTTCTTCAGCGCGTCGGCGATCCCGAGATTCGAGAGCTCCGCCATTCCGTACGTTATCGCATCCGCTTTGGAATCAAAGAGGATCGACCGTCTCACGGAATCCGACCACATATCGTAATGCGCTATCCTTCGAAGACTCGATTCTATGCCTCCCAGCACTATCATCGCGCCTTTGAAATGTTTTCGTATAAGATTCGAGTAAACGATGCACGCACGGTCGGGACGCCTGTCATTGACGCCGCCCGGCGTGAAGTCGTCGTCCTTCCTGCGCTTCTTCGTTGCTGAATAGTTCGCCACCATCGAATCAACGCATCCGGCGGAAACGCCCCAGAACAGCCGAGGCGCGCCGAGGCGCGTTATGTCATCGCCCGATCCGATATCGGGCTGCGCTATCATGCCCACACGATACCCGTTATCGATAAGCCAATGGCCTATCACCGCCGATCCGTTGTATGACGAATCAACGTACGCATCGCCGGAGACGAGGATGACATCAAGCTCGTCCCATCCTCTTTCCTTGACCTCCTTGGGCGTGGCGGGGATGAACATACCACTCCAAATCAGCGGGTGCGTATTAAGATTGCCCTGCCTTCCGCGCATATGACGGGACGGATGAATATTTAAAGTTCTACGATATACGCAGTACTATGTCTGAAAATAAATCAGGCTGCGGATGTTGTTCAGAATGTACGGGAGGTCCGGACTGCACGTGCGGATGCCCTGATTGCATATGCGGCGACTGTTCCTGCTATGCGGACTGCTGTTCAGGCAGCGTCTGCAACTGCGGGGAGTCGAAGTTCGTGCTTTCAACAGTATCTTCTATCGTCGGTATGCTCTTCCTGGGCATTTTGGCCATCCTATTCAGCGTAGGCTATTTGGACGAGGCATGGAACATCGCGTCGGTCATCGTCACCAGCGATTACGACTTCCTGATGTTCTGCACGGCCGCGATACTCACATTCATCGGCCTTCTGTCATTGAAGGCCGGCGATATGACGGAGGGCATCCTCTTCATATTCGTTGGATTAAGTACCGTGCTGGCCTTCGGGACCGTCCAGTTCGGGTTCGGAACGCTGCCCTACTATGATTGGATACTCGCGCTCATACTGCTTATCGTCATGCTGCTGCTCTTCGTGGGCCGCGACTTGACGTTCGGCATAGCGGTGTTCTTCTTCTTCGTGGGGTTCATGTTCGCGCTGGTCTTCTCAGGGGACATCGTACCGATCATATCGGGCGTATCGTTCCTGCTCGCGGGACTCATATTCCTGTATGTGGCGATATCCGACTGGATATTTGTGGAGACCGGTATCGATCTTCCGATACTCTAAACATCTTAAGGCCGTGAGGCCTCCGTTTTATTTATTTCAAAAATGAGCGGATGCTCTCTGTTCGCCGTTTGTCACTCAGTCCTGACGGGCCTTGCGGGCCGCCAATTCTTTTACAAGAACTTCCCTGACGGACATCGCAGCCTCTTTGATCTCATGGTCGTGCTTTCCTCTCAGGATCGTGGAGCACAGATGTTTTTTCGATGAATAATTGGAACTGAGATATATCACCGCGAGGTCCCTTTTGTAGTCTTCCATTATCATGTCAAGTTCCACAAGAAGTATCCTTACCTTGTCCGTCGGCATCTCCGGCAGTATGGTCTGCGGGTCCAGAACGTGATAAAGCAGGTCCTCAGTTTTGATCCTTTCTTCCATGGCGGTGCGATGCATCGTTAGTAAATTAAGATTTGTATGCGCGTCCGCGTAACGGCACTTTGGGAAATGTTATATCCTACGGCACATTGGGCATGGGCATGCCGTCGCTGTTCTGTCTCAAATGCAAAAGTCTGACGCCGCCCGGGGCGGACCGCTGCAGGGTATGCGGCGCGCCCGTGGGCGAGGTCGAGGGGAAGCAGCAATGCCTCACCGACACGGCGTTCGCCGGCAGAGCGGAGGAAGGGGCGGAAGAGAAGAAGACAGTGCTTCCCAGGGACAAACTGGCGGCACCGTTCTTTCC
>WRNI01000072.1 GCA_009776695.1 Methanomassiliicoccaceae archaeon
TGGTCGCCGCAGCGGGTCTGATGGCGGTCAGCGTGATAGACACCGGCGGCAGTGACGGCAACGGTGCCGCGGATGAGTATCTCGTGATATACGAGGACGACAGCATAAGAGTGGAATATCTCGGCGGCAATACGTACAGATTCACGGCGCACGGCCCCCAGGACGCCGACGGCGATCTTCCTGCGGCAGAAATGCCCTTGGAAGCGAATTATATGGATGACATATCTCCTGAAGATACGGACGATACGATCGTCGAACGCATCGTCGGCTGGTACATCGCCGGCGACCTGTATTACGGAACAGTTGTCATACACACGTTCAGCGAAAGAGAACTCAACGGCGGGAACCTCATCAGGGACGCCGATATGGCGGTTCTCGGTGACATCGGAGATGACGCGGCGGAAGATGACGCCGAAGGTGACGCTGAAGCGGACGCTGAGGAAGATGATGACGGCGTGTCAATATACTTCAGCCACACGTTCTACATGTACGGTTACGTTCTGCATATAGGCACGAACACCGTCGAGAAACTGGACCTCCTGCAGCTTCTGCAGTGACCGTAAAACATCCGGGGCCTTGCCCCGGCCTTAATTCTATTTTCTGCCTGCATTTCCATTTACAATATGTTTTGCCGGTCTTCCATTATCCTTGGTATAACGTTCTTCAGCGCAACATTCTCGCCGTCAGCGACGGAGGTGCGGAACGAGGTCCAGAACGGAACTTTCACGGGAAGGTGCTCGCCTGTGATCGACGATGTTCCGTGATCGACGAAGTACACAATCCGTTCTGTGTCTGAAAAATACTTTTCCATCATCACGTCGATGTGCTCCAGTATCCTGACCTTCTTCTGCGGATCTTTCTGATGGCTGTACTCGTCCACCTCGTCCATATGCAGCAGCACGTTCGAATCATCAAGCGCTTTCACCGCCGCCGGGAATCTGTCATCTATGTTCTTTATCATCTCGTACCCCTGACCGAGCGATGCGGAGATACCAAGCGCGGTCGGGCTGTCGGATATTGTTACGAGACGGCCCATGCAATCGTACATCTTTTTCTGATCGGTGAAACGTCCGCATCCCCATGGGTATACGGTCAATCCGTTCATTTCCTTCGCAACGCTGTTCACAATATCGCCGAGCACCCCGGGCACCTCCTTGTAAGGCGCAGGCACCGGAGGCGACGGAAGATCAGGCACATCGTCGCAGTTCATCGTCAGTATCGCCCGCCCGTTGAGAAAGAACTCTATTTCCGGATCAAGATCGTCAAGCACTCTCAGATGGCGGCGGACGCACGCGGTGAGCGATTCATGAAGTTCATCCATGTTGTACGCCCATTCCACCATCCCGCTGCGGATATACGCGGGACTTAAACGGTACGCGGTCCTGTTGCCGCTGACGTTCATGTTCAGTCCCAATGCTTCAATGACCGCCCTCGGAAGTTCCGGAGGATGGCCGGTAAGGAATTCGTTAAGGAACAGGTGAGTGTAATCACGCCCGGAAGTGTACGCTTTGTTCTTCGCGGCGGACGCCATGAACGGCATCTCGGCGACGTCCAGCGGCCTCTTTCCGTTGAACGCGGGGATGTCATGGTCCTCTGCGCCGTCAAGCAGCACAAATAACGTGTGCATTATGACAGCCTCCTCATGCCGATCGCTGCCTGTCCCGCAGAGATCCCGCCGTCGCCGTTGGGTATTCGTGAATGATGCATCACATTCATCCCTCTCTTTTTTGCTTCGTCATCTATCATATCGCATATCGGCCCGTTGTATGAGACGCCGCCGGACACGCCTATTTCGTCAAGGCCCTTTGACATCGCCGCGTCGCACGCGGTGTTGACCATCTCGTTGACGACCGTCCTGACAACAGAGTATGCGATGTCCTCTCTTTTTTCTTTTCCGCTGAAAAGCGTGAACAGCGGTGCCGTGATTATCTCGCTGCCGATAATTTCTGTTTCGTACCCTTCAAGCATCCTCCCGCGTGCGAGCAGAGGTTCCGTCTTCATCGCCGGTTCGCCGTCGTATGTGCGTTCTTTGCACACGTTCAGCGTAAATGCGAGCGCATCCAGCAGACGGCCGAGGGACGATGTCATCACACTCTTCTTCATTAATTTATCAAGTACTTGTGTGCTGTCATCGTCGAACAGTTCCGATCCGGTGCCGTTCATACGGTCTATCGCAAATTTAAGCCGCCTCAGATCGTACAGCGCCTTTTCCGAGCCGAGAAGAGGAATGTACTGAAGGTGCGCCAATCGCTCATATGATTCAAAATTGGCGTACATCACCTCACCGCCCCACGCGTTCCCGTCATCGCCGTACCCGGTCCCGTCCAATGTCAATATGACGCCTTCATCCTTTCCGTGCTCGGCCAACAACGAAGAACAATGCGCCCAGTGATGCTGCACCTCCATTATTTCCGCTTCCGTTTCTTCGGATATCCTCTTCGCAAATCTTCGGTTGCCGTATCCGGGATGCAGGTCGACGGCAACGATTTCGGGAGTGACGTCAAGCATTTCCATCAGCGACCTTGACGCACTTTCCAGGTATTCGGCCACGCCTTCGGAATCATGGTCGCCGATGTACTGCGTCTGATGTATCCGTCCGTTGCATGCGACAGATGCGACAATATTCTCCTGCGCCCCCAGCGCAAGAACGTTACCTTTGCCGAATGCGTCGATGTGCGAAGGCGTATATCCTCTGGACCGCCGTATGAATGACATTCTCTCACCGCGCATGCGGATGACCGTGTCATCGGCGCGGTTCATTATGCGCTGATCATGAAGCAGATACGCATCCGCGTTCATTTTAAGAATATCATTATCGCTGATGATCATAGGTTCGCCGGGGATGTTCGCAGAGGTCATTATCATCGCGTCCGTTCCCATCGAATCGAAGAGAAGGTGATGGGCGCCCGTATACGGTAAAAATATGCCGACGCTGTCCAGACCCGGCGATATCTGTTCCGTCACGTCGTTCCTTTTCTTCTTCATCAGGACGATCGGCCTGTAACGCGAAGAGACCTCTTTCAACTCATGTTCGGCGGGTTCCGCATATTTGTGTATCGTCTCAGCGTCCTTCAGCATCACGGCGAAAGGTTTCTGCGAACGGCCGTACCATTTTCTTACCGCGTTCACGTTATCGATGCGCGAGCATATGTGCATCCCGCCGATGCCCTTCATGATGCCTATCTTGTAAGAATCGATCATCTTTCCGAACCCGGCGATCGGATCGCCGGCGATGACGTTCCCCGAACCGCCGTATAACGAGTACGAAGGACCGCAGTTACCGCAGCAGACGGTCTGATGATGGAACCGCCTGTCCTCCGGGGAGGCGTATTCCTTTGAGCATTCGGCGCACATCCCGAAATCGGACATCGTTGTGTTCGCGCGGTCGTACGGCAGCGATGAGAGAAGCGTGAAACGCGGTCCGCATTCCGTGCACGATGTGAACGGATAACCTTTCCTTCTTCCTTTTCTGATATCTTCGAGGCATCGGCCGCATATCGCGGTGTCCGACGGTATGCTCACACCTGATCCGTGATTTTCCGACGGCGATATGAAAAAGCCGTTCCGTTCGCCTTCGTATATCACATTCTCGACGGTAACCTCCTCTATCACGGACAGCGCTGGAAGAGCGGGATACAGCGAGCTCAGAAGAAGGTCGCCGTTGTCAACATCTATCACCACGTCCGGACCGTCGTTCCATACGCGCCCGCTGAGCCTGAGCATCGTTGCCGTTCTTTGTATCATGGGTCTGAAACCGACACCCTGGACAACGCCGCGTATGATGATCCGCATCGTCCTCGGATGTACGTCTGACGTTTAATCTTTTCATGAGCGTCACCGTCACAACGGGCAGCGGAAAGCACGGGAGCCAGTTCTTACAGCGAGGGCATTAATCGTGACGGTTAAATATCATGTTCCCTATCTCGGCTAACAACATAATTTCTGCGGATACGCACCGCAGATGCTGTGTTCATATCGGTATGGAAAGTGAAATGATGACAGAGGTACGCAACGGTCTGCTGTATACGAAGACGCACGAATGGGTCCAAAGGATGGATGACGGTACCGCTGTCATTGGAATAACCGATCATGCGCAGCATGAAGCGGGTGACATCGTCTTCGCGGAAGTTCCCGCTGAAGGCACTGAGGTCAATGCAGGCGAGGAGTTCGGGGCGCTTGAGAGTGTCAAAACGGTGGAACCGTTATATTCACCGGTATCAGGGAAGATCATACGGTCCAATAAGGCGCTTGAGAATTCTCCGGAGACGATAAACACGTCGCCTTACGACGACGGGTGGCTCGTTGTTATAAAATTAAAGGACGCGGGCGAGCTGGACGGCATGATGAGCGCGTCCGCGTACAGTTCGTTAATAAATTAGACGCCGGCGTCCTTCGGAGCGTCGGCGCAATTGCATTTTCTCACGGAACCGATGCGCGGTAATCCTTTCTCTAAAAGCTTTGTTATTTTTGAAAGGCATTCGCTCATTGTCCTTAAGATCATCCGGATATCGACGGGCTCGTCCTTCCATACATCGTAATCCGTTACCGTCGCCAAACTGCAGTAGCACATTCCGAGTTCCCGGGCAAGCTGGCACTCGGGAACGACGGTCATTCCTATGATGTCCGCAAAATTTCTGAACATGTTGCTTTCCGCCCTCGTTGAGAATCTGGGGCCTTCGATGCACACGTATGTACCTTTTTTGTGATAGCGTATCTTCATTTCCTCAGCGGCGCCGGCGAATATTTTTGAAAGTTCCGGACAGAACGGGTCGGCGATGCTTATGTGCACCGTCTGAGAATCAAAGAATGTGTAATCGCGCTTTTTGGTCATGTCAATGAACTGATCGACTATCACAAGATCGCCTGGCTGATACTCTTCTTTCAGGGAACCGACGGCGCAAGGCGATATTACGATCTCGGCGCCGAGGTCCTTCAAAGCTTGTATGTTAGCTTTGTACGGGACCGAAGAAGGAGGGAACTGATGCTTCGTGCCGTGCCTCGGAATGAATGCGATCTCGACGCCGGCTATCTTTCCTATCGTTATCTCATCGGACGGCCTTCCGTACTTAGTTTTCGGATAAACTTTCTTTACCGTCTCGAACGTGTCCGGGTTGTATATCCCCGAGCCGCCAATTATTCCTATCCTTACCATGCATGCTCATATCCGCTGAAATATAAAACCGTGGCGTTCGCATCCGCGGCGACGGTCGGGCGTCAGAGTTTTCTTACAGCGTCGAGCGGAGTGACGTTTATCGCCTCTTTCGTCTCTTTTTGGGTCATTCCGGCGCCTAAGGCAACTTTCATCGCGTCCGCTTCGCACATTAGGTCGTGCGGTCCGTGAGCGTCAGAGTTGACGACCATCTTTGCACCTACTTTCCTGGCGACGGTGACAACGTGGCCGTTCGTCATATTATGGTACGCACGTCCCGTGACCTCTATCAGAATGCCGTTGTCCGACGCGATGCGCATCTCCTTCTCCGTTATAAGGCCGGGGTGAGCCAGAACGTTCACGTCTGGATTCGACGCGGCAGCGAGGTTCGTTCCTTCTATCACAGGCTCGTTCAGCGTCTCGCCGTGGACGACTATCCACCGCGCCCCCAGCTCCTTCGCCCTTTTTATGACCCTGTCCATCTGTTTCGGCGGCACGTGGGTGATCTCGACGCCCGGTATCGTCCGTATGTAATCTTCGCCGAGCTCTGCCGCCTTCAATATGGCGGGAACGA
>WRNI01000073.1 GCA_009776695.1 Methanomassiliicoccaceae archaeon
GAGAAGGTCAAGAAGACCTGTTGTCGCGACCACGGCGGCGCTCTTCGGCCCGCGCCCTGTTGCAAATGCATTCGGCGTCGGGTTGTTCGTTATACCAACTTCAGGCATAGGAAGTCCGGCGCTCACCGCGATGCCTTCGACGATACCGTAAAGGCGCGGATTGTCCTCTCTCTTTATCAGTTTGACCTTATGCGCCTTCAGCACTATCTTCTTTGAGAAGATGAATGAGAAAAGATTGATCAGCGTCGCCAGTACGAGGAACACCAGCATGACCAGCATCATGCTGTCCGTGCTCCCGTCATATATGAAATAGCTCAGCACGGCGCCTATGCCAACGAACAGTAACGTTAGCATCAGGAACAGCGCCGCGGTTCTTACGATATACCCCATCTCCTGTTTCTCCTTTTACACTTAATTAAAGCTATTGCGTCGCTGTATTTAGAATTGACCCGTATACCTCACGTATCCGGCGCGGTCACGGTCGCCTGCCGGTCACTATTATCAGATGTCAAAACTTATCTCGGTGCCCGCGTAAAATTCTTTGACGGCGTCCATACCCAACTTTTCCCTCAGGTACGTTCTCTGCGTCTGCCCTGTGCAGTGATTAAGATACAGTTCGGGAGGTCCGCTGTCCGCGAACGTGTCCGCGACCGCGTGAACTTCGGTGCGTTTCATCTTCACCATGTGCAGACCGCCGATGACGGCTGCCACTTTTTTCCCCGTTCTCTCTTTGATGAACGACATCACGTTTGAAATACCGTTATGACAGCATCCGCATATGAGGACCGGGCCTTTCTTCGTCATCAGCACAAGGGAGTTCTCTTCGGTCTGCGCCTCCGGCGCCGCGCCCGCCGGCGGAGCCTCTGCGGGGACGCTGCCTGTCACGAATAAGTTATCGCTAAGCTGCGCCCATTCGCTGATCACGCCGATATTCATCTTTCCGGACATGCCGTCCGGTATCTCTTCCTTCCCCATCTGTATACCGAGAACGCGCTTCCTCATGTCTATGCGCGACGGTGCGACGACGTTCACGGCGGCGTCCCTTCTTTCCAGGAATGCCGCAAGTCCGCCTATATGCGGCCTGTGCATATGCGATATCACAACGCGGTCTATCGTGTTCACGTCGATGTTCAGATGGTCCATGTTATGCATCAGGTAGTTACCGCGCATGCCCGTATCGAAAAGCGTGCGCTCGCCGTCAGTATCTATGAGGATCGATATCCCGCGGGCGCCTATCAGCGCCGTCCTTACCAGCGAGCCTTCGTCGTAGACGCTGAGCACCTTCGCTTTCATAGCGCATCATGGACGAGCGCATGTAAAACCTTATCCGTCATCTTCGTTGCCTTGTGCTCACAAGCTCTTCGAATAACGATACGTATGCATCTACGGACCTAGATATGGAATACGAAACGGCCGTCGTTCTTGCGTTAACTCCTATCGACGGATCGGCGGAAAGACATTTCTTTATCGCTTCGGCGCAGCCTTCCGGCGACGCGTCGAACATAAACCCGTTCTCCCCGTCCACGATGAAATCGACGAATGCTCTTCCGTGCGGGCATGCGACCGGAAGGCCGCAGGCCATAGCGTCCATTATCGCGAGGCATTGCGCCTCATATATCGACGACGACACGGCGGCGTCCGCCGCCGCGTAATGTAACGGTAACTCGGCGTCACTTACGAACCCGGTGAATATTATTCGTTCCGTGAGCCCGAGATCGGCGGTCAGGGCTTTCAGCTCCGCCTCCGAGGCGCCTTTGCCCACTATCATAAGAACAACGTCTTCGCTCAGCATCGTCATCGCCTTTATCAGAACGTCCAGACATTTTTCGGGACAGAGACGGCCGACGTGTATCAACACCTTTTTTTCAGCGATGCCGTATCTTTCGCGTATAACGCTTCCGTCGATCCCGGGTCTCATCGTTCCCGTATCAATGCCTGTGGGTATCACACGCACGTTCGCCTTCACGTTATTCTCTTTAAGTTCTTTGGCTATCGACGGCGTCTGCGCCACCGTGACGTCCGCCCTTTTGAAAAGACGGCGGAAGTATGACCATCCGACCTTCAGCGAGAATTCAGGGTCGAAGGGCGAATATTCGCCTATGAAATCCCAGACCGGCGTGTGGAACGTAATGACAACGGGAACATCGAGAAGTTTTCCGCATGCTATGCCGCGAACCGCCATGAACGCAAATCCGTGAACGTTGATGACATCGACGCCCATCTCCTTAAGACGGAATATGCTGTCCGACGGGAATATCGGCAAATAATATCCTTCGAACGTCCCGAAGCTCTTCGCGGGTATGTAATGAACGCCTTCTACCCTGTTCCCCTTCCCGGGATCGGGAGCTATCAGAATAACATCATGACCGCGTTCCTCAAGACCTTTCCGTAAGGTGTCGATGGCCGCCACGACCCCGTCCCTCACCGGATGGTGCGAATCGACCATCATCGCTATTTTCATTGACGCTCCCGTTACCGACAACGTCCGCGTCCGGATTAATGCTTTTCTGTGCTCACCGGCGGAACATCCTCTCCGGTGTGTCATGGCATATCTTCCATGCCGTCTCCGAGGACATCCCGCCCGATGAGAGCAACGCATTCACCCTTTTCGGCACGGTGGTTATCGACATCACCGCGCCGGGCCTCGCATTATCGTCTATGTAATCGGTCTCAAGCATGAAGCGATCGCCTTTGCCGAGGGCCTCACGCACCGCATTCCTCGATGCGGGTATCGACGGGAATATTCCGTAAGTCTCGTCATCGCGCACCAGCGGCGGTGAGAAATGCTTTATCACCATCCCGGGGTCTAACGATGCGGACCTCGCCATTTCTGACAGCTCTTTCATGAGCTCGGGCGACCCGGACTCGCTGTGTATTATCACCGGGCATCCGTTCTCCGCCGCAAGTTCCATACCGTATACGAGTATACGATCGGACGCCTCTTTTATTTCCGCCGGAACGTCGAAATGCGGTCTTCCGATCTCGCCGAGCGCGTCCGCTTTGCCGGACGCGACGAGACCGGCGGCGGTACGCATGCCGTCTTTCATTATCTTCTCCGCCTTTTCAATGCCGAACCGTTCCGCAAGCGGTAACAGGAGAACAGGATACGGACCGACGGCAACGTTGACGTGAACGCCGGTCATCTCCCTCGCACGTTCGGCCATTGATAACGTTACGTTATACGATCTGAGGAAGCTGTCCGCGTCGGATATTTCTATCTCTTCGTAAGGTAACGTAACTAACGTTATACCTGTGCCTCCGGCCGCTTCGAACTCCTTCAGCGCATCAATGTTACGTCCGCTCGGGCTGAGATGCACGTGGTTGTCGTATATCGGTACCTTTTCCGTCACATCCCAAAGAATACGGACAATGTAATTATATGTTGTTCGGCGCTACTCGTTCCGATGGATCAGAACTCCAGGTTCCTGCTCAAAGCGTTCCGCAGATATTACAAGGCGAACGCACCGGTACTTCCTGAACGATTCGGCAGAAGAGAATTCGGATTCATGTTCTTCGACAGGACGTTCGTGCAGCGGCACCTCGGTTTCACCAAAGCCGACGATGTCCGCAGATTCCTGATAGCGCAGGTGCCTTCGCATTGTTATTACTCGACCGCGTATTACAGAGACCCGGCGGCGCCGACGATGGACGAGAAGATGTGGCTGGGCGCCGATCTGATATTCGATCTTGACGCCGATCATCTGAAAGGCGCCGATAAGATGACGTACGCCGAGATGCTTGAACAGATCAAGAAGGAGATGATCAATCTCGTCGATTCGTTCATATGCGGCGATCTGGGGTTCAAAGAGGAGGAAGTGAACATCGTCTTTTCCGGCGGACGGGGATATCACGCTCACGTATCGTCGCCGAAGGTGCTGACGCTCGGTTCGCCGGAAAGAAGGGAGATAGTCGATTACGTTACGTCAAAAGGCCTTGACATGAACTGGACGTTCCCGGAAAAAGGTACCGTCACGTCGGCGGTGAACCTCGGCGGCCGGAAGCTTACCAACGTCACGCTGGACCGCCTGATACCGAAGGCGGACTCCGGCGGGTGGAGGCTGAGGCTGAGGGACGGCCTTGCGGCCGTGGCGGACGACCTGATGGCAATGGACGCAAAGGAACTGAAAAAGAAGTACCCGAGCATAGGGAAGACCGCTGATAAGACGATCGCAAAGGTAAAGGACGACGTGGCGTCGTCCGTGAACGCGATGTTCGAACGCAACACCATGGCGACGCTGACGAAAAAGAGTCAGGAAATTCTTATGAGGATAATGTCGGAGGACGTCGTCGTTTCGTTATCGGGGGAAGTGGACGAGCCCGTGACGGCCGATATAAAACGATTGATACGGCTTCCCGGTTCCGTGCACGGGAAGAGCGGCCTGCGCGTGACGCCGCTCTCGCGCAACGGGCTTGATGATTTCGATCCGCTGGAGGACGCCGTTCCCAAAGAGTACTCATCCGACGCCGTAAAAATAACGATGAAACGTGACACAGAAATAACAATGCTCGGTGAACGGATGTTACTGAAAGGCGAGACGGAAGTGCCGGAATACGCGGCCGTTTTTCTTATTGGCCGTAAGCTCGCGGATCACGGTCACGGCATTGTTAACGAGTGAAACAGCAGCACGTATGCTTTTCAACGATTTTCATTCCTTTTTCCCTGGCCCACGCCACCGTATCACGGGAAGGGTTAGCTATACTTTTTATACCAGAATCTATACACCTTATCTCAAGGCCGCGATGGAAACGCGGGCGCATGCAGCCCAGCGTCACTTCGAATCCCATCCCTTTAAGCATCCTCGCGGCCTCAACTATCGTATCCTCCGTTATTAACGAATTCTCCGTTATGGTGCCCTTCACGGGCACCAGCGCAAGCAGCGTGATCTCATTCAGCCCCTTGTCCCTGACAAGTTCCGCCGACGCCAGAAGGTCGTATGTACCGAAACCGGCAGTCAGATGCGGCACCGGTCTGCCGCCCGCGCTGACGATTATGTCGATCATTTCCGAGTATGCGTCCGGTGAGACATCAAGGTGCAGCACCTCTTTTATGATGACGGGGTCCTGATGCACATCTACCGAGAATTCCCTTACACCCGCGGATACGAGACGTTCCGCGTCATCCTCGTTCAGAAAACCGGTGTGAACGTTGACCTTCAGTCCGCTGCGGACCGCGCGCTCAATGTCATCGATGACGTTCATGACGGGGACGCTTCCCCTTTTATCACATCCCCCGCTCACAAGCATGCCGTGACCGCCTGACGATATTATATCGTCTACCGCCGCGGACATGGCGGACCCGCAGGAAACATCTTTCATATGTCTGAGGTGCGCGCCTTTGCAATGCTCGCACATTTGGTCGCATCCCGTTCCCGTGACGGAGAGCGACGGGAACGGCCTTCCCGGCAAATATATTGTTAACGTCTCGCTATCAAAGCTCATTTAGGCACAGAATGACCAAAAGCTTTATTCAATAGATATAATTCTTCGTCTCGGTAGTTGCAATGAAGGGTTTCCGAGCAAAAGGTTCCTTTAAGGACACAAGAAACAGACAGGATTTCACCGTCGAAGTGGCGGCCGAGAACGAAGACGCCGCGAGAGAGAGAGTATTGTCCAACCTGGGCAGCAGGCACAAACTGAAAAGATGGGAGATATCCAT
>WRNI01000074.1 GCA_009776695.1 Methanomassiliicoccaceae archaeon
CTTCGGCGGCTCGCGGAGGCCGAAGAACGCGCCCGCGCAGGGCGAGTCGTTACGTTATGACGTGAAGATAACGATGACCGACGTCCTCAACGGAAGGACGGAGGAGATACAGGTGCCCAAAACGCATATATGCGGCGACTGCAGCGGTACCGGGGGCAAGGACGGTAAAGTAAGCACATGCGAACAATGCGGAGGCTCCGGTCAGGTGCAGATGGTGCGCACCACCCCGTTCGGAAGGATGGCATCCGTCGCCGACTGTCCGAAATGCGGAGGCTCCGGGCGCACGTACAAAGAACGATGTCCCAAGTGCCGCGGTTCCGGACGGATATCAAGAACTAACGTTGTCAGTGTCGCGATACCCAAGGGCGCCGAGGACGGGATGCGGCTGCGTCTTCAGGGAGAGGGCGACGCGGGCCACAACGGAGGCCCCGCCGGCGATCTCTATGTGATCGTTCACGTGAAGGAAGATAAAAGATTCGAGCGTGAGGGCATCAATCTGTGGGCGGACATCGTAACAACGTATCCGCGTCTCGTGCTCGGAGGAACGGAGGACGTTACGACAATAGACGGCGAGACCGCGAAAGTGACAATACCTCCGGGAACCCAGGTGGGCGCCGTTCTGAGACTTTCAGGCAAAGGATTGCCGAAGTTCAGAGGGAATTCAAGGGGCGATATGTTCCTGCGTGTCGGGATAACCGTTCCGGTCAAAGTATCGGAAGAAGAAAAAGAATGTCTCAGAAAACTCGATGACAAAGCGGGAAATCCGAAAAGATCGAAAGGATTCTTCAAAAAGTAAAGTATTCAAAAATTTAAATTTTGAAAAATGAAAAAGATTTAAGATCGGGGCCGTCCCTGATGTTTACTGCATACTTATGTTCCGAAATATCTTCTGACGTTCTCTCTCATGAAGTAATATATCAGTGCGATCGTAATGAGCAGCATGATAACACCGATAGGGAACGACAATATCCCGTCGATGGCGTTGATCACTAGGAATATCATGGCAAGGTACCATCCGATGCCCATGCCCTTCCACATGAAGTATGCGACCGCCAGCACAAGCAATCCGATTATTATGGCGATGACACCGATCGCCGTCGTCAGATCACCAAAATCAACGATGTCCGCCAGGATATCTTTTATGGTCTCTTCCATGGCTATGCATAATATTCCGAGTAACAGTACCAGAAGTCCGTACAAGGTCAGCAGTATGCAAATTATTGACAAAAATGTAGGTCTTTCTGCCATGCGGTTAAAGTCACCGTTCTTGTATAAATAAGCGACCTAGATTTTTACCGCGTACCATCACAGTTTGGCCAGATCGTACAGCGCTTCCATCGCGTTCCTGTATCCTACCCTTACCGCATTTATATCATTGGCGCCGAACGTGTACGTCGCTCCCTTTCCAGAATAATCGCCAATTTTTGATACGGCTGCGATATCGATACCTTTCTTCGAAAGCGCAAGAACGCCGCTTTCGGCGGCCTTGCGGACGATGTCCTCATATCTGAGATGGCCGCCGTCACGTATCTCGTCCTCGATACCGTTGGACTGGAACGCCAATATTATGACGGCCTCAAGCAGTCTTCTCATTACCAATGCGCAAGCATCGAACGAACCGTCCCTGTAGGACGAGTTTATTTGTTTTATCATCTTATCAAGACCGTCGCGCCTGCCGCAGAATCTTTCCTCAGATATGATCTCGGCGTCCGCCGGGGCGGCGTTCGGGGTCTTGCTTTGAGAAACGTCCGTCCAGATGCCGGCGTATCTCGCGTCAAGCGAGCCGAGGACGCCCGGTACGAACTCTAGCGCTCCCTCGATGCCGTGCACGCGGAACGATGAATGTTTACGGGTCATCTTCTCCAGTGTTGTCCTATCGGGCATCGGAAGCCCCGCCCTGCCGTAAAGGTCAAGCATATCGCGGGCGATGAACGATCTCGTTCCGCTGCTTTTTGTTAGGTAATAACAAAGCAGCTCGAACGCTTCCGCGTCCGTACGTGACGCGAGACCGCATGCGTCGGCGAAGTCCATCAGCTGCACTTGTCCTTTCGACGCCGCCGCGGCCGGTGACGCCGGCGATGCCGTCACGGACCACAGATGCCCGTACTTCCTGTCAAAGGTATCAAGAACGCCGTACGCGAAACGTAACGTCCCTTCGATGCCGTACGGCTTGAACAGCGGATGCTTCTTTGTCTGCTTCTCCAGCGATGACCTGTCCGGCGCCGTAAGACCGGCCTCTCCGTACAGGTCCATCATCTTCTTCACCGAGAAGGAGATATTTCCGGTCTCTTTGACCCTGTAATAACAAAGGAGCTCGAACACCTCTATCTCGCTCTTCGAGCCCATGTCACAGGCATCCACAAAATCGATCAGCTGCATAACGTAACCTCTGAAGCGGTCAATGCCTTATCCCGTTAATACCATTTGCGCACAGCTGAGCGGAATTATAATGGCGCCGAGAGGGAGATTTGAACTCCCGAGGCGTTGCCGCCAGTGGTTTTCGAGACCACCACCTTACCGGACTAGATTACCTCGGCACTGTCCTGCGTGAGGAACTTCGCATATATTTACATTTGTTCCTTCTGCGCCGTGCGCACACGGATGCATGCAATCAGTTTTATTACGGTTGCCACTATACATAGGCTGGTGCGCATGCATGTGCGCACCTCCCCGGAGGAGTTCAACTGGCAGCAATAAAGAGAGCGCTTATCAGCGTGTCCGACAAGGAAGGTATCGCAGAGTTTGCAAAGGCATTGTCCGAAATGAACGTCGAACTCATATCAACGGGCGGTACGTACAAGATGCTGAAGGACAGCGGGCTTGATGTCAAGGAAGTTTCTCAGATAACCGGATTCCCGGAGATGCTTGACGGCCGCGTCAAGACATTGCATCCGAACGTGCACGCCGGCATACTGGCGAAGAGGGACGATCAAGATCACATGAACAAGATAAAGGAGATGAACATCGGGAAGATAGACATGGTCGTTGTGAATCTCTATCCGTTCAAAGAGACGGTGCTCAGCAAAGCCTCGCTTGACGATATCGTTGAGAACATAGACATCGGCGGGCCGAGCATGATACGCGCGGCAGCGAAGAACTACGGCCATGTGGCGGTGATAACGCACCCGGGGCAATACAATGACGTTCTTGAACAGCTGAGGGAGAACGGCTCGCTTGATGTTACGTTATTGTCAAGGCTGATGGCCGAAGCGTTCGTCATGACGGCGAACTACGACGCGATGATCGCCTCCGTGATGCATAGGCAGTTCTGCCACGGTTTCCCGGACTCGCTGCCTATGCCCTCGGAGAAGGTCATGGACCTCAGGTACGGCGAGAATCCCAATCAGAAAGCGGCGTTCTACAGAGATCCGTTCACCTCGGGGACGACGGTCGCAAGGTCGGAACAGCTTCACGGTAAGGAATTGTCATTCAATAACATCTTAGACCTGGATAAATCGCTGGACATCGCGATGGATTTTGAAAGACCGACGGCCGTCGTGATGAAACATACGAACCCGTGCGGTCTCGCGTCCGCCGATAACATCTACGACGCATTCGTGACGTCATACGCGGTCGATCCGTTATCGGCGTACGGCTGCGTGATATGCCTGAACAGAATTTGTGACGTTCGTACAGCGGAGGAGATCGCAAAATATTTTGTCGAAGCTGTCATAGCGCCTGATTTCGAAGGCGGTGCGCTTGAAACGCTGACAAAGAAGAAGAATATACGTCTTCTCAGGACGAACTCGCCGATATCACCGTCGGAAAGGCGGAGAGAGAACAAGATCAAGAAGATATACGGCGGCCTTCTCGTTCAGACGGACGAGGATATTGTCATAGATACCACCACATTGAAAGTCGTGACAAAGCGTGCTCCCAGCGAAGATGAGCTGAAGGCTCTCGGCTTCGCCTGGAAGCTGGCAAAGCATGTAACATCGAACGCCGTCGTCTATGTGAAGGAGGAGCGGGCCGTCGGTATAGGCGCGGGCCAGATGAGCCGTGTCGATTCGGCGATGATCGCAAGGGTGAAAGGCGGCGACGGCACGAAAGGAAGCGTAATGGCATCGGACGCGTTCTTCCCGTTCCGCGACGGCGTTGATGAAGCGGCGAAAGCGGGCGTCACGGCGATAATACAGCCGGGCGGGTCGATAAGAGATCAGGAAGTGATCGATGCCGCCGATGAGCACAATATGGCGATGATATTCACGGGATGCCGTGTGTTCCGTCACTGATCCGCGTCGTCATCGGGAAGTATCGGAAGACCTTGGGCCTTCCTCTTCATGTGGCCTCCCGGTCCTCCTCTTTCTTTTCTTGCCTTTTCAATGCACTCGTCGGAATCGCAGACGAATGCCGCGAACACGAAATTTGTTGCAGTTTTTCCGCAGAACTGACATTTGTGATCCTCAATTCTCATGCACCCCGTAACGATATACGAATGTAAATCTGTTTCTTCGCTGCGAAGGATTGATAAATCGGATGTGCTAATAAGGGCATGCTCAGGACGGCCGGTGATATCGTATCGTCATTCTCGTTATCATCATGCATACGGTGCGGCGTATGCGACAGCGTATGTCCAAGCGGCCGCAACGGCGGCATTCATCCCGATTCCGTGATATACGCGCTTATTGACGCGGATACGTCATCGTCCGCGTCGGAACTCAGAATGAACGTCTGGAAATGCCTGATGTGCCACAGGTGCTCCATGAACTGTCCCGAAGAGATAGACGTGACCGGCGCCATACGCTCGTTAAGATATCTGGAGACGGCATCCGGCGAATTCCCGAGAAGGTTCATGAAGGCGAGCGGGACGCTCGCGGAGGAAGGCCGCGCGTTCCCCGTGAACGACGCGGTGAACAAAAGAAGAGCGGAATTGGGACTCGAAGCGATAAACAGGGACGACGGATCGGTAGCCGAAATAAGGAAGATAATATCAGGGACGGGGTTCCGCCATGAGTGATCACGTCCTTTACACAGGGTGCCTCGCCCAGTCGAGGCTGCCGTTCCTGGAGGCGGCAACTAAGTTCATATTCGAAAAGTTAGGCGAGACCATAGACGAAATGGAAGGGTTCACATGCTGCATGGAGCCCGTCGGATTAAGATCGATCGGGCCGGGCACATGGCTGAACGTCTGCGCGAGACTGCATTCGATAGCGTCCGGAAGAAAGATACTGACGCTTTGCGACGGCTGCAACATGTCGTTATCTGACGCGGGGCGCGAACTTTCGTCGCCCGAGGGAAGGAACGAGGTAAGCGGTATGATGAACGAGATGGGCCATGACGTAAAGGTATCGGAGGTCGTCGGGATGCTCGAGTTCCTGCACAGCCGTCTGGACAAGATAAAGAAGAACATCGTCACGGAGATAGATTTCACTCTTGCCGTATTCCCCGGGTGTCACTGCGAGTCCGCCTGTAAGATGAAAGGTCTCTCCGCATCCGATATGTTATCGGACATAATCAGAGCGTTAGGCGGTGACCCCGTATCGCTTAACGATAACTTATGCTGCGGGGGAGGTCTCGCGGGCGTCGATCCGGAATTGGAGATGAAGGTGATGAACGAATCGATATCGTCAATAAAGAAAGCGGGCGCAATAGCGGTGGTGACGTCGTGCCCTTTCTGTTTCTTACAGTTCG
>WRNI01000075.1 GCA_009776695.1 Methanomassiliicoccaceae archaeon
TTCTCGGAGAAGATCTCGGCGGCCGCCGCCGAAGCGTCCGAAAGATCGGGCGACATAAGCACGTACAACATCATGAAGCAATTCAACGTCGGCGTCCATACGGCGAACACCATCGGAAGGCTGGCCAAGAGGAACAAGAAAGGCACGGACATGCATATCTGACGCAACGCACACGTCTGCGGAATGCGTGTGCCGGTGCGTTACGCATACAGCTAATATGACATCATATCAGACTTCATGTACTCTCTGAGAAGACATGTTGCGTAATTCCCTTTGGGAAGCGAGAACTTTATTGTATAATTGTTGCCGCTTACATTGCTCCCGATATCGCCGACGGGGCAAACGATCTCACGCCTGCTGCCTTTGGAACTGCAGTGCGGAAGGCCGGGTACCATGAAGTCATCGTTCGTTATCTTTTCGTTATCGATCACGCTTCTCTCTATCTCGCCCATCTTACCGCCGGCGGTCTGTGTCTCGATGCCGAATAACGATATCGTAATGAACGCCTTTCCCGCGCGTACCTGTTTTTCCGCCAGGTCCGCGTTCCTGGATGTCACCGCGGACGGCCTTTCATGGATCGGTATACCGCCGCCGTCAACGGGTATGACGATATCGCCTTCTGTCGGTGCGTTAAGCGGGATGCCCGCCTCCATCCTTCTGCTCAGCATTTCGTTAAAAAGGTATGATTGGTAAGCATGGGTGAACATCATCTGGAGGTTCGGCGGAAGCTTCGATATAGCGCCGATATCGTCGTCCGGATGTTCGATCAGGTGTTCGGCCATTATCTTTTCGAAGGACATCGTCTTGGGCATGATCCTCAGCGCATCCTTCAGTTCAGAACGGGAGGCGAGCATCCTTCTTGCCTCTGTTGTTTCCGGGGACTCGTGCTCCGACAGTTCTGACAGATAGATATCGACGGCCCCTCTCATATCGCCGCGTACTATCTTCTCGCCGACCAGGTGCGTTATCGGCCTTGACGTCCCGAACCTCTGAACTCCGAAATAATTGGGAAAGCCTCCCAATGATCTTATCTCGGCTGTAACGTCATCGATGACGGACGATATCTCTTCTGACCGCACGGAGCAATCTTTTACCGTTATGTTAAAATCGTTACCTTCGAGATCTCCTATCCTGATGTCCCGCGCGGAACGGTATGCGTTATTTATCGATATATCCTTGAGATCGACCTTCGATAATGCCTCATCGGGCGCTTCGAAGGACATCAGCTGTGTCGTTACCGCGCGTTTGTCCTTCGTGCCGGCGAATCCTATCTTCTCTCTGGAGATGCCCATCGATCTTGACAGCATGCGGACAAGACGGTTAGTCTCCCAGTTCCTTGTTGTTACCTCGGCGATGATAAAACGTCCGCCTGTCTTTTCGTCAGGACGTTTTGATATCTCTCTGACAATAAAATCCTCGGGCTCCGCTTTTATACGGCCGCCCGTCCCTTCCGTGTCCGTGAGATAATAACGCATCCCGATATCTGCTTCCGCGGTCCTGCAAATACGGTACATGGGATCATTTTTTTATGTCGAGCGCCGAATAATATTTGGACATCGCGTTGGCGGCCTTTTTGATAGCCTCCTCCGGCGTGCCTTTCTTGACAGAGACGAAAATAATGGGGTCCTCAAGCTCAGGGTGCTCATCGGCGTAACGGACCATTGATACATTCGAATCGTCCGACAGCACGTGAAGAAGCGGTGTGATAAGCGTCATGTTGGCGTCCTTGATCCTTATCATTACGGAATCCTTTGTTTTCTCGACCAGATTGAGCTCCATATTCCCCTCGAATACCCTTTCAATCTTAAACCTTTCGTAATCCTTCCGTGACGGTGCGGTTACGCTCTGTGCGTTCTCATATTCTATCAGATAATATGAACGGTCACGTGAGAACAGCATTGAAAGAGAAAAAATGGGGACGGATGCCCCCGCTCACGCGAAAGTGTTTGTTCGGTTATGAAGAACTGCCGGTCGTCTCAGATCTCCGGATCATCGCCGGGCTCAGGATCGTCCCCGGGTCCGTCGTCNCCNGTATCATCGCCGGTGTCATCACCTGTGTCGTCTCCGGTATCATCGCCGGTGTCGTCACCTGTGTCGTCTCCGGTATCATCGCCGGTGTCATCACCTGTGTCGTCTCCGGTATCATCGCCGGTGTCGTCACCAGGCCCGATATCGTCCCCGAAGTCGTCTCCCGCGTCATCTCCGTCGTCAGCGTCGGATCCGCCTGACATAGCAAGCGCCCCGAACATGACGGCCGCGCCGAAAAGAACGGCGATAGTCAATATCGCCATTATCGGAACAGCTGCCGCACTTATATCCTTTATTTTCAGAGTGATTCCTCCAAACATAAGAATACAGTTATTCATTATAAAACTTTATATATTTTTTATATTACGAAGGCTTTTCCGAATGTTATATTCTGTTCGCCGTTAACATATATTTGTATGCTGGCTCATTATTAAACGGTGCGTTGAATGAATGCCTGCAGAACAGGATACTACATTCTCTGCATCTCGTACAGTTCCATTATCTCGCTGACGCTCGTGGAATCTTCCGCTCCTTTATCGTCTCTTATGCGTCCTGTGAATCTGGGGAATCTGAGGCCGAGGCCGGCGTCCTCTTTGAAGACGCCGGCGGCGGCCGTGTGTATGGGACTTAAACTTAATTCCGCGCCGGTGATCTCCAGTACGACCGACGGAACGAACCATACATCGGGTATCATCTTCGAATCGACGTCCGCCGGCCTTTCGTTTGTTTTATGCTTATCAAGAAGTTCCGGCATTGAGTCCAGGAAAGCATCATCGAAGCCCGTTCCCAATTTGCATACGGTGGCGTACGTCTGCATCTCGCTGTCGTACGACGCCATAAGAAGCGCCCCGTAACGTCCTTTGCGCTTCCCCATGCCGTAGAATGCTCCGACGACGGCAAGATCGTACGTATCAATCGTTTCGGTATGGTAGTCCTTCTTGTACTTTATCCAAAGGAACCCTCTGGATCCCGCTCTGTATACCGACGCGTCGGATATTGATTTGGCCATTATGCCTTCGCATCCTGCCGATAACGCCTCATTGAAGAAACTTTCCGCCTCTTCCGCCGATGTCACTATCCGCATGTTGGACATGATTATGTTCTCGTCATCACCGAACGACGATGACAGTATGTCACGCCTTTCCGTGTACGGACGCAGCGTCACGTCCTCGCCGTCATTCTGCAATATATCGAAAAGGAATATCCTTACCGGATATTCTTTGACGGCGTTCTCCATTCCGTGCTTCCTCCGTCTGTGCGTCACTTCCTGGAAAGGAAGCATCTTTCCGTCGTTCACATTAACGGAAACGCATTCTCCTTCAACGATCGCCTCCTTTCCCTTGAGGGCGTGCTTCAGTGATGATGCGATGTCGGGAAAGTTCTTTGTAAGATCTTCCAGGCGCCTGGAATATAATTTTACTTCGTTCTTTGTGATGTGTGCCTGCACTCGTATCCCATCGTACTTGTACTCCATCGCGCACCTGCCTTCCATCCTTTCCATTATTTCGTTCAGCGACGGAAGGCGTTCCGCGAGCATCACCTTTATCGGGTTTCCGATGGTCACTTTCACATTGCGTATCGCGTCCATCCCTCCGGACGCAAGCGTCTCGGCGACGAGGCCCATATCGCACGTGACGTTGAATGCTCTCTCTATCTCGGGACGGTCGCTCTTATCCGCGAACGACGATGCCAGTGCGTCCAGTATGGTCATCGATCCGGCGCCCACTCTCATTCTGCCTGTAACGATCCTGCACAGATAGCGCGCTTCGACAGGATCGGAATCGTGGAGCATGTTCGCAAGGAGTTTCATCTTGCGCTCCTGCGAATCCTTGCCGTCGGATGATTCTATTGCGATCAATCCTTTCATAACACGTTCAACGGTCAGAGATTCGGAGAACAATGCCATCTGTTTCTTCTCTTTCATCAGCATCTCGGCGACCGTTCCCGGGTCGCCTTCCTTCACCGACAGTTTTTCCACATGATCGTCGCTGAACCCTGACGTTAACGATATCGCTTTGAGAACAAGCTTATCGGACATCCCAAGCTTTTGAGGAAAGAAGTCCGGATGGAGCTTTCCCTGAGAAAGATATACAACGTTACGTAATGACAAAGGATCGAGCGTTCTGAAAAGGTCTGAGAGTATCGACGTCATCTCAAGGCGGCTGCTTGTTCTCTCTATCCTGTCGAAAACGGACGCGATGTCGGAGTAAAGCATACCATGTCATATGGTTCATCCGTTTAACATTATTCGTATGTCCGCCGTATAACGCCGCGCACAGTTCCTGTATGATGAGCATCTCAATGCTGACGGTCGATGAAAAAGAATAGGGTGAAGACAGGAGGCGCCGGGGGCGCCTCCGTGTTTGTTTATGGTTTTACGCGAACATTACTTTCCTTTCCCGGACCCTTCGACAACGAAGCCGACCGCGAGCAAAGCGAGCAGCGACAATACCGTGACCGATATCACGGTCAGTGTGTTGTCCTTGTAATTCACCTTAATGGTCATCGCCATCGTATCTGTTCCGGCGGAGTTCGTCGCTCTCACGACGAAATCGAATACACCTTTCGCAGTAGGCGTTCCCGATATTATGCCGTCAGGCGATAATGTCAGTCCGTCGGGCAAAGCGCCGCTGTCCAATGTCCACGTTATCGTCGAATCGCCGTCGGCCGCAAGGTCCAGCTCGTATTCCGTTCCTACGGTGCCTTCAGGCAACGCTATCGAGAACGATCTTATCGTCGGTGATAACGCAACGAACAATGATATCGACATCGTGTCGTCACCGACGCTGTTCTCCGCTTTTACGACAAAGCTGAACGTGCCGTTGACTGTGGGCGTTCCCGATATGATGCCGTCGGACGACATCGTCAGCCCATCGGGCAGATCGCCGCTGTCTATTGACCACGATATCGTCGCATCGCCATCAGCCGTTAACGTTTCGCTGTATGCTAACCCAAGAATTCCTCTCGGTAACGGTGATGCAGTCGTTATCGTCGGTGATAACGCAACGAACATCGAAAGAGACATCGTATCATCGCCTACGCCGTTCTCAGCTTTTACGACAAAGCTGAACGTGCCGTTCGCTGTCGGCGTTCCGGATATGATGCCGTCAGACGACAACGTTAGCCCATCGGGCAAAGCACCGCTGTCTACCGTCCAGACGATCGTTGCATCGCCGTCCGCCGTCAGCGTTTCGCTGTACGCCGCTCCGACAAGACCGTCTGGCAGCGTAGCGGATGCATATGTGATCGTGGGAGCTAAAGCCACGAACAATGTAAGTGACATTGTATCGTCGCCTACGCTGTTCTCTGCCTTCACATCAAAATTGAACGTACCGTTCGCTGTCGGCGTTCCCGATATGACACCCGCAGGTGACAATGCCAACCCATCGGGCAAAGCACCGCTGTCTACTGTCCAGACGATCGTTGCATCGCCGTCTGCCGTCAGCGTTTCGCTGTACGCCGCTCCGACAAGACCGTCGGGCAGTGCAGTTGACGCATATGTAATCGTCGGAGCTAAAGCCACGAACAACGTAAGCGACATTGTATCGTCGCCTGC
>WRNI01000076.1 GCA_009776695.1 Methanomassiliicoccaceae archaeon
CCCCCCCCCCCCCGTCGTCGTTTGCGCTGTATCCGCCGTTACCGGACGTTTCAAGCGCAATTGACGCGAAGGGCACTGCCAATAGCATTGATACTGCTATCAACGATAAAACACGAATGTTTCCTTTCATGGTCATATTCCTTCTGTCTTTTATTTGATTGTTTCTGCCGTCATTCCTACTGTCATGTCGTCAGAAATTTTCAACTCGCTGTTAATATAAATGTTAACAATGATATTAATATCTAATTATAACTAAAGCAATAATCTAGGTCATTCTGATAAAACCATGGAAAAATATACTGCATTTATCGCACAATGATATAATAGTCGCACATGTCCGCTATTGAGCATTTATCGCATTTGGGATTATTGGGAAGACATACCGTTTGACCGTGCCTTACTATGTAGCGGTTAACATCGGACCATCTGTCCTCCGGAGTTATTTTCATTAATTCAAATTCGGTTTCGTCCGGGCTGCGTGTGCTCACGAGCCCCATTAAATTTGCGATCCTGTGGACGTGCGTGTCAACGCATATCGCTTGAATCCCGAATGCGTACGAACGGACGCAGTTCGCTGTCTTACGACCGACCATCGGTAATTTTAACAGTTCATCAATATCTGACGGAACGGTAGAATTGTATTGTTCTGTCAGGATATTGCATACGTCTATCAGTGCTTTGCCTTTTTGTTTCGGGAAGCCGGCAGGTCTTATCAGCTCGGATATTTCGTCAATGTCCGCGGATGCTATCTGCTCTATCGAATCGAATCTTTTGAAAAGCGCGTCCGATGCTTTCCTGGTGTTGTTGTCCTTCGTCCTTTGCGAAAGGATCGTTGCCATCAGCACATGGAACGGCGACGCGTCCCATTCCGGTGATAAACCTTCCGATGAGCGTCCCGGATATGCGCCCCTTCCGTGCTCTCTGGAAAGTCTGTCCAATATTACCGTCATTTTATTTTCAGGTATGCCATCGCCTCCCCTGCCATATGGAGCGAGCCGGTTATCAGGACGGTCCCGTTACCTTTTACTGAATCTATCGCATCTTTTATGCTGCCTTTCGATGATACGCTATCGGAATACTTTTTCATTATCTCTGCCAATTCATCCGGGGGCATCGCCCTTTCCGAATTTGGTGCGGTCACTATGATCCGCGATGCGACACGGGAGAGCGATCTGCATATGCTGTCCGCATCTTTATCACCGAACATGCCGATGATCAGCGTCACTTTTCCGTAAGTGTCAAGAACATCATCGGCCAGTCTCCCAGCACCGGCGACCGTGTGCGTCACATCGATTATTATGTTCTTATCGGAAAGATATTCCATCCTTCCCTTCCATACGACGTCCTTCAGCCCTTTTGCGATGTTCTCGTCCGATATCTTCTTCCTCAGATTTTTCACGCATTCTATCGCTATCGCCGCGTTCTCAGCCTGACACTTTCCGGGTATGCCTATTTCGTATACGTTATCGAGGTAACGCATCGTTGCGCGCCCTTTATCGAATGATATTATTTTCACGTCGTCCTCATCTATTGCGATAACGGGCGCGCTCATATCCTTTGCAACGCTTTTGATGACACCGAGCACGTTGCCGGTGTTCGCCGTTATTACGGGAACATTCTTTTTTATTATCCCCGCTTTCTCGAATGCTATCTTCTCCTCAGTGTCACCGAGGATGTCGGCATGCTCGACGCATATGTTCGTTATTGCTGTAACTTCAGGTATTACGGTGTTCGTAGCATCGAGTCTTCCCCCCATCCCCGTTTCCAGTACCGCGTATTCAACGCCCTTCCTTGAGAAATGAAGGAACGCCGTTGCCGTTGCCGCTTCGAAGAAGGTGCAGTCGAAGCCTTCCGATAACATTTCGTTAACAACGGGTATGACGGTCGCCGCAAGATCTTCCAGTTCGCCGTCAGATATTTCGTTACCGTTAACGGATATCCTTTCGTTGAATTTTATCAGATGAGGCGATGTGTACAGTCCTGCGCGTATGCCGGCGCTCAGAAGTACTGAATATATCATGGCGCACGTCGATCCCTTTCCGTCCGAGCCTGCGATATGTACCGATCTGAAATTGTTCTGAGGGTTACCGAGCCTTTCCAGCAATTCCGTTATATTATCAAGGCCGAAGCGCATCCTGTTCATTCCCAGGCCGTCCATCCATTCCATGAATCCCATGAGATGTCACCATACCGGCCGCGAGATCATTTTTCCGCCTCTTTGCTGTATATTTTTGTATAGACCAGCTTTCCGTCAATGTGTTCCGATCTCATCAGGTCTATCGCGTTCACATTCTCAGCGAACGGTCCGACGTCCTTTTGTTTCTCGTCAGTTCTTACATCACGCCCTAATGTTATGTGAGGTGTGTAATCACGTCCGTCGATATCAAAACCGAGGGCGGTCAGCTTTTTTGTAATATAATTCTGAACATTTGATAATTGTGCATTATCACGAACGCCGGCCCACCATATGTCCCCGCTGCCGCGGCGGAACCGTCCTATCCGGTCCACTGTGATCTCGAACTGTCCGAAACGGACGGAGTCCATTACCGATTTTACGGTGTCAGTCTGCTTTTCATCGCATTCTCCGATGAAAACGAGCGTCAGATGTATGTTGCCGGATGATGTGAACCTTCCCCGCTCGGAATTTGAGCGCAGTCCGTCACGTATCTCCGTAAGACGGGATATCATATCATCGCTGAAATTCACGGCGATGAACAGACGCATGCCGCTGTCGTTCCTGTGTGATGTATCTGCATTCTTGAACGCTGCCCTGGCCTTCCTACCGGCGTCCCTGTTATCATGATATTGTTTCATAGGATGCCGCCTGCCATGTCCGTGATCATCTCTCTTACCGTCATTTTTCTTCTCTTGGCCATTGAGCGTAATGCTATCATCGTCCCTGAACCGTACTGCGCCGCCTTCTTGGGCCTTTCCGCCAGTTCCGGCTGACCTAACGACCTTGCGGCGTCCCGTAACAAAGGTTTGCGTATATCTCCTTCCGATACACCGGATATGCCGATGCTGTTGACAAAGCTTACAACCCTTCCGTCAAGGTACGGACAGACGACCGTCTTGCCGAATTGTTCCGCCGTCTTACGTTCATGCTCCATCGTTACGTTCAGCAATTGCGCCATATCGTCTTTAACGATGTCCGCGAACTGTTCTTTGCTCATGCCCACATATTTGGAATAGCCTGCGAACAGCTCGTCCGCGCCCTGCCCGCTTAATATTATGTCCTCATCAGAATGTTTCAGAACGAAATATAACGGAACTTCGAACGATAACGTTATCGGATTTACTGTGCCGGTGATCCTTATCATCTCGGGAAGCTCTTTTTCCAATATATCGTCTGATATCTCCAGATGCTTCCACGGAAGTCCGAGTATACCGGCCATCTCCTCCGCCGCTCTGACATCGTACGCATCTTTTATTCCTGCTGTATAAAGCATAACGTCGCCGTACTTTTTGCACAGGACGGTGATGATGCCGCTGTCGAGCCCGCCCGAGAACGCTATGGCGACCTTTTTTCCGCTGACCGCCTCCTTTACGGAGGCCTCCAGCGAGTATACTAGCTTGTTGACGGTGCTCTCATTGGTCACATGAACGCTTACGGCGTGCATCTATAAATTTTCTTTATCCGAAACCGCGGATCCGGCGCGAACACGGCGGAGGTTGAAGGCTAACTGTAATCAGCGGTATAATAAAGAAACTAGTGAATAGGGAACCTACCGGAAAGGAAAGTTCGGGTCCCCGTGACTTTTGCTTTCCGGGGGCCCGGAGCCGTTCCGGTAGTGTGTGTGACATAAAAACACGTTCTTACCGGTGCATCCGGATAAGGATCGTCGTTGTCCTTTTGGACATCGTTGTCGTTATCGATATCGACGTTCACTAAATAACGACGCGTCTGGCCCGCGTAACGGGCCCGGCCCTTCGGGGCCGTTACATTACAATTCTGCTATCTTACATTAATATAAAAACATAGTCTTAACGGTGTGCTGACGGTATGCTGACACCGTTCTGTGTGATAGGATAATATCTATGCTGTCCTATTACGTACAATATGGACGGCGTTACCCGCATAGGCGTTTCCCTGGAGCCCGAATTGTTAAAGGAATTTGATGACGTGATAATGAAGAAAGGCTACGTCAGCAGATCGGAAGCGATACGCGATCTCGTAAGGGACGCGTTAGCGGAAAATGAATGGAAGAACCCCGATCAGTATGTGGTCGGCATAATTGTAATGATATATGATCACACGGTGAGCAACGTCAAAGAGAAATTGATGAATTTACAGCACGAGCGCGGTCACAGCATCAATACGACGATCCATGTTCATTTGGATCACGACAGATGCATGGAGATGTTATTGGTCAGCGGCCTGCTGGGCGACCTCAAGGAGCTTACCGATGAGATAACGTCGGTAAAAGGTGTGTTGCGGGGAAAGCTGACTATGGTGTCGCCGGCCACCGGCAATATGCATCATATCGGCCACCGGCACTGATCGCGCATTCGTCAAGTCTTTTCTTTCTTTGCAACAATGATTTATAATACGTAGCGTTTCGAGACCCTGAATGAGAAAATTAGTGATAACGGAGAAGGCGAACGCCGCCAGAAGGATATCAACGATACTGTCCGACGGGAATTCAAAGACAAAAAGCTCCGGCGGGGCAAGTATAATATCATTCAGCAACGGGGACGGCGAATACAATGTCATAAGTCTCCGCGGCCATATCCTTGAATTGGATTATCCGGATGAATATAACGACTGGAACGGCAGTCCTCCCGCAGACCTCGTTTACGCGCCGCAGGTGAAGACCGTCCGCGCCAAAAGCACCCTTAACGCGATAAGCGACCTTTCCAAAAGTTCTGACGAAGTGGTCATAGCAACGGACTACGACCGCGAAGGTGAGCTTATCGGCATGGAAACGGTCAGGGCGGCCGGTGTTGAGATGAACAAAGTAAAAAGGGCAAAGTTCAGCGCCCTTACTAAAAGTGAGATCGAAACGGCGTTCTCCTCCCTCACGGAACCGGACGCCAGATTATCGGACGCCGCCGAGGCCAGGCAGATCATAGACCTCACATGGGGCGCCGTTCTCACGAGAAGCGTTTCGTTATCCTCAGGACAGGTGGGAAAGAACTTCCTGTCCGTCGGCAGGGTGCAGAGCCCTACGTTGAAACTTCTGGTGGACCGTCACGAGGAAATAGAGAATTTCAAACCTGTCCCGTTCTGGAGGATCGGCGGCAAATTCGGTATGCTCGCATTCAAAGGCGAGCATAACGGAAACCCGTTCTGGAACAAGGATGCCGCCGACGAGGCCCTCGGCAAATGCAAAGCTGTGAAGACGGGCATCATATCATCATACGACGTGTCGATAAAGGAGGAGTACAGACCTCCTCCTTTCGATACGACGACGAT
>WRNI01000077.1 GCA_009776695.1 Methanomassiliicoccaceae archaeon
ACCGCCCATCCCCGCCGATATGCCGTCCATGGTCCAAAAGACGGCGTATATCTCAAAGAACAGCATCGCGACGCATGATAAAAGTATTATCAGACCGACGACCCTGACCGCGGTGGTCAGCGTAGCGTTCTTTTCCCGCGGTCCTTCCGCCGGTCCGCGGACAGCGGTGACAGGTCTGCCGCAGTCCACGCAGTATGAGTGGCCCGCCTCGCGGCTGCGCTCACAGTATTCGCACGCATCATCCATTGATATCACCGAGCACAGAGATGATACCCTCGACGCGTTCCGCCTCGACGACGGCAAGCATGCGCTTCGAATCCTTCGACAGCATCCTTATACGGTTGGCCATGTACTTCTCCCGCAGGCGCGTAAGTTCGCGGAATCCTTTGGTATCGTTGACGAACGCATCCCATGATATAACGAATGCTTCGGGCGACGACATGTCGAATTTTTTTTTCATGGCCTTCCTGGCAAGTCTCCCCTCTCTTAGCAATTCGAGCGTTCCTATCATATCGCAATATACGTTCGAGTACGGTTCTTCATCGATATCAAGAGGCATCACCTTCGCCGAGATCTCACCGCACGCGTCCACCAGCGCCGAGAACGCGGGCGCCGGCACGTCAGTTTCGCCGAATATGCCCAGACGGTGAAGGTAGACGATATCAATGTCCTCAAGCTCATGTTCGTCCTTCAGTTCATCCCTGAGACCGACGGCGATTATGTCCTCTTTGCCAAGCGATACTGCGAACGTATCGTATGTTCCGTTCACGGCCTCTTTTACTTTACCGGATTCGGACACCAGCCCCTTCACCACAGGCAGTATATCGACGGCGCATCCGTTCACGTCAATGCTGATCATCGTGGCCGCTCCGTTCAAGTACGAGGTCCTTCAGTTCGGATTGGTCGTCCATCTTCTGTATCTCATCCTTTGTGACGATGGCCGTGGACTGTATGCTGTCAAGCGTGCCTTTGCGGTCAACGATGATGACGGACCGCTGCCCCGATATCTTTGATATGTTGGACACTATGGACGCCTTATGCTGCAGACGGTCATCCTCGTTCCCGAGGCCGGTGAGTATCACCATCTTCTCGCTTCTCGTGAGCGCCTCGAACGGGCTGCGGGCGGTCGGTGTGACCGAACAGCCGATGTCCAGTAAAATGTTGAATATCTGGATGTCCGTTCTTTTATCGCCGGTTATCTCGTACTCTTTGCTCTTGTCCTCGTTCTTGTATCCGAACGGGTCCATCGCCTCGATTATCGGAACGTTAAGGAATTCTTCCAGCCGTATCGCGGCGTCTATCATGGCGCTCATTCCCGTCTCGTACATCTGTATCGTCCTTCTCGATACGCCGGCCGTTTCCGCCAGTGTCCCCAAACTTATGCCCCTCGTCTCCCTCAGATGTTTCAGAAGGTCGCTGTCGAGCTTCACATAAAGCCCTCCGGGCGCCGCGAATATGAACGGCGGCACCTCTTCCAGAAGATGCTCCGATAACGTTTCGTTGGATATTATGGATATGTTGAACCTTGAGTAAACGATGCCCGTCTCCAGCGTGCCGGAGCTTGATCTTTCGCCTATGAGTATCGGGCTGGCGCCCAATGCTTCGGCAAGTATCTTCATCTCATCGGCATTATCACGTGAAAAGGCGTCTATGTTGCTCAGTACTTTGATTATCAGCAGCGAATCTTTTTTTCGGCCGACGATGTCAAAACATACGCTTCTCATGTTCAGAGGGGATGATACGCTGTAACCCGCTCTGGCAAGTATTGCGCGTGTGGCATTTATCAATTCCTCTCTGCCCATGACATACAGAGTGTTTATTCTTCTATTTATATCTTTGAACATTGTCCCGTCCGCCGGGACCGTTACGGGCATCCCGGCCGTACCGCGCGACGGTAAGGCGGCGGCGTGTCCGTGATCAATAAGTTTTCTTTTCATCAAAAACTCCGTCATTGCTCTTTAACGCAAAATTCAGATATTATAAAAAAAGGACGGGGGCTGTCCCCCGATGATAATTATGCGTAGAGTCCCGTATATTTGCCGAGCTCCTCTCTCGCGGACGGGCCGAATTTATCGACCGCGCTGACAAAGTACTTCATTTTTACTTTGCACGCTTTGATCTCGTCGTCCGTCGGTATCCCGCCTTTTGCGACGAGCCCACGAACGGCGGTCATCACAGCTTCGTTGCATATCGCCGCTATGTCGGCGCCGGTGCAGCCGTCCGTCATTTCCGCGAGTTCCTCGATCTTCACGTCATCGTCCAGCGGTTTGTCCTTCGTGTGGATACCGAATATCAACGCTCTCGACTCCTTGTCGGGAGGGCCGATGAGTATGCTCTTATCAAACCGTCCCGGTCTCAGCAGCGCCGGGTCTATTATGTCCGGACGATTCGTAGCGGCGATTATGACAACGCCGTTCAGCGGCTGAAGACCGTCCATTTCCGTTAACATCTGCGATATCACACGTTCAGTGACGTTGCTGTCGCCGCCGGTCCCGCGCGTGGGCGCTATTGAATCGATCTCGTCCATGAATATGACGCACGGGGCGGCCTGCCTGGCCTTCCTGAATGTTTCGCGAACAGCCTTTTCACTTTCGCCGACCCATTTGTTAAGGAACTCCGGTCCGTTGACGGCGATGAAGTTAGCCTCGCTTTCCGTCGCGACCGCTTTCGCCAGCATTGTTTTGCCCGTTCCGGGAGGGCCGTACAGCAATATCCCCTTGGGCGGCTTTGCGCTCATATGCTCGAACACCTTCCCATACTTGAGAGGCCATTCCACGGCTTCCTTCAGTTCCTGTTTCGCGTCGTTCAGCGCGCCGATGTCCTCCCAGCGGACGCGCGGCTTTTCTATCAGAACCTCACGCATCGTCGACGGCTGCATCTCCCTGAGGGCAACGTTAAAGTCGTCCTTGTTCACATTTATTTTATTCAGCGTGTCGAACGGTATCTCATCCGTCTCCAGATCGAGATCGGGAAGTATGCGGCGAAGGGCCGCCATCGCCGCCTCTTTCGTCAGCGCGGACAGATCCGCACCGGCGTAACCGTGCGTCAGATCGGCAAGACGCTCAAGATCGACGTCGTCCGTGAGCGGCATCCCTCTGGTGTGTATCTGCAGTATCTCAAGACGGCCGTCCCTGTTGGGTATGCTTATCTCTATTTCACGATCAAATCTTCCCGGCCTTCTCAAAGCTTCGTCAAGCGCGTTCGGGCGGTTCGTTGCGCCTATCACGACAACTTTACCGCGTGCCTCGAGGCCGTCCATTAACGCGAGTAACTGCGCAACTATGCGCCTTTCCTGCTCTCCGGAAACTTCGTCGCGCTTGGGCGCGATCGAATCGATCTCATCGATGAATATTATGCTCGGGGCGTTCTCCTCGGCGTCCTTGAATATTTCACGCAATCTTTCCTCGGACTCGCCGTAGAACTTGCTCATTATCGCCGGCCCCCCTATTGAAACGAAGTTGCTGCTTGTTTCACCGGCCACCGCTTTCGCCAGCATTGTTTTGCCCGTTCCGGGAGGGCCGTGCAGCAGGACGCCCTTCGGCGCCTCCACGCCGAGCCTCTTGAACAGTTCGGGGTGTTTCAGCGGAAGTTCGATCATTTCTCTTACTTTTTTAACCTCGTCACCCAGACCGCCGATGTCCTCGTACGACACCTTCGGTATGTCGCCGGTTTTACTGCTGGGCTTGTCGCTTATCTTTACAACGGTGTTCGGCGTCATTATAACGGCGTCAGCCGCCGGTGTGAACGACGTCACCGCAAGGTCGATCTTGTTGCCCATGATGTTCAGCGAAACAACATCGCCTTTAGAGAATGCGCGGGCCTCGAATATCTGCCTCAGATAATCTTCCCCGCCCTGAAGCTTTATCTGCTCCGTCGGCGAGAATGTTACCTTCTCGGCGTTCTTCGCAAGTACTTTCTTAATATCGACGCGCTCGTCGATGCTTGTGCCGGCGTTCCGCCTCGTGAATCCGTCTATTCTTATCGTTCCTCTGTTGGTATCCTCGAAATCACCCTTCAGGACCTTTGCAACTGTTTTCTTATTACCGTGTATCTGTACTATGTCACCCACTTTAAGATCAAGTATGTCCATTAATGCGGGATCAATTCTCGCGATGCCCCTTCCCGCTTCGCCCGGCCTGAGCTCGGCCACTTTCAATGCTTTATCTCTGACCACATCATGCCTCCTTCTTTGTTCCTGTTTTGTTCAAACTTGTATTTGTTATTACTTCTATATATATGTTTCTGTGAAACACGGATTTGGCGGCCCGGCGCCGTTTGACCGCCTGCGCACGATCATCAGCGGGCATCGTTCTGATGGCACCGGAAGTGTCCGGTGCAAACAGAAACTTAAGGTTATGACCGGAACATTTTGTAATTCGTACAATTATTTGGTTCATTAATGTACATAATAGTACATCAATGTACGTAATGTTAATATAGTGCCTGTAAAATGGCACTATTATGTCAACGAAAAATGATATTCGTGTGACCTTGTCGGAAGACGAGGTGCCAAAGAGATGGTATAACATCGCGGCAGACCTTAAAGGACTGCAGCCGCCGCTGCATCCCGGTACGAAAGAACCGGTCACCGCGAAAGACATGGAAGCGATCTTCTGCAAGTCGTTCGTGAAGCAGGAGATGTCTACGGAACGATACATAGACATTCCGGAAGAGGTACGCGAGAAATACATACTATTGAACAGACCGAGCCCCCTGCAAAGGGCGGCGGGTCTGGAAAAGTATCTCAAGACGCCGGCGAAGATATACTTCAAGCGTGAGGACCTCAGTCCCGTGGGAAGCCACAAAGGCAACTCTGCGTTAGCGCAGGCATACCTGAACGCAAAGGACGGCATCCATACCATAACGACGGAAACAGGAGCGGGGCAATGGGGATCGGCGCTGGCGCTCGCGTCAAGCATGTTCGATATCGACTGCACGGTGTACATGGTGCGCGTAAGCTACGATCAGAAGCCGTTCAGACGAACGGTAATGGAAACGTACGGTTCGAAGGTGTACGCATCACCAAGCTCTACGACCGATTTCGGAAGGAAGATGCTGAAAGAGCATCCCGATACATCCGGTTCTCTGGGAATGGCTATAACGGAGGCGATCGAAGTTGCCGTGAAAGATCCCAAGGTGAAATACTCGCTGGGAAGCGTCTTGAATGCGGTCATGCTGCACCAGACCGTTATCGGTCTTGAAACGATGGAACAGATGAAGAAGGCCGATATCGAACCCGACTATATGGTAGGATGCGTGGGTGGAGGTTCCAATTTCTCGGGGTTCGTGTTCCCCATGATGAGGGAAAAGATAGCAAAAAAGACGGAGTGCGAGTTCGTCGCAGCAGAACCGAAAGCAGCGGCAAGCTTA
>WRNI01000078.1 GCA_009776695.1 Methanomassiliicoccaceae archaeon
ATGCGTCGCGATGCTGTTCTTTGAGATATACGCCGTCTTTTGGACCATGGACGGCATATCGGCGGGGATGGGCGGTTACCGCCTCGGGATCCTGTTCCTCGTTCCCTCGCCTGTCTTATTGTTCTATGTCGGCGGTGTCGCAGCGAAATTTTACTATATTTTTCTGGTGACCGCCGTCATCGTTTCTTTCATATTGGTCCTGTACAACAGCCGCGAAGGACTCCTGAGAGTGCTCAGAGGCGATACCGACAGAATGGACGATATGCCTATGTACGGTGTCGCAACGTTATTTGCGATGTACATCTCGATGAATCTTATACTTGTCCTTCTCGTCTCGTCGTTCGGCTATGACCCCGCGTCGCCGGAAGACCCCGCCGAGGAATGGATGCTGTGGTACTCGCTGCTTAACGCGTCGGTCTGGGAGGAGGTCATCTGCCGTGTCCTCATGATCGGGGTGCCGCTGATGGCCGCCGGTCTTGCGCTGAAGGAGAAGGGATCATGGAAACGTCTCTTCGGGCATTCCGAGATGGACAGGTTCGCCGTCGTGTTCATAATATTCTCGGCGGTGATGTTCGCCTACGGCCACCTGTCCGGATGGGATCTGTTCAAACTCATACCGACGTTCGTATGCGGTCTTGCGCTGGGTTATCTTTTTGTAAAGTACGGATTGTACGCTTCGATAATGTTACACTTCCTAGTCGATTACCTTTCGTCGTTCGTATGGATGTTCGACAGCGTGGCGGCGGATATGCTGCTCAGTCTGTTCATCCTTTCGATGGTGGTCCTCGGGGCGCCGTTCATCGTGCTGTACGCGAGGCGCGGAATATCACATCTCAAAAAGGTGATGTCATCATAACATTTCCTTCAGACGGTCCCTCGACGTGACCGCGGATGAAAGCGACCTTGACTCTATTATGTAATTTCCGGTGTACTTTGACAGTCTTTTAAGCACCTTCTCAAAATCTATCTGACCGTCGCCTATCGTCATGTGATCATCGTTCGTACCGTTATTGTCGTGGATGTGCACGTTGCGTATCCTGTCGCCGAGAAGATCTATGATCTCGTTCGTCTGCTTCGTGGTGTTAGCGTGACCGATATCAAAGCATATCTTCATGTCCGTGCCGTCAACGATGCTGAACAGCTGTTCCGCCGTGGTCCCGATCATGAACCTGAACGACGGCATGTTCTCTAACGCCGCAATAATTCCGAATTCGTTCATCAGCCGGTCGATCGTCCTCACGGAACGTTTCGCTTTTTCCATCGTCTTGGCCTCCTGCCCGGGTATGACCATTGACGTGAGGCCGGGGTGGAAAGTTATCGTCTTTGCGTCAAGCTCTATCGCCTGTTCCATCGACGCGATTATTTCAAGCGTCGCCGCTTCCCTGATCCTTTCGCTGAGCGCCGCGATGTTTATGTCGGATATCGGCGCGTGTATCGAAAATTTAACGTTATACGAAGGCGCAACGGCCTCCAGCCTGCGCATGACCAGCGGTAAGTAGTGTTCCCCTTCCGACACTATCTCCCAGTGCCCGAACTCCTTTGACACCTTCGCAAGAACATCCTCTATGTTCTCGGCGCTGAACGCCGTCGACGAGACGCCGATCATATCAGCACCTCCTCGCCGTTCACGGTCTTTGGTGCGAATTCTTCTATGAATCCTGTTATCTCGTCCGCGGATATTGTCACGCTGATCGTTCCGAGTACCGTTCTTTCTTCCGTGAACGATATCTTCCCGGCGAACGCCGCCTGTTTGTTCATTCGGAACGTCGTTTTATTGCCTCTCCTTCCTTTCATCAGTACCGAGCGCGCCGTGTCGAGTATCCTTTGTTTCCGCATCTGTTCCGCGAAATGCTCCAGGCTTTCCGTCTCACCTGTCATCATGTTATCGTCGAGTATCGGCTCAATATCGGGAAAGATGTTCATTACCGCCTTTTTCACTTTTTCCGGGTCTTCCGACGGAAATACCGGACAGGTTACTTTTACGAGAGGCATGATATACCTGATGCTCAAAAAGTATATAACAAATCATCTGTTCTTTGAACAGATGAGATCAGACGTCCTCGAGATGGCCGCCCGGAAAAGCATGTTCCTTTCTCCCGAAGCTTTGGAGATAGTTCTCGGCGACCCGGAGCCGATGATGTTCATCAACAACGTTCTTTCATCAATGTCGAAGAACACTATGCTCATCGGAAAGAATGATGTTCTCGGTTATCTTTCAGGCATCGTCCCAAAAAAGGATGCTTCGGTCGTCAAGAACAAAAGGCAGCCCGATATCTCCGTTATGCCCGGAACGGACATCACCGGCGAGTCCTCATGCGAAGGCAAGGT
This sequence comes from Methanomassiliicoccaceae archaeon, assembly GCA_009776695.1. Lineage (GTDB taxonomy): Archaea > Thermoplasmatota > Thermoplasmata > Methanomassiliicoccales > Methanomethylophilaceae > Methanomicula. The sequence goes on from WRNI01000078.1 coordinate 2,329, forward strand.
CGACGATTTCTCACGATATTTCATGAGCCGCTACAGCATGATGCGCGACATCCTGAGAAAACGTATGGGCGCGGTCCTTCCGATAAAGAACGCCATGTCAACGGACCGCGAGGTGCAGGTCATCGGCATGGTGTCCGAATCGCTGATAACGAAGAACGGGCACCGGATGCTGACGCTGGAGGACGATACCGATTCGTGTAAGGTGCTGATCTTAAAGGACTCGCCGAATATTAACGATATCGTGGTGAACGACGAGGTCATCGGACTGGTCGGCAGTCCTACGAGGGACAGAAAATTATTGGTGGCCTCCGAGATCATCCGCCCCGGAGTATCGTCCGAACCGTGGGAAACATCTGATTCCGTGGCGTCCGTCGCGTTCCTCTCGGACATACACGTCGGAAGCCACACGTTCCTGGAGAGCAGGTGGAAGAAGATGATCTCATGGCTCAGAGAGAACTCAAGGAGCATGGACCTTGATTATCTTATTCTTCCGGGGGATGTGGTCGACGGCATAGGCATATTCCCGGGACAGCAGGAAGAGCTTGAGATAGACGACATATACGAACAGTACAAAAAACTGGCCGAATATCTGAAAGACGTGCCGGATCACATCAAAATTATAATGCAACCGGGCAATCATGACGCTGTGCGTCCCGCGGAGCCGCAGCCCGCTCTGCCGAAGGTGTTCGGCGAATCGTTCGATTCCAATGTTATGCTGACATCGAACCCGGTATATCTGAAGATAGAGAACAGGACGATACTGACGTATCACGGAAGGAGCATCGACGACTGGGTGGCGGGAGTGCAGCGGTTAACGTATGATGATCCCGTGGGCGTAATGAGGGAGATGCTTGAGCGCCGTCATGTGGCGCCGATATACGGAATGAAGACGGCGCTGGCACCGGAGAAAAAAGATTATCTGGTGATCGAGAAAAGACCGGACATCTTTGTTACCGGTCATGTGCACGGCGCAGACACGGACGAGTACAAGGGGATACGTCTCATAGCCGCGTCGACATGGCAGGACCAGACGGAATTTCAGAGGATGCACAATTTTAATCCTGAACCGGGCGTTATGCCGATAGTCCACCTTGGCACGGGAAGAACGATGATGAAAGGGTTCTGAGCTTCGTAAGAAAGTTACGGGTAAAGTGTTTTCCAGAGAAAGTACACGGTAAGCAGCGACCCGAGGAACAGCATCGCATACCCCACGATCCATATCGTCTTGAACGCTTTCGCTCTTTTCTTCGGGTCGTTCTTTATCTCCAGGTACCGATCCTCAAGTGACATGTCACTCCGCTTCGGCGCCCTTCTTCTTCAGGTGCTTGAGACGTATCGTGTTCTCACGCTCCATCTCCTGAAGGCGGAACTCGACGAATGCCTCCGCCTCCTCCAGTTCCGGTATAACTTTAAACTCAAGCGCGTTGACCCTTCTCTTTGTTTTTTCGATCTCATCGAGAAGCTTCTTCATTGTCGTCTCGATCTCCGCGGCGCGGACCAGCGTTTCCAATAACTTTTCGAACGCCTGGGCCGCCTCTTCGATGTACGCGGACGTGGAGATGACACCGTATCCCCTTTCATTCATCGGAGTGTGTATCAGTTCGCACTCGACCTTCGGGACCATCATTCCCATGATGCTCTTGCTTCCGAGTTTCACCTGCGGGTCCTGCTTTAACGCATACGCGGCGCTTTTGACCGCGATCGCGCCTTCCACCGCTCTTGCTATGGCTATCCTCTGCATCGCATTATCGTAGTCCGAAAGAACGGAGCCGCGCATTTTTTTAGCTTTTTCCATCACTTCGAAGAACTCTATGATCAGACCGTCCCTCTTCATCTTCATTATTTTATATCCTGATCGGGACAGCTTGATCTTTTTCTTCACCTCAAGCAAAGCGGATCTGGTCGGCGTGATCTCTTGGGCAGGCATCTGATCAACCCTGAAGGTACTTTTCCTGATACTTTCTGTCAATTCTTGTCAGCTGGTCCCTGGACAGCGACCTGAGTATCTCCCACGATATTGCTAACGTGTCCTCAATGGAACGGTCCTCCTCATGCCTCTGCCTTACCACGCGGTCCTCGAATATGTCCGCGAAATCCAGTAACTTCCGGTCCTTCTCGGACAACGATTCCTTACCGACGATGGCAACGAGACCTCTGAGGTCCTTTCCCTCGGCGTACGCCGCGTACAGCTGGTCCGAGACGGCTTTGTGGTCCTCTCTCGTTTTGCCAGGTCCGACACCCGCGTTCATCAGCCTGCTCAGCGACGACGAGACGTTGACCGGCGGATAGATACCGGCGCGGTGCAGCTCTCTCGACATGACGATCTGACCTTCCGTTATGTAACCGGAAAGATCGGGTATCGGATGTGTTATGTCATCACCGGGCATCGACAATATCGGAATTTGTGTGATACTTCCTTTCTTGCCTTTTATTCTGCCCGCGCGCTCGTACAGTTGCGCAAGATCGGTATACATGTACCCGGGATATCCTCTTCTTCCCGGAACTTCCTCTCTCGCCGCGCCGACCTGCCTTAACGCTTCGCAGTAGTTCGTCAGATCGGTCATTATCACGAGAACCTGCATATCAAGCTCGAACGCCATGTACTCCGCCGTTGTGAGGCCGAGACGCGGCGTGACGATACGCTCGATGGCCGGGTCATCAGCAAGGTTAAGGAAAACGACCGCGTTCTTTAACGCGCCCGTTCTCTCAAATTCTTTCATGAATGACTGCTTCTCTTCGTTGGTTATTCCCATCGCGACGAACACGACGGCGAACTCTTCGTCCTTGCCGCGAACTTTCGCCTGTCTCGCGATCTGCATCGCAAGGTCGTTGTGCGGTAATCCCGACGCGGAGAAGATCGGAAGCTTCTGACCGCGGACGAGCGTGTTCATTCCATCTATTGTTGATACACCGGTCTGAATGAAGTCCGACGGGTTGTCACGGGCCCACGGGTTTATTGCGGCTCCTACGATGTCAAGTTTCTTTTCCGGCGTTATCGCCGGGCCGCCGTCGAGCGGC
>WRNI01000079.1 GCA_009776695.1 Methanomassiliicoccaceae archaeon
AAACCCGAAAAGGCGCGAATGAAGGCGGTGACCGACCGGCGGACCTCCCCGGCCGCGCCGGGCATCAACACCCGGCCCTTCGCTCGCGCCCGGAGATGATATATTGAACAGAACATCCTGTCTGCCGCGCCGTACGGCGGTGAGTGACGGCGCTGCGGCATACCGGCGAACGGCCATTCTGATAAGGGCGGGGCGCCGATGAGGATAGCGATAGTCGGCGGTTCGCTGCGGGGGACGGTCGCAGCTTATCTTGCCGGGAAAGCTGGCATCGAGAGCATCGTCATCGACAAGAGCGGCGACATGCCTGCGTTCTCTGTATCCGATGCGCACAGGGTGATGGACATCTTTGAAAGGGAAAGGGAGGCAATGAGGATATTCGGGGACTGCGACGCGGTGATACCGGCATGCGAGGACCCGATGCTGCTGTCGGGGCTGGAGGAGATGCTGATCCTCTCTGACGTGCCGTTACTGTTCGACATGGATGCGTACATCATATCTTCATCAAAGTCCGCGTCCAACGGCATGATGAGGAGCATGGGGATACCGACGCCGGGCAAATGGCAGGACTGTCGCTATCCGGTTATCGTAAAGCCGTCGTCGCACAGCGGCGGCGACGGTATCACGAAGGCGGACAGCGATGATGATGTCAAAGAAGGAATAAACAAAATAATGAGAATGGGCGACGTGCCGCTGATACAGGAGTTCGTCCGCGGCAATGTGATCTCCGTGGACGTTATCGGTCACGGTCGCGGCCACAGATCGTTCGCGGCGTCCGTCATTGTTCCTGATGAGCGTTATGACTGCAAAAGAGTGTTGTGCGTGCCCTGCGCGGAAAGGGACGCGGAGCTCAGGAGCATCGCCGCGGCGATTGCCGGATGCGTTGACCTGATATCGCTGATGAGCGTCGAAGCGATATATTCGGAGAACGGGATGAAGGTCATCGAGATAGATGCGCGGCTGCCGACGAGGTCGCCGCCGGCCGTCCTGGCGGCGACCGGCATCAATCTGCTGCAAGAGACGATAGATCAAAAATTCGGAAGGGCCGGAACGAAGGCTCATGCCGGCGTCTCGTCGTATGAGTTCTTCGTTATAACGGGAGGGACGATGAGGGCGTGCGGAGAGAAAGAATTCGCAAAGATACGTCATCCCGAAGTTGTGCGCGGAATGTTCGGATGCGATGAGATCATCACCGATCATAATGACGGCAGAGGAACATGGAGATGCGCGATGATATGCTCCGCGCAGAACGGGGACGCGCTGGAAGCGAAACGTAAGGAATGCATAAGAACGATGATGTCAGAATGCAGGATAACCGAATTCATTGACGGTCTGGATCATGCCTGACAGGCATGCGCTCGCGGCCATGTGCTCAAAACTCGGACCGGATCAAATATCCGGGCCGCATCAACAGCAAAGCACGCAGACAATGATCATCGGAGGGTCCACGCATGCGCCGACGCCCCAGCCATTATATGTGCGTACCGTATGATCCGTTTGTGTCGGAACACGTCAGTGCGAACGCAGGGAAGAAGACTGTTCATAACTCTCCGGATGATGATCCCGATATGGACGTCATCATTTCAAAAATGCCGAAGGTCGGCCGTAGGAATTCTGACGGAGTTCTTGTTCTTCCGAAAGAATACTATGATCCTGCCGATGATATCTATGACGAATCATGCTGATAAGGAAGAACGGAGCGTTCGTCCGGCATTTTACTGTATGCCGTGATCACGGATCAAAATTCAGACAATTTTCATTCGCCTCAAAGATCAGAAGAAATCTTTGAGCGACGTTCTTTTCGCGGAAGGCCGTTTCGTCTCTTTCTCTTTGCTTTCGTCCTTAACGGTGGACGGCATCTTCGCCGTCTGGAAATCGGCGTCGAAGAGCGTCACCTGCTGGCTTCCGAGCATCAGGTCCTTTTCGTTCCATCCGAACACCTCCGTTATCCTTGACGCCATGTTCGCAAGTCTTGACGCGTAGTATTTGTTATCGGGCCTGCCTTTGAACTCGACGCCGCTGATGTACGGTTCCACCGTCTGCGGCGTCTTCGACGAATCCGTTACTATCCACGATACCTTCATGCCGGGTATGAACTCATAGCCGAGCGATTCCATTTTTCTGGCAGCCTGGACGTTAGCCATTCTTTCAGGCGCCTCGTAATGGCCGTACTCTCTGCACGTTCTCGATATCACAAGGTCCGACACATCAACTTTGCCGGCGATCGTGTCCTGAACGGTCTTTTTCACAAGAGCGACGGCCTCCTCGTTCTTCTCGTCGAGTATCTTCTCAAAAAGTTCCGTGAGCAGTCTGCTCTGCAGGTCGAAGGAATCGGAACGTCTCACTTCGTATCCCCGTATAAGTAATTCCTCTTTGGGCCATACCACTTTTCCCACGTACCTTTTCTTCTTGCCGTGCGAGAACAGCGGTTCCATCACCTTTTCGAATTCCAGCTGACGGCCTTCGGCAGAATAGCGTAATGCCATCGCGTTGCCGAACTCGACGGCACCGTCAAGGTCTTCATGCGGAGAGCGTATGAATATCGAGTCCGTGTCTGAGTATATCACTTGTATGCCCTCTTTCTCAAGGTCGCTTATTATCCCTTTTACGGTGGACCGCGCGAAAGCGGTTATCGAGCTTCCTATGTTCTTGTCGGTGAACCTGTAGAACGATGACGCGAAAACGCCGTAAAAAGAGTTCATCAGAACTTTGACGGCATTCTGAAGGCCGTCAAGATAGTGACGCTCGTCCGGCTCCGCCGTCCTCATTCTTTTCTTGATGTCATCGCGTTCTTTCAGAAGGCCGTCCAGTATCTCCGGCAATATGCCTGTTTTCCTTTCCTTGCTCATGAACCTGACGTTTACGGGGCTTTCTATCTCGCCGTCATCCGATAACGTTGTAAAACAGATGTTCTTTGATATTATCAGCGACGGGTACATCGATTTGAAGTCGAGCACGCACACCCAATGATATAGACCCGGCGACATCGTATGAACGTACCCGCCCTCTATCTGGTCCGTCCTGTTGAATCCCTTCGTCATCGGCACGCCGACGTTCAGACGGTCAGCTTTCCGTATCAGGATGGAATCGATGAGCTGCGATGATCCTGACGTAAGAACATCCTCCATCGGAAGTTTTGAGACGGCGGCAAGGTCCATACCTTTGCGCACGGTACCCAGCGTATTCAGTATCCTTAACGATAACTCGGCATCCTTGATGCAGTATCTCATAACTTTCTCTTTATCGGCGGCCCATTCCGAGTCCATATATTTCGGGTTGACGTCCATCTTCTGTTCGCCGAGCAGCTGCATTGAAACAGCGTTCAATGTCTCCTGCTTCGGCCTTAACTCACGTCTCACGGCCCACCACGCGTCTATTATCAGACGCCCTTTCAGTCTCCAGAACTTTTCGCTCACCACGCGCGGACTCCCGCGGTCCCTTCCCCATCTGAGGTCCGGCATCTTGTTCTTTTTGGCGCGGTCGACGATCATCTTGATGTCGTAATTATCAATGTTGTACCCGGTTATCACATCCGGGTCCTCTTTCAGTATGTGCTCCGAGAATTTCTCTATGATATCCTTTTCGCTGCCGTATATGGGCTCGCATTCCCTTATCCTGCCGTCCTCGCCTATCACGGAGCATATTGTGTATAACGTTTCATGAGCGACACTGTTCTCAATGTCGAACGACAGTATCTTGAGGCCGGGATCGAAAGATCCGATATTTTCAAAGGAGGACATCTCAACCGCGATGTCTGTCGCGTAATCATTCTTTATCTCTTTGCCTGTCAATGATATACAGGCGCCCATGTCATTATCGTAAAGGTAACGGTGATGGAACGGGATGTCCGCCGCAAGTATGTCGTATTTCGATCTCCATTTGTTACGGTAGTCGGGCACCGTCCACGGATACTTTATCGTCACTTTTATTGTGTCACGATCCTTACCGTTATAGTAAAGGATGCGTTCGTCCACGGAGATGACGTCGGCGTCGTTCTTCAGCGCGTTACGTACGTCGTCTCTGGGTTCAACGATGAAGAAGTATGGTCTTGTTCTTCGGTCAAGTATGACTATCGATCTTTTATCGCGCGTCTTACCGAAAAGCTCTATCGTTACGTTATCGTTCTCTTGTCTGTATGACGCACTTATAAGCCTTACATCCCACTTGTCCATGTTACTGCCGCACTTTTTTCTTTTCTTTTTTTATTTCGATGTCACTTTCCGGATATTATCTTTATCACGTCGCCGTCCTGCAATATGTAATCGGAGCCGACCGTTCGCTTGGTCTTCGCGTTGACCGCCCGTATGAATTTATCCCCGAGTTCAGTGTGAATGCGGTACGCGAGATCCTTTGCCGTTGAGCCCTTCGGCAAAAGGAACGCGTCCGGAAGTATGCGATTGTAATGATCGGTGTACTTGTTCTCATCCTCAACGGGCCATACGGTAATGAGATCGAGCGTTTCGAACGCCGCTATCTCAAGACAGCGCTGAACGCCTGTTCCCCCGTGCTCTTTCATGTTATTCGAGATATGATCAAGCGCCTTCCTCTGAACGTCGTTCAGCTTTTTATCGTCGGTCACAGTGAACGTATCATTACCGGGCGCATATCTCACAAGACCGGCGGCGTTCGCCTTCTTCAGCGCAAGCTCCGATTCCGCCATCGTGACGACGGCGTTGCCGCTTATTCCTTTCACAAGTTCGATATTGCCTTTCGGAGCGATGTCCGCCTTGTTCATGGCGACGATCATCGGTTTGTTCAGTTCTCTCAGTCTTACCGATATGGCGAGAAGGATGTCATCGTCCCATTTCGTCGGGTCGTCCGGCGGCGAGACGTCACGCAGCGCCTGTTTTATCTGCGCCTCTGTTATACCGAGGCCCATAAGCCTTCCGTACATCGCCGTCTCTATCTTATCGCCCTGCAGCTTGGTCTGCCTTGCTATTTTGTTGAAACCGTTCCTCAGTATCTCGCGTATCCAGTACTCTATCTCTTTGCGGAGGAACTCTATGTCCTCTCTTGGATCGTGGTCACCGGGACTCCCGGGATTTCCCTCGAGGTCTGTGGAACCGCTAACGTCTATCACGTTTATCAGCGCGTCCGCCTGTCTCAGATCGTCAAGGAACTGATTCCCCAATCCTTTTCCCTGCCACGCGTCCGGTACAAGACCGGCAACATCAAGCAGTTCTATTGGCACGGACCGTATGCCGTCATTGCATGCCGAGTTGTTGGGATTGCATACAACGTTCAGTAAT
>WRNI01000080.1 GCA_009776695.1 Methanomassiliicoccaceae archaeon
CCCGCCGGTACGGGACGCAACGAAACGATATGCAATATGATCTCCGACGCGGTGTACAGCGGAAGGACGGTCCTTTTCGTCTCTGAGAACGATGCATCGCTCGCGTCCGTGAAAGAACGCATGGGCGAAGCGGGCATCGGAAGGATGTGCCTTCATCTGAACTCCGGGAACGCGGACAAGAAACGGGTGCTCGACCATTTCCGTAATGTTACGGATTCAGCGTGCAGATCGTACGTCGACGGATACAGGTCCGTTTCCGATGATATTGATAAGATGTACAATGACCTGAGCAGTACGCTGCTCTCTCTTCACAGAATGACGAATTCGGGGGTGAGCATATTCGACGTTATGATGCGTTACAATAACGTACGCGACAAAAAAGCGGAGATCATTGAGTTCCCCGAGAAACTTATCGTATCCGCCGTTCCCGGCTCAACAGAAAAATGGGAGGGCATGGTCGGCGATCTCATAACAGCCGCGAGAACACTGGGACATCCGTCCGAACACCCGTTATCGGACACCGGGATAACCGAATTCAATCCCGAGACCGCCGATGCCGTGACGAACGCGCTGAACGAATGGATCGGCGCCGCCGAGGACGCGGAGGAGTCGCTGATGTCATTACTGTCATCGGTTGAACTGAACGATACCGCGGACGCGGACGGCCTTGCCGGTTCGCTGCTTGATCTGGGCGCTATACCGAAGGACATCGCGGGCAGCGCATCCGCAACGCGAACCAGCGAAATGATACACGAACTTTCCGAAGCGGTAACATCATCTTTCGGCGTGTTCGTCGAAATGAGCGGCAGGCTCGGGATGAACACCATAGAAGACGGTATAAGAATTGCGGAGGAGCATCATGACCGCATGCGCTCCGCCCTTGACGGACTTATTGATATACGAATTCCAGATGCCGATACCGGCCTGATAGAAAAGTACGCGAACGATATCCTTGCCGTGAAGGAGAGGATGCTCGCATCCCTTACATTGCTGAAGGAGGCGAGAAAGGAATGGAAGGATCCCGCGCTGTCGCTTGACACCAGGGACCTTATGCGCCGCTGGAAAGAGATAGCGGGAAAAAGGCTGTTCTCGGGCGGTGCCAAGAAAGCGTTCGTGAAAGAACTGTCGGAATATATGAAGAACGGCGACGCGACGTTCGACAGTCTGCCGAGTTATGTACGAAGCGTGGAAAATTACATTTCCGCGATGAATGAGATCAAAAGATCGCTGTCGTCGCTTGACGTCAGCGACAGCACGTACGGATCATTGGCCGACAGCGTCAGATCGCTGAGAAAAACATATGAGATAACGCGGTCAAAACTGAACGCCCTGAAAGAGCACGGCGACGCGGATAAGATATGCGAAATATTCTCATGCGGTCCCGAGGTGGAGAAGAACGCGTCGAGATACATCGCGGCAAGAAAAGAACTGTCGTCGAAACGCAGAAGCGTTGAGGACCTCCTTATAACAAATATTTCAAAGATAACGGATAACGACACAATTGAGGAGTGGAAGGCGCTGGCTGAAAAGTGGGCCGGCAATATGAACAGAGCCGAAGAGATCACAGCGTGGAACAAATGCAGGAAAGCGCTTGCTGACGAGGGGCTTGAATGCGTTGCCAACGCATACGTTAACGGAATGGACCACGATACCGTGATGCCGTCGTTCATCGTCTCTCTGAACAAGTATCTTATGGATTCGTACATCTCCCGCGAACCCTCTCTTTCGAAGTTTGACAGAACGGCATTCGAAGAGAACGCGGCGAGATTCAGAGAAATGTCGGGAACGTTCGCAGAGATGTCAAGGGCGGAGCTTAAAGCGGTCGCCGCGTCAAGGGTTTATGACGTAATATCGGAAGAACGGCCGGAGATCGTGTCGTTAAAGAATATGATAGCCACCGCCGGAAGAGGAATAACGATACGGAGTCTGTTATCTGAGATTAAAGGTATGATGTCCGCCGTTTGTCCGTGCATGATGATGTCCCCGTCGTCTGTCTCACGTTATCTTGATCATAACGTGTCATTCGACCTTGTGATAATAGACTCGGAGCAGATGATGACGCACAGGGCCGTCGATCTGATGACGCGGGGCAAAGAGGTTGTTATCGCAGGCGACATAATGCGGCCGCCCGGCGTTACAGCGAGCAACGCAGAAAAAGATGACCTGATGAACGACTGCCTTTCCGTTCAGATGCCGGTACTCGGTCTGGAATGGAATTACAGACCGGAAAAATTAACAGAATTCACAAACTCATATTTCTACGGAACGAGAATGAGAACATTCCCGCCAGCGATTAAAGAAGGACCGAGGATCGCCGTTACTTACTCGGACGGCACATATGACAGAACCTCCAAACGGAACGACACGGAGGCGGAGGCTGTTGTACGGTATGTGATGGACCGTCTTAAAGAAGGAAAGGGAAGGAGCATCGGCGTCGTAACGTTCAGCGAGGCACAGAAAGAATTAATTAACGATGTGCTTGGCAGCGAGCTTGCGAGGCATCCGCATTCCGGGTCGGTGATCACAGATACCGGGGACGGTATATTCGTCACCGATGCGGGATCTCTCCGCAGCCGTGACCGCGATACGATAGTAATGTCATTGCTAATAGGTAAAGATCCGTCGGGACGTCTTACGACGGACCTTTCGCCGTTCAGCAGAGCTGACGGCGAAAAGGTACTGAAGGACGCGGTCTCATGTGCGAACCGTAACGTAATGGTATTCTCGTCGCTGCGGCCGGACGATCTTGCCGATAACGAAACAAACGGCATAAAGGCGCTGAGATCGCTTTTAGAATACACGGAAAAAGGAATGCCTGAAAAAGAGAAGAAAAAGAATGAATTGCGGGCCATGATATCGAAGGCCGTCGCCGCCAAAGGATACGAAGTTCACGAGAACGTCGGCCTTTCGGACGCGGCGGTGGACATAGGCGTCGTCGACCCGGAATACAAGGACCGTTACATTCTGGGCATCCTTCTTGACAACGGCGCGTTCATGATGTCCGATGCGGCCGACACGGAATTTGTGTTAAAGAATATGCTTGAAGAGAGAGGGTGGGCGCTTCATCACGTATGGACAACGGACTGGATGAACGGCCGCGAAAAAGAAACGGAGCGCATTGTCAGCGAAATAAAGAAGAGGCTCAATGAAAAGGACCGCTGGACGCCGAGGATGAAAGAGCAGAAAAAAGCGGACATAAAAATAATAACAAAAGTGTCCGCGTCGGGAACGGCGAGCAGACCGGCGCCGCGCATCAGGTGCGTGTACAAAAAAGCGGACCTGGAAGAGAAGACCGTAAGTCTTGAGGCATTATTCTCGAACAGCAGCAGGAGCATGATAGAACGCGATATAATAAAGGTCATCGAAACGGAATCGCCTGTCGCCGACACGGCGGTGGCGCAAAGGCTCGCTGACGCTTACGGTCTGCGTATATCGCCGAAGCTGCTTGATCACCTGACGGCGATGATAGCCAACGTGAACGCCTATTCCACGATAACACCATGGAACTCTAGGATATTGTGGAAAGAGATGCAGAGCGATCACGATTCATACCGCGTACCGGCGGAAGGTGATACACGGAACGTAAAAGAAATTGCCGCCGAGGAGATAACGAATGCGATCATCGATATCATTACCGCGGAGCCCGACATACTTGCCGATGATCTGATAGCATCAGTCGCATCGCTGTTCGGTGCCGGTGACATTGACAGCGCAGGGAACATCATCGCCAAATGCATTGACATTGCGATAGAAAAGAAAATGATAAAGAGGAACAGCAACGGCAACGTTTCGTTATACATCGTCTGAATTGATAAATTGGAGGAAAATTTTCGACATAATTAAATACAGAACATGCGTAACACTATTCACAGGTATGTCCTAACCTAGGGATCATATCCTAATAATCACGACCATGCAAAACCTTGCGAGGGTTCAGTATTAAACCGGTATGCTATCCAAGGGAGGATTGTGCCTCCTTTGGATAGAATGCCTTTCAAAGTTCTAATCTTTCCACGTTTCTCTTTTGCTTGATAAATATTTCAAGTATCTCTTCCGCAGACCTGTTGAACGGGAAGAAATAATCCTCTTTCTCTGGATTTTTTCCAATTATTTTACTGTCCAGATTTGGATCAAAAATTTTAACACCGCCACAAATCGTATACGCAAGATCGTAAATGGGATCCATACCGGATTCTAACATCTCTTTCTGCCCCTGTATCTGTCCGGCTGAAACATAGATAATGGGTCTGTGAAGATGATCTCTTAGATCATAGTTGGTATAGGTTCTGTTAGACTTCTGTTTGATAGATTTTAGATCCGGGTTGCCAATGTAATGGAAATACGTTTCATCATCAGAGATCTTCTCTTCATAGTGAATTATCTTCTTTAGAGTGTTCTCATTGATATATGCCTTCTCTTTTTTTATGAAGAACTCCAAATTTCTGACAAATAGGTGGATCGCATTGACGTAGCGTGGCTGTAAAGACGAGCATGACTCAGAAATGCTCGTTTCAAACCTAGACCATAAGAAAAGTAACAAAGAAAGTGAAAGCCGGCCAAAAGGCCGGCGTTTATTCTCAGCTGAGCTGTTCCGAACAGTACGGGCAGAACTTGGGCGGCTTCGGTAAATTAAGTTCCTCACCGCAGTACGGGCATTTCGAGAATGCCTTTCCGCCGCCTGACGGCGATGCCGCGGCCGGCTGCTCTGCCGCCGTCGCGGATTGCGCCTGCTGTACCACCGGCGGTTTGCCGCATTCTTTACAGAACTTGAACGGATAGTCGTTCAGCACCCCGCAATGCGGGCAAAGTACCTTCTGCGTCTGCTGCTGCTGTCCCTGCTGCTGCTGTTGATTAAGATTCTGATACATCTGCGGGAACAGCATCATGCCCGCGCCTATCGCCGCGCCTCCGGATGAGTTTCCGATCGCGGCCGACATACGGTCCATTGATTCGTACTGTCTCAGCTCCTTTCCTGCGGCGGTCTGCTGCCTCATGAACTCGTTCAGGTTCTCACGGTACTTCTCCTCGGTGTCGACGTTCGCTATCTTGAACGCAACAAGTTCCATACCTCTCTGCGTGAAATATTCCGCTATCGATACCATCGTCACCGACGACGCTTTTTCCAGATTCGTGTAAACGTCGGTGAAATACTGTTTCGAAAGCTGCTGCATGATC
>WRNI01000081.1 GCA_009776695.1 Methanomassiliicoccaceae archaeon
GACCCATCTGCGTTCGCGGACGAGCTTGCTCTGCCTTATGTGATTCATGGCGACGGAAAGCTGTTTCTTATGTTCGACGCGGTTCTTCTTGGCGTCGTTCAGTGCGTTCTTGTCGTCAAGGCATATGCGCATGCCGGTGGGCGCATCATCGTAGCGGCCGCATGAGTTGAGAAGCGTCGCATACTCTTTAGCATCCCTGAGCTCGCATCCTTTCTCATATTTCGGTAATGTGTACACCTCGCCCATGAGCCTCCCGGCGTCGGCGCCGGAGTCTGTGAGAATTTCTATTAACGATATTTTCACGGCATCCTTCTCATCATCGCCGAGGTCGGCCCATGTCCTCCATGAGCGGTCCCGAAGTTCTATGCTGAGGTCGGCGAAGAACTTCGAGCATCCGGCGCTGTCGGACGTGAGGCCGGGAAGGAAGGGATCGTTGCAGAACTGTATGAACTGCATGAGCGGTCTCGTCTCGCGCCCGAACAGGCGAAGATCGTCTATCACCTCAACACTGCCTTCGCCGACCGCGTCCGCCAGTATCCTGCGGTTGTATCCTTCGAATCCCGACCCGGACCTGTCCTGAACATCACCGCTTGCGCCTATCACAGCGAGATACGCAAGGTCCGTGTTATTGGGATCTATCTTCTTTGATATCACGTACGTGACGCCGGCGCCGCTTATCTCGGCGGCGCCGTCCATGCCGCAGCTGTGCGGGTTCACATGAACAAGACCAGAAAAATCGAACAGCGACGTCTGTCCGCTCATCCATTTCGGGTCAGGAACGTGGTGATCCGCAACAACAACGTTCTGCCGCGTTATTGACGAAAGATAACCGCTTCCGAGGTCCACGAGCCACACGAGGGACGATGAGCTTCCGTTGACAGTGTTTATGGAATTATCGTCCAGTTTCTTCACGAACGTAACGTTATGCTTCTTTCCGAGACGGTCAAGCGTTCTTGACGCTATCGCCGCGGCGCATATTCCGTCGGCGTCAATGTGCGCAACAACGAGCACATCGTCCGCGCTGCGTATCGCCGCCGCGGCCTTCCCCGCGTCGTGTTCAAGTTTTTCGTAAGCGACGGCGCTCTCTTCCATGTTCATACGTATCAAAGTGATTGCGCATATAACATTGGGTAAAAGACATTGCTGTCAGAGGAACCGCCTGCCGAAACAGTCCCGTATTCTCTGTACCCGGCACAGGGAGTTATACTAACTGTAATAGACAGTTTATTTTGTATACGCATCATAAGAGCATCCGAGGTATGTAAGATGGACCGTATCACGGGAACAGCATGGAACGTCATTCAGGATGATGATGCGCATGAGCCGAACAATGAGATGAACAATGAGATTAGCACCGAGATAAAGTTCGAGATATCGGCGGAGAGCTACGGATACGACGAGGATGAGGCACCAAGGCCGAGCAGGACATCAGGCATCATCAGAGCGGCGACCGCCGAGGCGGCAAGGTGGGCGCTGGGCGCCGCGTTAAGCATGTTCCTCGCAAAAAGAGAGAAGAGCGGAGGCGAAAGGTGAGAGAACGCGGTCAGAAAGAAAGGATCGCTTGAAAGGCTGTCCGGTAAGAGGTGATGCAGAAAGATTTTTTTATCTTCAGACACATGATATGTAACAGCATCTAGGATAAAATTCGCCATAGGGGAGACCGGCGGCCCCCCGCTGAACGGAGTATGTTCTATCTCACAAAAATGTGCGGCCGATAACGCCGCAGATGACCGCCCTGTACCGCCTGTTGCGGTAACCTTGCCGCAGTACGGAAGATGACGCAGAACGGACGGGAGGACAAAAGTGTATGTATCTTGCCGTCATATCCGCGGATATGAAATTTTCGGACATATTCTCAGAGGAGGAGCAGATGCTCATTGAGCAATATGCGTCCGTGCGCGGCCGCACCGTACCCGACGTGATACGGAAGGCGACGATGGAGATGGTAGAGGACGATCTTGATGCGGAGGCATGCCGCATTGCCCTGAGTGGTTATGAGAAAGGCGGCAGAACGTATTCTCATGACGAGATAAAGAAAGAGTTCGGCCTGCGCTGACGCACAGCGCGGCGCGCAGTGAGCGCGCGCAGGAAGATCATCAGGCGCCCTCTGTCCCGTGACAGTTATATCATCCGTTACGATACGTACGCTGTGGACTCGATCGAAATAATGAAAGGCGTCAGGATATCCAACGAACGGTGTCTGATAATCGATGACGGGCCCGGTGACGGGCCTACGGTCGTGATAGGCGATCTTCATTTAGGTTACGAGAAGGCGCTTGAGGATGAAGGACTATACCTTCCGAGACTGAACACCGGATCAATGCGCGATTCGCTCAACCGCATAATATGCAGGTACGAGCCTAAAAGGATGGTACTGCTCGGCGACATTAAACATGATTTCGCGAGGGCGCCGTATGAGTGCAGGTATGACGTAACGAACATCGTACAGATGCTGTCGGACGCCGCAGAGGTCATCGTCATAAAAGGCAACCATGATAATTTCCTTCAGAACATCCTCTCCGATGTAGGTATCGATGTTAAGGACCATACGGACATCGCGGGCCTCCGTCTTGAGCACGGTCACGTCGACTCGGGTATACGTCCCGTGGTCATCGGCCATGAGCATCCGTCAGTGAGGATATCGGACGCAATGAGCGGCAGCGTGAAATTACAATGCTTCATGCACGCCGAGAAGGAAGGGATAATAGTGATACCTCCGTTCAGCCCGTTCTCGTCGGGCAGCGATCTCTCGTCGGAGGAGTTCATGTCCGATGCATGCAAAAGCGCGGACATGGACAGCGCGTTCGTATACGGTGTATCGGACATCGGAATGATGAGGCTCGGACGTTTGGGCGGCCTCCGGGACACCGATTTCTGACGTCCGCCCGGCATCATTGTATATAACATTTCTTATCAATCGTTATAGGCGTACCATCATCCGGAAGTGCTGAAAAAATGACCGCCGTTTATATAATGGTATAATTATAATACCGAATCTAATATCAATATCACGCGTAAACTATAGTTTATTGGATATTCCATCCATCCATAAAAGCCTTTATCTACGCTGTTTCGATACAAAAGAGCAACATCTCAGTATTGTAGATGGAGGAAATAAAATGGCAGATTTGGACGCACTTATCAACATAGTTGTCAGCGGAAAGATCAAGGAGGCAGCACCTGAAACACAGAAATGCCTCGACTCCGGCATAGACGCAAAGACGATCATCTTCGAGGGCCTCTCAAAAGCGATGGCAATCGTCGGTGACAAATACGCATCAAAGCAGTACTTCCTGCCGCAGGTTCTCCTGTCGGCGAACACGCTGTACCAGGGCCTGAACCTTGTTCTCCCTCTCCTTAAGGGAAAGGGCGGATCGAAGGGGACCGTGGTCATAGGCGTGGTCGAGGGTGACGTGCACGACATCGGAAAGAACATCGTAAAGGCGATGCTCACCGGTCTTGGTCTCACCGTCATAGACATGGGCAAGGACGTACCGATAAAGGACTTCATCGCCAAAGCGAAGAGCGAGAAGGCACAGATCATCGCAGAGTCGACACTCATGACCCCGACGCTCGAGGGAATGAAGGAGACTGTGAAGGTCCTCAAGGAAGAGGGCATGAACGCGAAGACGAAGCTCATGATCGGCGGCGGAGCGACATCCCAGGAGTTCGCGAACCAGATCGGTGCGGACGGATGGTCATACGACGCGGTCGAGGCGACAAAGGTCGCCCAGAAGTTCCTGTGATCGTGTAACAGCGTCAGAGCAACAAAAACCTCTTCCTTTTATACTTATTTTCATATTTTACGATGGATTCTTAATATATTCTTATATACTTGGATTGCCAATACGTACCAATTGCATTGTGTATACAGTGCAATGGGATGGTGAAAAAAATGTCAGAAAACAGAATAGATCCAACGGTAGCCGGCCTCTTCTTAGTGGCCTTCATAACGTTGGTCTTCGGACTGTTCGGTATTGAAATGGGAGGAGACCTCAGTTGGGGTGTACCCGCGGCGACCCTTGCGCCGGTCGTGGGTTTGATGTTTGTTGTGTTCACAGTGTCGGCAATAAGGTTCGGTAATGCGTTCGCAGCGGCATTGTTCGGATTCGTGGCGATATCGCTCATTGCGGTACCCATGATCGCAATGGTCAGCCCGTTCGTGTTCTACCTGATCTTCGCGATGTACGTAGTATTCGCGATCGTGGCACTCCTGATAGGCGCTCCGAAGCTCTTGTTCATACTCTTGCTGCTCGTGGGTCTGATATTCCTGTTCGTAGGAGTATCGTCATCGGATGCTGTCAGCGACATGACCTGGTACCTTGCGGGTGTCTTCGGCATACTGGCCGGCGTGGTCGCGCTGTACATGGCGTTCGGACTTTCGACACAGAAACTTCCGGTCTTCTGAACAAGCTGATCGGAACGGACGTGAAAACCTTTTACCACTTTTCTCATTTTTGTGCAATTGACTATAATCTTTAATAGCCCACATTCTCTTCTGTATCTCAAGAGCGTTCGACCATAAGGGCGTATGGATCTTACGGAACTAAGGGGAGTTAAACATGAAAAAGACAAAAGAAGGGATTATAGCGGGCATAAGAGGGCTGAGAAGCAATAAGAAAACTCTTCTGCTATCATCGTTCGCGGTCATCTTGGTGGCGTTGGCAACATTGGTCTTCGCGACTGCCACATCCAATACAGTCGATGATAATGAAGGGCAAATTCTTGGAGCTGTTGATTACATCCATGTAGATGTAAAGAACTATCCGGCAGGCGCACTTATCAGTTATGAGACGAGTTCTGACGGGGGAATGACATGGTCAGGGTTAACTCCTCTGACAAATGAATATATAATTGTCAACGGCGGTATCGATATGGTATATATTGTTGTGGATACGCCGGCAGGGTACACTTTTGAGTGGGAAGACAATCCTTATTTCCCTCAAACGGCCACAGCCTTCATACTAAACCCGGGAACGGGCGAGACACACATCAAAGGTGCATACACACCGATCCCTCAGACAGTGAACCTGTCGATAACAAACCCGTCATGGGGTTCGTTCACGTACATCCTGGACAATGACGGAATAATAAGATCTGTTTCCGGCAGCACATT
>WRNI01000082.1 GCA_009776695.1 Methanomassiliicoccaceae archaeon
CGTCGCTGCATGTGTCATGGCAGCAGCGTATCGGTACCGTTCTGAAGGACATAGCAAGATTAAGGGACCTGCAGATCGTCGTTGCGACGCACTCGCCGCAGATCGTGCACGACGACTGGGACCTCACCAATGAACTGAGGGCTGGAAGTGCGTGAATTCATACGCTCATCGGACATCGCCAACGAGATGTCGATGAAACGCTCTCTCTTTAACGGCTCGTTCCTTATCGTCGAAGGCGTGACGGACAGCAGACTGTACGGAAAATTTACCGATAAAGATGAATGTGATATCATCGTGGCGCATTCCAAGGATAACGTAAGAATATCGGTCAGAGAATCGTACCTGCGAAGGAATGATAAAAAGGTGATAGGAATAATCGACCACGACCTTGACAAAATGAAAGGTATTGTTCACAGCGCGCCGATATTCGCGACCGATTCGAGGGACATCGACACGGAAATGATACGAAGTTCCGCGCTGGACAATGTTCTCGTTGAATACGGCGATAAGGATCTCGTTGACCGCTTCGTGAGAAGGTACGGCGAGGTGCGTGATATTCTCGTGAGATCATGCTATCCTCTCGGGATGCTGATGTATGTTTCCGATGTGCACGATCATGCGCTTTCCTTCAAAGACCCGGACCACACGGAATTCATTGATACCAAAAGCTTAAGCGTCGACGTTAAAAAGATGATATCGTACGTGATATCAAGGTCGCCGCATTCGAACGTCAGCGAAGAAGAGCTCACAAAGCAGTTCAACAGAGAACTGAAAGAAGAGCGCGATCCGTGGGCCGTCTGCAGAGGCCACGACATGATATCGCTGCTTACCATCTGTCTTCGTGAGATATTCGGCGGATATAACGCGAAATACATCAAAACGGGTGAGACCGCGGGCGCGTTACGGCTTGCGTACACGGATACGGAATTCAGAAGGACATCGCTTTTCCGCAGCACGGCGGAATGGTCGGCCGCGAACAAATTCGCGGTCTGGACGAAATAATCTGGTACGTCGTTAAGTCGGGGCTTTAGCAAAAGAGCTTCGGAAAGAGTTCCATGGAGTTCTGGGTTTTTCATCTAGATGCCTTTGAAGAATACAATTAATATAACGAATACTCACAAAATTAAATTCTGCCAACGCCGTTGGCATAAATTTCAAAAGCAGTTGTGTCGCACCGTGTGGCACGAATCACCTTGACTTTGACGGCTCGATCTGTTGATGTCTTAACTTTTTGCAACCTCGATGGTCATGCAGCTGATCTGCCACCAAGTTAGATTGAGAGATGAGCGAATATACCAGTTGGTCATATCCCTTTGTGTCTAAGAGTAAGTCCTGAACGGGGGCGCTACAATCACGCAGCGACTTTCCTGCTCTCGCGGGTCAAAAACCCTTCAGGCTGTGGATCCCATTTATCATTAGGTGATGCTCTTTGTTCCGATACTTATTGGATGTCCTCTTTTTTGATCCCTTCCGAAGTTTCCATTATCTTCTGAACGCGTCTCTCGCTCTTTTCGAGTATGTCCCTGCAGTGATCACGCAGTTTCACTGCGTTTTCGTAAATGTCCAAACTTTTATCGAGATCGAGACCGCCGTTCTCAAGCATGTCCACCAATTCTTCCAATGCCTTCAGACTTTCTTCGAATGTCATCTCTTTAACGTCCTTATTGCCATCTTTGCCGTCATCTTTGCTCATCTGTCATTCACCTCATTCTGTCTTTTTTCGTTAATCTTCATCTCATCAGGTCTTTTTCATTTAATTGTGATCCCGCTCAGCATTTCTCATTTACCCTTAACTTCATTCACCTTTGCCTTTGCGCTCCCGTCCTTCATCCTTATCTCCACGTCGGAACCGCGCGATATCTGTGACACCGATGTCAATGCTTTCCCTTTATCGTCGGTGACGAAGCTGTAACCTCTTTCCAGCACTTTCATGGGATCGATAGCGTTCATCCTCTGCTCAGCTGATATTGTATCCTTCATTTTTCCGGACATCAAACGAAGAAGCGAAGCGTCAGCGGATGACGAGATGTCATCAAGCGCGAGAACATACTGATCGACGATGCTTTTTGCGCGCCGCGGTGATAATTTAGCATCCGCCGTGACGAACGAACCTGTTTTCGAACCGATGACCGAACGTAACGCGAATGACGATCTTTTTGACATATCGTTTACATTCCTCAGCTCGGCGTCCACCTTTTCTTTCGCGCGCCTCGGGGACAGCTTTGAATCGAGTATTCTGAAATCGTTCTGCATCACCGATATGCAGTACATCAGCGAACCGGATGCGCGCATCATGACGTTACCGATGTTCCTCATCTCTGACGAGATATCGGGAAGCGCTATCTCCGCGGCGGCAGAAGGCGTAGCCGCGCGGACATCCGCGACAAGATCTGCAACGGTGAAATCCGTCTCATGGCCGACGGCCGATATCACGGGTATCTTTGACGAAGATATCGCCCTTGCCACCGCCTCCTCGTTGAATGCCCAGAGGTCCTCAGCGGATCCTCCGCCTCTGCCGACGATCAGCACATCGGCGCCGTAATTGTTCAGCAGTTCGATGCCTTTGCATATCGATGCCGCGGCGCCGTCCCCCTGTACCAGGACAGGTGCTAAAAGAATATTTGCGGGGAATCTTTTCCCGGCCACCTTTATTATATCGTGTATCGCGGCGCCCGTCGGTGATGTTACCACGCCTACCGTCATCGGATATTTTGGTATCGCTCTTTTGCGTTCCTCGTCGAATAGACCCTCAGCTTTCAGCTTCTTTTTCAGCTCTTCAAGCGCAAGATAAAGATCGCCTACGCCCGAGCGCCTCATCGTCGCAACGTTGAACTGATATGAGCCTCTGACAACGTACAGATCGACAGAACCGAATGCTGCTACCTTCATACTTTCAGACGGTTCGAACTGTAAAGAATTCCTTGCGCCTCTGAACAACGTGCAGCGTATCTCGCTCTTCGTATCCTTCAGCGTGAAATAGTAATGCCCTGATGATTGTTTCGTGAGATTGGATATCTCTCCCGATACCCAGACGTCATTCAGGGACGCGTCCGCTGATATGACGGCCTTCGCTCTTTCGTTGAGCTCTGACACGGATATTACGGCGGACATCGGTGAACATACCGCCTCTTTGTATTTTAGTCTATCAGCATGTATGCGTTGCGCGACCACCGTACGCACCGGCGTCCGCCGGTGCAGAATGTCACAACTGCCACAATGAAAAGTCCGCAAGTACCACAATAAAAAGTCCGCAAGTACCACAATAAAAAGTCCGCAAGTACCACAATAAAAAGTCCGCAAGTACCACAATAAAAAGTCCGCAAGTACCACAATAAAAAGTCCACAACTGCCACAATTAAATGCCCGGACATTCAGAAAGGATGTTATATCACCCTGCTGTTGCGCACTCATGAATGACAACGAGATACGTGACTGCATAGACGTATCGATACGCGATGAGGTGTTCGAATCGGTGAGGAGCATATATCACGCCCAATACACCCAGTTGAATGAGATCGAGATCATAAGCGTGAAAGAGGACGAAGTACGGATAAAAATGCCGCTGAAGGGAAAACTCAACAGCATCGGATTCGCTCACGGAGGCGCTGTCTTCACCGTTGCCGACAACGCATTCGCGTTCGCCGCGAATCTCCGTAACGAGAAGCAGATAGCGCTTTCCGGGAACATAGTTTATCACAGGCCCGGGGCAGGGGATGAGCTTATTGCGGTTACGGAGAAGATAAGCGATACGAACTCCGTTTCAACGTATTCCGTAAAGGTCTATTGCAACAATAAGCACATCGCGACCGCGATGTTCACCGGCTTCAAGATAAAGGACCGGAAACAGTAACGGCATCGCCGGTTCTCTTTCATTCTTACCTTTGTTTCAAGCTCTTCGCCATATATGAAAATTAAGGCAGGCCGGGGATCTCCCCGACCTGCCGTCCGAAATCGTTTTTTCCTTTTTGCCTTCTTTCCGTTACCTCTCCGCGGCGTTCATCACGGCTTCCTGATGACGAAGAAGTAAACCGCGCCGACGATCACAACTGCCGCTACAATACCGACAGCGATCAGTATCATTCCGTTATCGCCGCCCGATCCGCCGTTCGGCCCGCCTTCGGACGTTCCCGCCGACCCGGACGGCGTTGCCGTGACCGTTACCGATGATACCCCTTCGCCGGCGTCGTTCACCGCGGCCACCCGGAACTCATATTCCGTGCCGTTGATCAGTCCGGTGACCGTGTACGTCAGCGCGGTGCCGACATCGCTGAACGAGTTGGTCGTAGAACCGTCGGAGGCGTCGCAGTATACCACGTACGATGTTATTTCGCTGCCGCCGTCGTTGGACGGTATCCTCCACGTCAGCACAACATCACCGTCGCCGGCCGCCGCTTTCAGGTTACGGGGCGCGGACGGCTCCGTGGCCGTCGCCGATGGCGTAGCGCTCAGTATTCCCGATGTGTCCCCGTCGCCTTCCGAACTGACAGCGCGCACCTCGAATGTGTATTCTGTGTCGTTCGTAAGACCGGTTACGGTGTACGTCACAGTGCCGGGGCCCGAGCCCGCGATGTCGTTCCAGTCGGTCATGTATCCGTCCGCCTCGCCGTAGGATACCTGATATTTCACTATCGCGGGCCCTCTATCAGGCGTCGTCCATGTGAGGACGACCTCACCGTTGAGCGGCGACAGCGTGAAGTTACCGGGAGCCGAGGGAACAGCGACTATCTTGATCGACGTCGTCAGCGTATCGCTGTCTTTGATGTTCTCCGCCTTCACGGTGAACGTGAACGTTCCGTCTTCCATGGGCGTCCCCGCTATGTCCCCGGTCGGATACAATACAAGTCCCGGCGGCAGGCTGCCGTCAATAACGGACCACGTTATCGGCGAGGTGCCGGTGGCCGTCAGTGACTGCGAATATCCTATGTCCATCCTGCCGTCGTCCAACGAGGTCGTTGTGATGACAGGCGCATTCTGCGCTTCGGTAAAGATCATCGAGAACGCCTTCGTGTCGCTCCCGGCGCTGTTCTCTGCCTTCAGGATGATATTGAAAGTGCCCGTTGCCGTCGGAGTTCCCGATATCTCGCTTCCGCTCAGGGCCAGCC
>WRNI01000083.1 GCA_009776695.1 Methanomassiliicoccaceae archaeon
GACCGCCTCGGCGAGACGCTCCGAGAAGTCCATTATCTCGGGATGCGAAGGCATGTTATCCGCCGATAAACGTTCCCGTGAACCGCCAACGAAGACGTAACCTTTCGGCTCGATCAGGTCGGGACCGGCGATCCTGTCCAATCCCGCGTATTCATCGATCCATCCGAAGTTCATGCCCTTCACCAAAGTGTGCCTTATGACCGTTCTCGTATCAAGCGACGGAAAAAGTTCCAGCGTTCTCATAAGTCTCGCCCATCCGTCCTTTATCTTCGGGACGCACGTTATTTTGTAAATGTTCTCATTGGGCGCGGCGACCGTCACGTACAGCTGTCTGGGAAGGACATCAAGACGTTCAAGCACTTCGGGATGTGTCCCGTTCGTCACCATGAACGTGATCATTCCGCGCCGATGGCATTCTTCGATAAGGCCGGAAAGATAAGGGTACGCGGTCGGTTCGCCTGCCAGCGATATTGCGACCATGTTCGGTCTTTTCGACTCTTCATACTTTTCTTTATCGCACCGTTCGTCGCCGTTGAAACCGGTAAGTAATTTCTGATGATGTCTGATCAGAGAATCAAGCATCTCCTTCGGTTCAGACCATTCGTCCGCTTTGAAATCATGGCCCTGCACCCTCCAGCAGAATTGGCACATATGATCGCATTCGTTGAGCGCCGGCGTCATCTGAAGACAGCGGTGGCTTTCAATGCCATAGAAGTCCTGTTTATAGCAGTTCCTTCCGTATATGAGGCTCTGCCTCATCCAGTGGCATAATTTAACAGCGGCGTGATCGTTATGAAGACGGTATTGCTGTTTTGTCAGAAGCTCTTTGTATCTTTCGTCCACGGGACCTCCTAAAATTGAAAAAGACTCTTCTGCGGTCCGGCGCCCTTTGCAGGTGCGTCCTTTGCAGACTCTTTCCTAACGCCCTTCACCGCCGTATCGCCGGCGGCGTCATGCGATGGCGCTGCCGCGTGGCCGGGGTTCTTTGCGACCGCGTCCTTCACAGCCTTCGAATCTACTTTCGCGTCAAGCAGGAACGCTATCTCCTCCGTCTCAAGGGACGCGTCCGCAGCGACGGCGGCGGCCAGTTCCGGATCGTTCCTGAGCATCATCTTAAGCATAGGAATTACGTCGGAAGATATACGTCCGGTCGAGGTGTGAAGCAATGACGATAACTTTGAGCAGACGCCCCTTTTCAGCGTGCGCACGGCTTTGCTGCGCGACATCTTCATCAGGTACAGCGGAAATCTGAACCTTTCATGCGACACCGCCGCGGAACGTTTCGATACGCTGACGCCGGCGGACATCATGTCGCTGGCGTACGACCAGAATCCGAAGTACTGGCGCCTCCCGACGCGCCCGAGGAACACGTCGGCGCGCGCCAGACGTTCGTATCCTCTCATCAGATCGCCTTTGTCCCTGAACTCGAACGGCAGGTTCTCGTCCACCCACGTCATTATGTGGTCGGGCGTCTCATCAACGTCCATGAGCATCCTGCGGGCCTTCATGGCATCCTTTTCCCTGAATATTGAGCTCATGAGGTCATAGATATCTTTCCTGACAATGCGGTCGGATAATTTCCCGGCGTCATCATTGGTTATTGCGTTACGGCCTAACGCCAGGGATTCAAGGTTCCTTACGGCCGCCCGCATATCGCCGCCGGAGTTCCCGGCCATCTTTATCAGCGCATCCTTCTCAACGGATACGTTCTCGGCGTCCGCAATTCTTTCCAGTGCTTTGACAATTTCCGACGCACGGGGGCGCATGAACGTTATCTGCAAAGTTTCCGTCTTTATCACGGCGCTCTTCCTGCTCAGCGCGTAAAGGTCGTTGACGATGAGCATCACCGGCTGCTTTGTGCTCTTTATCAGCTCGGATATCGCGGGCAGGGCCCCGCGGTCCTCACGCCCGAACAGATTATCCGCTTCATCAAGAACGATAAGCTTCCTGCGGCCCTCCTTCGTGCTCAGATACTGACCGTCGTCAGTGAAAGCGTTCGATCCCGCGCCGGCAAGCGCAACGCTCTTTATTGCGTCGCCCGTTCTCTGGTCCGAAGCGTTCATCTCGATGATGTCCCATCCCATATCGTTCGCAAGGGCAACGGCCGCGGATGTTTTACCTATCCCGGGACTGCCGGAAAGAACGACCGCACGTTTTTCAGGGATGCCCCTGTTCCATGAATTTGCCCAGGCCGTAAGCTCAGAAACGGCCTTCGGATTGCCTATGATCTTCGACAGCGAGTCCGGTCTGTATTTCTCGGTCCAGTCATGAGCCATTGTTCTACGGAATGCGATGTATGATTAAATCATTGCGTTCATCATTCACCGCCTTTCACAGACCATCTCCGGTCCCGGCCGGCGGCATTCTGCCGCAGATCCTTTCTCTTTTTCGCTCAATATCATTTTCGTAGCAAAAATGTGTTTGAGTTACACCTTTTTCGTAGCAAAAATGTGTTTGAGTTACACCTTTTTCGTAGCAAAAATGTGTTTGAGTTACACCTTTTTCGTAGCAAAAATGTGGACCGTGTCCTTGATGCGGTAAAAAACAAGGCCGGCGGCGATGACAAAGGCATGTAAAATGACGCGGGGGCGCAAAGGACATGCTTGGCGGAATACGAATCGCCGTCCTCCGGGAACGCATTGAACGGATGTCACGGCTGCGCAACGCTGTACGTTCCGTTGTTCTCGCTGACGGTCAGAGGGGAAGAGTACAGTTCGCTCATTGTCCCGGATGTCAGGACGTCCTTCTTTTTGCCGTCGCCGAATATCCTGCCGTCCTTCATCATTATTATCCGTTCGACGCCGTTCGGTATGTCCGAAAGATCGTGTGTTATCATAACAACGGCCGTTCCCTTCTTTATCAGCGCATCAAGCATGACCCTCAGTTTATCCTTTGCGACGATGTCCAGGCCGGTCATCGGTTCATCCAGAAGCAGCATGCGCGGGTCCGGCGCAAGCGCCCTTGCGATGAGAGCTCTTCTCATCTCGCCGAGCGACAGTTTTCCCGATTCCCGCGCAAGCTTATCCGCGATCCCTGTGCGTGCGGCCGCCTCCTCCGCGGCCGCGACCATATCATCGGTGACATCGTGATATTTGTATATGTCCGCAGTTCTGAAGAAACCCGACAATATCACATCGGCGACGGTCGCCGCGGGATCGAATCTTGACTGAAGTTCCGTTGATACGACGCCGATCATTTTTCTCAGGTCGAATATGTTCCATCTTTCCTTTCCGAACAGTCTGCATACCGTTCTTTTATTTTCGTCAGAGTACGGTCTCGCGTCGCCTTTCAGAATTTTCATCATCGACGATTTTCCGGAACCGTTCGGACCGATGACCGCGACGCTTTCGCCCTTTGATATTTTTACTGATATGTCATCCAATATACGGACGCCGCCGCGCACGAGCGACACATTCTCGAATTCGATCACATTAACGGTCATGTTCACGTTTCAGTGATGCAGCGCGGAGTATTCAATGGTTGCTTATGCGCACGCGTCCGGCGCCTCGTCTCCTTTGCTGAACCATGTCATTACCGCGCCGGCGACGGCGAGCATGAAGCACACCGCGAATGAATATCTTACGGAATCGATGAACGCGCCGTACATGTCCGGCGTTATGTTCGCCGTGGTCCCCATCATCACCGATATCATGCACATGACTATCGCGACGGATGACATCATCCCCACCTGCCTCATCACGGATATCACACCGGACGCCTCGCTGTAATTTTTGGCGGAAACGCTTCCCATTATCATGTTGGTGTTCGGTGATGAGAATAACGCATAACCGAGGCCGGTGAAGAATAACGTTAAGTACACCCTATAAATGACGACGTCCACGGACAGCGTCATCATCAGCGCCGTGCCGACGCACATCATTATCATTCCCGATGTGGTCAGTATGCGCGGGTTCATCCTGTCGGAGGCCCTCCCGGCGAACGGTGTGACTATCGCCTGGGTCAGCGGCTGCAGTAAAATTATCAGGCCGGCGGCGCCCGGGCTCATGCCCCCGACGTTCTGGAGGTAAAGGCTTAACGTAAAGATGACGGCGTACGACGACCCGTAGTTGAGGAACGCCGCTATCGTTGACCGGCGGTACGTCCTTCCGGAGAACAGCTTCACCATCAGGACAGGATATTTTTCCTTTGTTTCGAATCTGAAGAACGCAACGAGAAGCACGGCCCCGGCGGCCGCGAACGCCGCCGAGATCACGCTCGGAAGCGTGATGATGCCGTACATCATGACAACGATGCCGACGCCGTACAGCATCGAGCCTTTGATATCGAACGGCTCTCCCTCGGACGTTCTGAAATCCGTTTTGAAGTAGAACATCGTTATGAACGCGGCTATCGAGAACGGAATGAGCGCGAGGAACATCGTCCTCCATCCGAACATCTCTGTTATCAGGCCGCCGAGGCCGGGGCCGAGCGATGCGCCTATGTAGATGCACATGGTGTTCAGCGCCAGCGGCAGACCGCGCTGCGATCTCGGATAGACCTGCGCTATCATGGAAATGCTCGTGGACGATATGCACGCCGTTCCTATGCCTGCGACTATCCTCCAGACCAGCAGGACAGAGAACGAGTTCGCGACGGCGGAGGCCAGCGACGACAGAAGGACGATCACAATGCCGATTATGAACAGTTTACGTTTTCCGTACAGGTCGGAAAGGCGTGACATCGGCACCAGGAACGCAACCGACGAAAGGAAGAACGACATCACCAGCCAGCCCTGGTCGTGGGCGCTTATATTGAACTCGAGGCCGATCGTCGGCACCGCGAGATTTATCATCGTTGTAAGAAGCGGTGATATGAAACCTGCGAGACAGCATGCAATGAGCACAATGCGCTTTTCCTTTGACGAGAAATTTTGGCATTCAGTGCTCATGTGACCGCCCAATGTGTACAACTATTTACGGTATGCTATGGCCGCCGCGGCGGTCATCGGACATAGGATAGGAAGTGGACGCGGCGAGATTTGAACTCGCGACTTCTACCTTGCGAAGGTAGCGATCTACCAGCTGATCTACACGCCCTTGGTCACTGCCAATAAATGGAAAGTATATAGACCTTTCATCCGC
>WRNI01000084.1 GCA_009776695.1 Methanomassiliicoccaceae archaeon
GAATACTTAAATTATTATGCTGAGAACGTTACAAACCTCCAATTTGCTCGACACTGTCGAGCAAATTAAGATGAATACTTAAATTATTAAGATGAAGGCGTTATAAACATGCAATTTGCTCACTAGTGGTGAGCGAATTAAGTTTTATGCTCGATCCATCAATCACATCATAGTCGCTGAAGAGTTAGACTAACTGTAGTATCACTCCATTATACGTAGCCGCCCGAGTATAGGAAAAGGTAATAAAAGATGACAAAAGAACCAGATAAGATCCTGGCAGAAGGATTCAAAGAGATATTGAACATAATAGAGAATGCAAAGCTCAACGCATACCGCGCAGTGAACAAAGAGCTCATAGACATGTATCGGGCGATCGGGGAACACGTTTCAAATAAGATCCGATCCGGCGTATGGGGGGAAAACACAGTAAATGAAGTATCCGAGTACATTCAGCAGCACAACCCGGGCATTTCCGGTTTCTCACCGCAGAACCTAAGACGGATGAGACAATTCTATGAGACATACAAGGACGATGCAATTTGTTCATCGCTGGTGAGCAAATTAAGCTGGAGCATCAATTCAAAGATCGTGGGCTGTAAGACCGATGCGGAGCGCGAGTTCTATCTGAGGCTTGCGATAGACAACAATTATTCCTATCGAGACCTGGAAAGACAGATCAACAGCAGCCTGTACGAACGAACAATACTTTCCGAAAATTCCAAAATAAATACAGCACTCGCTAAAAAGCATAAGGGGCTGACCGCGCTCAGGGACGATTTTGTCGTGGAGTTCCTTGATATGCCGAAGGATCACAAAGAAAAGGACCTTCGAAACGGAATTGTCAGCAACCTCAGGGAATTCATATTGGAACTGGGGAAGGACTTCAGTTTCATAGGCGAGGAGTACAGGGTACAGGTAGGAAAAAGTGAATTTTACATCGATCTTCTTTTCTACAACCGTGAGTTCAGATGCCTTGTGGCGATAGAACTGAAGACAGGATCTTTCAGACCGGATCACATTGGGCAGATGCAGCTTTATCTCGAAGCATTGGACAGGGACGTTCGGAAAGAGGATGAGAACCTCAGCATCGGCCTTATTTTATGTACCGACAAGGACGATACCGTCGTCGAATACATGCTTGCGAAAAGTTCGGCGCCGAGCCAGATCGCCGTGTATGAGCTTTCGTTGCCGGATAAGAAACTATTGCAGCAACGGGTGAGAGAGCTAAAAGAGATCGCAGAGGGCAACGGAGGCCCCAGATGATCGTACTGATGTGCCCGACGAACCACGATTTTGAAAGAGGATGATATCATGAGACGGCAATTTCTCTCACCGGTGGTGAGAGAATTAAGATAAATGCTTTAAAAAATTAGATGAATGCGTTATAAAGGGCAAATTCTCTCAGCAGTGCTGAGAGAAGTTAAGACGAATGCTTAAATAAATAATGTGAATGCGTTACAAACGGCAATTTCTCTCACCAGTGGTGAGAGAATTAAGACATATGCTTTAAAAAATTAGATGAGTGCGTTATAAACGGCAATTTCTCTCACCAGTGGTGAGAGAATTAAGATAAGACCTTAATTAAAAACTCATACGCCGCAATTCAGATGCGGAACGCAAACATCATATCATGTATACTGTCCCCGGCGATCGCAACGCCGCGCGCCGTCGTCGTCTCAGCGTCGTCCGCAGACGCCCGCAGACAATGCGATCAGTAGGCACGGCAGCATACTGAAAGAGTTATATTACATCAGATGATTGTGCAGACCGAGGCAAACAAATGGCATCGTACGGAATAGCTTTGGACCTGGGAACAAGCGGTTTCAGGTCGCATCTGGTAGATCTGGACAAAGGCGGTAAGATATTATCAACTGCGGTAACGGTAAGACATCCTTTACCGGGCGCGAACATAATGGACCACCTTCATTTCTGGATGACCTCAGGCTCTGAGATAGGCCACAAAATAATAATGAAGACGGTGGACGACGTCATAAGGCTGCACGGTGCCGACAACATAAAACAGATAAAGAAAGTGGCGATATGCGGCAATCCCATTCAGTTATCGCTGTTCGAGAACATTGAAGTTCGCGATCTTGCGTTCGCGGGCGAGAACAGATTAAAGAATTTAGGCGTTGTAAGACCAAGCAGAAGAGGTCACACAAGGAATGCCGGCGATATCGGTATGTTGTCCATAGACGCGGAGGCGGAAGTGATAATACCGCCGGCGATAAGGCACGAGATAGGAGCGGACGCGTTAGCAATGATAATGCGTTCCGGGATGCTTGATAAAAAGGAGATATGCATGGTCACCGACTACGGGACGAACGCGGAAATGGGATTATATCACGACGGCGAACTGTATTCGGGAAGCGCCGCCGCAGGTCCCGCGATGGAAGGCCAATCGATAAAGTACGGCGTTCTCGCGGCGCCGCACGCGATATCAGATGTGAATATCGCAGAGGACGGTCTGTGGGAGAATCTTGTGCTCAATGACAAGTTAAGACCGATAGCCGCGTCAAAGGTGGATCCCGTAACGGGAAGGGAAGTAAAGCTGCTGGACTACTCGGCAAAAGGAATAACCGGAACGGGCGTCGTCTCATCAGTTGCCATGGGCCTGAAGGCCGGCGTGATAAAACTGCCGGAGATCACAACGCCCGACAAAAGGATACACCTTATGGACGGCGTCTGGTTCTCCGAACAGGATGCGCAGGAGGCCGGCAAAGCGATGGGTGCCATACGAGCAGGTCACAGGACGCTCGTTCACGAGGTCGGAATAAACGATGAAGATATCAAAGTCATGTACATGGCCGGCGCGTCCGGGACGTACGTCGATCCGATAAAGGCGCAGATATGCGGCATGATACCGAGGCGTCTTGAAGAAGTTTACCAGCTGGGAAATACGTCGTTAATGATGGCCCACGAGCTGATAAGCAATAACGATACGCTGGACAGGATGCAGTCGGTCGCCGATTCAATATCGGCGAACCACATAATGTTCGCCGGCAACAAAGTATTCGAAGATATGTATGTTCTTGAACTTGCGTACTGGACCGAGGGCATGTCGATGGAGATGTACAACGACATGATACAGTTATACGGAATAGCCGCGTTGCCGGAACTGAAAGTTCCGTCAAAAGTTGTAAGAGTGGTGAAAAGCGATATTCCCGAGATAGGCAGAGGATTCTATTCATTAGAGGACGTTGGCATGAAGATGTACGGACGGTTCACGGGATGCAACGGATGCGGAAAGTGCGAGAAACAATGTCCCGAGGATGCGCTGAAGGTAACGAGGACGAAGGATGCGAACGAGATATGCGTCCGCTCAGATCTTTGTTTAGGGACGGCGTGCAAAGCGTGCGAGATGAACTGTCCTCTGAAGGTCTATCATTTCAAGGACCTGGAAGTACAGATCTGAAAGTGCACCATTCCGCCGATCTGAAAGTACGGATCCGAAAGTGCAGATCTGGGGGCGCAGATCCGAAGGCGCACACCGCACTCGATGGCGTGCGATATTCGCGCAAACAGTTTCAGCTTTTTTCATAAAAAAATCATATTATCCAGTATGTCTGAACAATAGTTATCACACAAATTATATGTTGTACGATAACGTAACGATGTTCATGACAACCGTACTGGAAAAGAACGAAGAGATGTCGAAGACATTCAAAGAGATACTCGAACTGAGATATGAGCCCGTGGCGGTCAAACTTGTGAAGGAGAATGAAGAATTCCCGCAGGGATATCCTGTACCGGAGAAGCAGTTAAGCTATTGTCAGTCCGTTATGCAGGCCCGTCACGGTAACAGGTTCATGATGCCGTTGGACGCGCATATGTGCAATGTGGGCGCAGCGGTCATCGGAATGATGCCCCGTCCGGAGAAGGTGGCATCCGGAGAGTTCCATTTCTCACAGGGCATTCACAATAATGTCGGCGCAACGAAGAAGATGATAGACGAAGGCGCATCTATACCGTTCAGGACGAAGGGAACGGTAGTATGTCCTTTAAAAGATGCGAACTTTGTTCCAGACGTTGTGATATTCGCGGACATACCGGAACGCATCTATTGGTTCTCGCCGCTGTATACAGCGGAAAAAGGAGGACGCGTATCATACACGACAGCACCGTTCCAGGCCGCGTGCGTGGACGCGACGGCAACGCCCGTCGTGACGGGAGCGCCGAACATATCGTTAGGGTGCATGGGATGCAGGAAGAAAACGGATCTCAGACCGGACGAGCTTATGATAGGCGTTCCCGGCGGTCTCATGGAAGGGATGGCCAGCACCTTACGGCGTTACAGGAATGATGTTCTTCCGAAGGCGAACAGAACGGGATGATTTCGTTAACGTGCAATATAATACGGGGACTAGGAATAAATAATATAGGATATATTTTACGCCCGCTATATTTTAATATAATATATTTCCATACCTTACGCAGGTATACCTGTCGAAAAATAGATAGGTTCACCTTTAGCTAGAAAAAAACTAGGGGAGTTTGTATATGAAAACAAGTAAAGCAACTCCGGGAAAGCACGACGGGAAAGAGGGGAGGGGATTGAGTTCCGCTAAAAAGAAAGCGGTCCTTTTCGTTTCCTTCGCTCTCGTTCTCGCTGCGTTCCTGGGAGCAGGAATGTTAGGCAATGGGGGAGGTGATTCCGGGTCCGACAAAGCAGTTATAGGTGCTCCGGGCGACCTGGACGTTTCTCCTTGGGCAGATATAATAAGAGAGATAGGTCCCGTGACTTTGGGCACCGGTGAATTCGAGTTGCAGCCGGGACTGATCTATGAGATCGAACTGGCAGGCGGTGCGGGCCAACCGGGCTATGATGGCGCGGGCGGTGGCGACGGTGGAAGCGGCGGCAACGGCGCTGTGGTATGGTTCTGGGTAGACATGAGAGGCGAAACGTTAGCAAGAACGTTCACCTTTTATGTCTTCGGCGGCGGCCAGGGCGGCGACCGTGATGGCGACGGCGGTTACGGCGGTGACGGCGGTTCGGCG
>WRNI01000085.1 GCA_009776695.1 Methanomassiliicoccaceae archaeon
TAAGAGCACCAGTCCTGTTTTGAACGTCTCACTTTTTTGCCTACCGTAGCGTCAGTATCGTCCACCGAGACGCGTATGCCCCTTGACATAAGCTCTTTGGCGATCTTCACCGTCTTTTCCAGATGTACGTCGGACACCGGCATCAGACGTATCTGTTCAGGATTTATCCATACCGGCAGATATCCCGGAACGCCCTTCTTCTCAATGCCGACGGCAGTGTCAAGCAGCGTGTACAGATATCTTTCTATTGTTCCGATGATCGCGGTGTGCAGTATCACCGGATTTTGTTTCTCGCCGTTCTCGTCCGCATACGTTATTCCGAACCTTTTCGCGTTGCCGATATCGATCTGAACGGTGCCTATCTCCCTGGCCCTGTTCATCTGATCTATGATGTGATATTCTATGTTGACCGTCCAATAATAATTGATGCCCTCGGGATAGAAGTGTATCAGCGCCGGACGGCCGTGCTTTTTGCACAGGTCCAATATCAGGTCCTTGTTCTCCTCATATGCTTTTTTTGACGAGAAATTAACGAGCATATCGTATTCCCGGCCCAGCGCTTCGATCTCTTCGTAAATTCTTGCGTCCAGCACCTTGAAGTTGTCCCTCGCGTTGATCTCGTCCTTACAGATGACGTGAAGATCGGGCATGTTCAGTCTTCTCGTGCGGAAGCATAACATCGTCTCTCCCGACTGTTCGAGACGGTACGAATCGGCCACCTCGAACGCTCCGAAGGGTAACTGTTTGTAACTTATGTTCCAGCTGCGCATCATGGCGAACTGCTGATGACAGGCCGCATACCTCAGGATGAACGATTTCTTTCCCGTGTCTATCGTATAAAGGCGGTCGCCGAAGAGATCCGCATGCTCTCTGACAGCGGGCTCGTCCAGAGAGAACATGTTCGTTCCTTTCACCATGTAGACGGGAACGTCCGTGTCGTTCACTATCTGAGTCGCATAATCAGAGACGAGATCGAACATCAATGCCCCGTGCGGCGTCAGGCACATGTGGCCGACGTCGCTCATCGATTCCCACTGAATGCCGAACTTCCTGCACAATCTCAGATAATCCGGATCGCCTTTCAAAGGCTCGTTCTCCTTTCCGAGCGCTTCCTTGGCGATCATTTCCATCATGCACGGCGTCCCTTTCTTGAAATCTTTTATCTGGATCTCTTTGCCGTCCTGTGTCAGGATGAAGAATGTCTCATCGCCTTTGCTCTCCTGTTTTGTTTCTTTTCCTTTGAAGTCACGGGAAAGCTCGGAGAGCGGATGTCCTTTACATTTTATGCTGAACGATTTGTACCATCCGAAAGGTGCTCTTATCACTTCGGTGCCTTTGGCCTTTATCGCATTCTCCATCAGTTTCAGAATGTCCAGGCATGCCTTCGGTCCGGCGAGGTCGCTGCTCAGGTGCGCGTACGGATATATCATCACACGTTCCGCGCCGACACGTTCCATAGTATCAAGGATATCGCCGGCGGCCTCGGAGGATATTTGTGATTTTTTATCCTCATCATCCTTCTCCACGGTGACGAAGACCACGAGCACCTCCTCCATTTTACCGTTGTGCATATTGTCATCTATCTCTTCGGCGACAGGCGTCTTCTTCTTTGATTCGAACTCCATCGAATCGGCGTGGATGTACAGCGTTCTCATGCGATCATATCCATTATTGCGCTCCCCCGACGGGCAGCGCTTTCCGTACATCGCCGAGGTGTTATTAAAATAAGACGCATTAGTATGAAGCAAAGATTTTATAACACACAGTCGTTGCGACCATTAAGGTTGAACAATGGCAGAGGATGCTGAGACTCCCCGCAGGAAGGGAAGGGACCCTATTCTGATGATAGGCACGATCGTTCTGGCAGTGGCGTTCGTCGTGGTGATAAGCGGTTATGTTTACGGTCAGTTCGCTTCGGAAGCGAAAGAACCGGCGAAGTACGGCAACGCTGTCAAGGTGAACTACGTCGGCAGCTACTACGGATGGTATGACGAAGACGGAAGCCAGATATTCGACACGTCCATGTGGTCCTTCGCCAAATACTATGATGACGAAGGAAGCCCGTACGACTTCAGCTGGGAGTTCACCCAGAGAGCGGAGAGCGCTTACGTGCCGTTCAATGTGACGATAGGCAGCGGCGGGGCTCTCAAGGATTTTGAGAACGTTCTCATAGGAATGAAACCCGGTGACAAGGCGCGCATTGAAATAGAGAATGCATACGGCGTTGTACCGGCGGCCAAGAACAAGGTATGGGGGAAGACGATGCAGTTCGACGTTGTGGAGACGATGTCCGTCGACACCTTCAAGGCAACATTCGGTCTTGATTACGTTTATGTCGGTTCATACGCCGATCTCGAACACCCGTACGGGTGGAAGGCCAACGCGGTCTGCGATTCCAACGGTATCGTTACGGTGACCCATCTGGTGGAGAACAAAGCGTACGAGAACACGGACGGCAGTCTTAAAGCGACCGTCACCGGCCTTCCGGCGGCAAATTTCGATGTGGCATTCGATTTCGTTGATTACGAGGACAAGCTGGTGCAGTTCAAGTACGACGGGCAGACATATTATGTC
The DNA here is from genome assembly GCA_009776695.1 of Methanomassiliicoccaceae archaeon. Taxonomy (GTDB): domain Archaea; phylum Thermoplasmatota; class Thermoplasmata; order Methanomassiliicoccales; family Methanomethylophilaceae; genus Methanomicula. The sequence goes on from WRNI01000085.1 coordinate 2,575, forward strand.
ACAGAGGTCACCCCGACCGGTTTCACGACAAAGAGCACGGACGAAAGAACGGGTATGACGTTATACTTTGAGATAACGTTCGTCGACTACCAGTAAACAACTTACTTTTACCAATTTTTAAGATCAGACGACCTGCTCTATCTTTTCCTTAAGATCTTTCAGGTCCCTCGCAAGTATTCTTATCATAGGCCCTCTTTTGTATGTGCCCATATCGTATATGACATCGGGCACCGAACCGAGGTCGCGTATCGCAAATCCGGTTAACTCGCCGAGCCTCGCATCCGGATATCTGTCGCGGTCGACGCATGTGATCGTCATACCGACCTCTTCCATAACGTCAAGAAGATCGTCATCATACTGCAGGTCCATAGCTGCCCTGATGTCGCTGTCATATCTCATCGCCGCCAGTATCATGTACGATATATGTTCGGCGGCGCCGAATCTTATAGGTCCAGCTCTCGCAGGCCGTCCGCCGATTATCGTTATCTTTCCGTCAACGGCGGCGACGTCGTGCACCTCCTTTGCGTTGACGGTTGCGTAGGCAATGTTCATCCCGATGGGCGAGACCCATGATGCCGGCACCATTTTGAGAATACTGTCAACCATGGCGTCCATACCGTCGGTTATATCTCCGGTGCTGTACGCCGGCCTTATGTTCACCGCGGAATTGACGATCTTGTTACCTTTGCCGACGTTGTACATCGATGATATAGAACGCTGTATCATGTCACGCGCGTTGATTATCGAGTTTATCATGTCGGTGCCTTTCGCAAGGCCCGCCGTAATGTAAGCGGATAATGTGCACCCGCCTCCGTGCCCTGCCCTTTCAAGCCGCGGGTATTCGAATCTTTTGAATTCCGCCGCGTGATATAACGTATCAATAACGGTCGCGGACTCAATGTGCCCCCCTTTCAGGTAAACGGAAGTTCCCTCTTTGCCCATGAGTTCGCATGCGCGCATCGCGTCATCCTCATTCCTTATCGCAATGCCCGAGATCGCCTCCGCCTCCTGTTTGTTCGGCGTTATGAGATCGCATATCGGCATAAGGTCGCGTCTTATCGAATCAACGAGGTCATCCGCCGCGAGGCTGTCGCCCACGCCGGCGACCATGACGGGATCGACAACGATCGGCATGGTACGGTCGCAGAGATGATCGACAACAACGTCAACTATCTCGGAACTGTATAACATTCCCGTTTTCACAGACCGCACGTCGGAATCGGAGAACACGGCATCAAGCTGTTCTTCGATCATTTTGCACGGAACGGGCATTATTGAGATGACGGACGAAGTGTTCTGTGCGGTCACCGCCGTGATAACGGTATGCGGATGAACGCCGAGCGACGCCATCGCTTTTATATCCGCTTGAATGCCGGCGCCGCCTATGGGATCAGAACCGGCAATTGACAGTGCGCACTTCATAACGCCACGTATCGTCGAAGAGATTAATAGCATCATCGTTCGGCACGCGGCCGTAAGGTGCCATATCACGGAACAGGGAACGGATATCGCACATTTTACGCGCAGAATGCCGGGGATACCGTATACGCACAGATAAATACGGTAACAACTTTAGCGTAAATCGATGAAGGTAAGCAGCGTTCACTTCGTGCTCGGCGGAAAGACACCCTACAAGGATCTGGCGCCGGCGTTCCCTGACATACTGAAAATGTTCCTGATGGAGACGGATCAGATGCCCGAGGATGAGGAAATACTGATGATGTTCATCGAGCTGAACACCGCCGACCTTGAAAGGAACATGAAACCGGAAGGCTACAACCGCAAAGGGAAGATGAGGCTCGTGTTCCCGATGGATAAGAAAGAATTTTACATCAAAGCGGTGGGGAAAGGCGTGGACGTGGCACGCGTGGGCGAAAGGATAAGCGAAATGTTATCTGCGTCGGGCGTCCAGTACAAGACGGTCAACAACGACATACCGGAAATGTGACCGCCGTAATTGCCGCGTCGTTGTTCTTTATTGCAGGCTGCGTAGATATCTTTCCGCTTTTTTGACGGCCTTCGCAACCGCGGCCTCGGAAGGCCCTCCTTCAATGTTCCTCGCGCTAACGCAGGCCTCCACGGAGACGGCGTCATAGAACGAATCATCGAACACGTCCGAGACAGTTCTGAGGTCCGCGACGGTCAGCTCATCAAGTCTCACGTTCCTGTCAATGGCAAGGAGCACCAGTTTTCCGACAATCTCATGCGCTTCTCTGAATGCCACGCCCTTCCGCACAAGCCAGTCCGCCGCGTCGGTGGCGTTTGTGT
>WRNI01000086.1 GCA_009776695.1 Methanomassiliicoccaceae archaeon
GCCCGCCAGCGAATCGACGAGCGCCTCCTGCGCATACGCCTGCATCATCGTGACGATCATGTCCTCCGATACCTGCGTGCCGGTGGGCCCTCCCTGAATTATCGGTCTTATGGAACTGTTGCCGCGCCGGCGGGCGCATATCACCTCGTCCCTTCCGCTGCCCAGCCTGAGTCTCGGCGTAGCCTTTTTCAGACCTTCGAACACCTCCGATTCGGTAACGTTCATCACTTTGCTGATATCGGGATTGAAGAATCCCGTCATCACAAGCATCTCGACGCCCGCTTCGAACAAGCGATCGCATATGTCACGGTCCTCGGGAATTATGCTCTTTCCGAAATTCAGCCGGTATTTATCTTTGAGAGCAGCGGCATTATTCGGAACGATCGTATGATTCCATGTGTCCTCGCGCACCTTCCTGCCGTTCTGGAATCTGTCGTATGCCTCGAATACCGATATCGGTCCTGCTGCTGCCATTTTATCACACCTTTCCTCAGCGTTTTGGAATGTCCGCCGAGTTATCGGCGGAAGAATATTTAACTTTACTTATCATTATATTAAATCTTTTCGCAGAAATAGTTTTTGGATACTGCCAATGTATTTAATTTAATCGTATAAATCTGCGTTAATATAACATCGGCGAACACCCGTATACGCCGCCGCCCCGGGCGGGCGGCGGGCATGTTCTCCGTTAACGGGCGTGCACGGGCATCATTAAAAGCTTATATACCCGTCAATTATATGCGGTCGCGCGCAATGAAATTGCATTGCGGACGGAGATGTGCCCCGAAGGGGTGAATCCGGAAAGGTGATCTAAATGGCAGATAATAAAGAAGAGGGCGCCGCACCTGTTAAGGGAAAAAGCATGTACAGGTACATCGCGGACGCCTGGAAGGATCCTGAGAAGAGTTATTTGAAAGAGCTGAACAAGGAAAGGAGATATCTCTGGAGAAGAGAGGAGAACTTCTGCCGCGTCGAAAGACCTACGCGTCTCGACAGGGCGAGGAACCTCGGTTACAAAGCGAAACAGGGATACGTCATCGTCCGCGGACGCGTAAGAAAAGGAACGTTCCGCAAGAGAACGATAAAGGGCGGACGTCGCGCCAAGAGAAAGGGTATCACCAAGATAACCGTCGGCAAAAGTCTGCAGAGACTCGCTGAGGAAAGAGCACAGAAGAGATACCCCAACCTGGAAGTTCTCAATTCATACTGGGTCGGAATGGACGGACAGTACGAGTGGTACGAGGTCATACTCGTGGATCCGCATCACTCCGTTATCAAAGCCGATCCGAAGATCAACTGGATCTGCGATCCGGCGCAGAGCGGTCGCGTGTACCGCGGAAAGACGTCCGCCGGTCAGCGCGGAAGAGGTCTTCACAACAAGGGCAAGGGCGCCGAGAAGATCAGGCCGTCGATAAAGGCGAACGACCGCAGGGGAAAGTAAATTCCCTGTTCAAACCTTTTCCCGCAAACAATTTTTCATTCCTTCTTTTCCGTTCCCCTTTTTTGCCCGTGATTTTCACAAAAACTACTATAAATATATAAACCGACGAAGCCCATTCATATACGGGGGACCCACATGGGAAAGTTCATACTTAAGAAAACAAACACAGGCTTCGTCTTCCATCTGAAGGCGAGCAACATGCAGACCGTCTGCACATCGCAGGTGTATTCGTCACTGTCGTCGTGCAAGGCGGGAGTCGAGAGCATACGGAAGAACTGCAACGCAAAGATCGAGGACCAAACGTTACAGAAGTCCGAACCGCAGACGAACCCGAAGTACGAATTGTATCTTGATAAAGCGGGCGAGTACAGATTCCGACTGAAGGCGTCCAACGGCGAGAATATCTTATCGTCACAGGGATACACAACGAAGGCGGCATGCAAGAACGGCATCCTGAGCATCGGGAAGAACGCTCCCGATGCGACCGTTGAGAAAGAAGAGTGATCGCAGATCGAAATAGTTTTACGGTCCCGACCGTAAAGATCTGTAAGCGGTCATATCTCAGAACGTATGATATTCAGCATATCGGACACTTCGTCATCGCTCATGCCGATCGTCGGGAAATACACGGGAACGCCGTACTCGGAAACGTCGGTATCGTTCAGATCATTCAGCGAAGTGCCGAGAACAACACCGAGTATATCTTTACGGTACGGCGGCTCATCTTCGCTCACGACCTTAAGCGAAGGGTCGAATGCCCTCAGAACATCTGTTCCGTAGTTACCGCTGACGATCGCTCTGCACCCTCTCTTCATCATTAACCACGCAGCGAGAAGGCTGCGTTCATCGTCAACGTACGCGAAGACCTTCCCCTGACTTCCCAGCGGAAGTCCCGCATGAGCGCGCACATACGAAGAGAAGATGAACGCCTTGTTGTTCCTTACTTCAATGAAGAACGTCACGTCAGGGTTCGTTAAATTAACTTTGACGCCGTCGTTCGCCAGGAATATCGCCGATCCCGCCTCCTTACCGAGTTCCATGCTCGTGTACGTGTGCGTTCCCTCTCTTCTTGCCCGTACGGCGAAGCTTTGCCCTTTCTTTATCCTCGTCACGGAATATTCCGCGGCCCTGGCGCATATCTCCTCGATACCGGAGCCGCATATCTCCGCTACGGAGATCGAAGATATTCCGAAAACACGTTTCAATGACCTTACCGCGTCGTTAACATTATCGGTCACCACGTACAGCCTTGAACCGTCCGATGTCACCAATGATTCAATCTTATCGTTAACGAGCATCCTCATTATGTTGTCCTTAAGATTCATCTCGAACCTTTTTCTGACGGGCTTGCTCTTCAGGCCTATCTCCGAATACCGTATCAGTAACGTTGGCACAGCGATGGATAAAAAGAGCACAGTAATAACGCTGTCGTTCGGAAATGATTATTACATGCGTGATATAACGTTAACACATGGACGCGGTCTTTATGCTCGGTCTCATCGTGATCGCGATGACCGCCGGGCTGATAGGTTCACTGTTCGGACTGGGCGGAGGGATAATTATTGTTCCCGTTCTCACGATACTTTACGGAATGACGGCGAAGGACGCGGCCGCCGTGAGTCTCGTGGCTATCGTGGCAATATCGGCGGTGAGCGCCTCATCGCTCATTAAGAGCAGGACCGCGAACGTACGTATCGGTCTTAAACTGGAAACGGCGGCGGCAACGGGGGCGATAATCGGTGCCATAATTGCGTTGTACGTGAGCTCGTGGGTCATCGCCGTATCATTTGCGATAGTGCTGATATACAGCGCAATATACATGTTCATGCGTCCCGAACGTGTTATAACGCCGGATGATACGTCAGACAGTACGCCGGGCAATGCGTCAGACGGTACATCGGACGGCAACGGCGTGCGTGATACCGCGGACAGAGAGGAACGGTTCACATACCATGACACTAAAACGAACGAGGACATACAATACGGCGTCCGTAACGTCAGAACGGGAATGATAGGTTTCCTTGCCGCAGGCATAACATCAGCACTGTCCGGTGTCGGCGGTGGGACGATAAAGATACCGGTGATGAATGTTCATATGCACATTCCGATGAAAGCCGCAACGGCAACAAGCAGCTACGTCATCGGAATAACCGCGTTCAGCGGCGCCGTTGTCTATCTGCTGGGCGGCATACTTGACATAGAGACGGCCGCGGTCGTCGTGATAGGCGCGTTCATAGGTTCTCTCATCGGACTGCGCATACTTACGATGATAGACGCATCTTCAATGAGACGGTATTTTTCGATACTGCTGATATTCTTGGCATCGGTGATGTTACTGAACGCGGGAGGCTTCCTATGAATTTAGAGAACAGCACATCGTTCGTTCTGAGATACGGTTCGGTCATCGGCATCATTATCGTTGCCATGGGGCTTATGGCGCACCTTGCCGACATATCGCACAGCGATACGATGATGACGGCGGGCATACTGATCATCGTTCTCACGCCGTTCGCAGGCATGCTCGTATCGTTCACTTCTCTTTCGGTGAATCGCGAACGCGCATACGCGGTCATCGCTCTAATACTGATAGCGATAACCGTCATCGGCATGGTCGTCGCATTCCTTCTTGTATGAGCGAATGCCTGTTCTTTGAAAGGCAGGATGCTCTGAGACCGCAGATGAATTGTTATTGACGACAGAATCAGCAGAACGGTCGGGAGAATGAAATACTGCTGACGAACGAAACCAGCTTCAAAATAACCAAAGTTGTGATTAAGGATAAATATCCCGAAGTATTCGTAGATGTAGTTGAAACAAACCCAGACGTGAACAAAATGAAAGACGATGACGCAAAGAAGAGTGCAACAAGCGATTATCACTTCGTAACGGATGAAGAATTTGAAGGATATAAAACATATATCAGAGAGAAACATCCTGACTTCACCGAAGAGGACGTAGAGAGAAGGGCACGGTTCTTTGTTCGCATGGGCGGCGGTTACTGAGCGCATTCAGAACAATACGTACATCAAAGGTGACGAACATGAAAGAGAACGCTGTGGAAAAGAAATCCTCCCCACATTATAGGGTACTAACGCCGGAAGAGTTCGACCATCTTAAGGCTCGTGTCAGAGAGATTTATCCAAATTTCACCGAAGAGGAGGTAGAAAGCAGGGCGAGATTCTACGATCGTATGAGAGAAGGTTATTAAGTGCATCTGAACGATGCGCCCATCCTCTCAAACCCCTCAATATCATTTAAAAAATGACATTTTTTTGCAAAATCGCATTAACATTTATATTCGGTATTCTAAAATCCTTAACGCATGACAGATGCTCAGGAAGCATGGGACGACTTTAAAAAAGGTCTGCGTGTCAAT
>WRNI01000087.1 GCA_009776695.1 Methanomassiliicoccaceae archaeon
GAAATCCTGATCGGCGTTGGCGACGCCGGCTATCATATAGAAGAAGTACATCGCAAAAACAGAAGGCAAAATTATCTGCAGAAGCCACAGCGCAGGGCGTATCGTTGTGAACGTATCGTGAACGGAAAGCACAACGGACGCTTTTATTATCCTGACCCTCTCGGAAACGAACGACATCAGTATCTCACCAGCGCCCCGCTCTCGCGTATGTTTCTTTCTATCACTCTGAACAAAAGGAATGCCGATGCAATGTAAATTGCCATCAGCAGTAGCATCATGATAACGTCAAAGTAAATGCCGAATGAGGTCATACTTTCATAACCGTGAACGGCGGCCGTCTTCATCGCGTCGACGCCCCATGACGGCGCCAGTACGTATGATATCGACTGGAACGATCCGAGCACGCTCACCGGGAAGAGCGCGCCCGAGAACACATAGATCGGAAATTCGAGTATCGTCATCACAACGAACGACGCCCTCGTCAGAACGAAGAGCGCCGATAACATCAGACCGATCGACGCAAGCGAGAACAGCGTCATTAAAAGCATGGGGAAGAATATCAGCGGTTCCGATACGCTGACGCCCACCCCGAGCACCAATTCCGCGAACACGAACACAAGGAGCGCATTCACCAGCCCGATCAAAGTGTTCCATATCGAACGCCCCGCGATCACATCTATCAGATGCGTGGGCGTCAGCATTATCGGTTCTATCGTTCCGTTATATCTGTCGTACGTTATCGTATATCCCGACGTAAAGAGCATGTTGCCCCACATTCCGAGGACGCCGCCGCCGAGAACGGCCGTCAGAACAATGGGGCCGTCCGCGTCACCGTACATATACAACGCGACGACGGTGAACATGAACGGCGCTATTATCGACGGAATTATCCATTGCGGATCCGCAAGGAACTGTATCGCCTGCTGTTTGAACGATGACGCAACAGCTTTAAAATTCATCAGTGCCCACCAACGGCAGGTGTAATGTCGACGCTGTCATCGGCGCTCACCAGTGAGAGATAGATATCCTCAAGCGTCGGCTCATCGTAACTTATCTTTCTTATCCCGTGCTCATAGAACAATGTGTCGAATTCCGACAGCATGTCGGTGCGATCTTTCAGTTGCGCGCGTGTGCAGTACCTTCCGCCGATGCGCTCGGTGCTTATGTGGATTATTCTGTGCTCCGAGGAAAGTTTTGATACCGTTTCATGAGGATCGCTGTCCGTAACGATCTCGATGACGTTGGCATCGGGTATCAGACGTTTAAGTTCGGCGACCGTTCCGTATCCTACGGAACGTCCGTTGGAGATTATCATTATGCGGTCGCATAATTCTTCCGCTTCGAACATGTAATGCGTGGTAAGCATTATCGTTGTTCCCGAGGCGGCGAGCTGTTTCACTAACGAACGCACATCCCTTGCGATCTCGGGATCGAGACCTATCGTCGGTTCATCGAGATAAAGCACCTCGGGCCTGTTCACAAGCGCCCTGGCGATATGCATGCGCTGTTTCATCCCTCTCGAGTAATCCTCAACTTTAATGTCGGCGGCGTCTGTTAACCTTACCGTCTCCAGCAATTTCTCTATGAGTTCGTTCTGCTTATTCTTCTCAATGTTATAGAGATTGGAAAAGAATTTCAGGTTCTGGCGTCCGGTAAGACGGTAATACAATCCCCTTTCCCCGCCGGAGACAAGATTTATGCGTTCGCGTATTGCTCTTTCATTACCTTCGACGGCGTCGATCCCGAGTATCCGTACCTTTCCGGAATCAGGTATGAGAAGCGTGGCGAGCATTTTGATCGTCGTTGTCTTTCCCGCACCGTTGGGACCGAGAAGGCCGAATATCTCTCCTTTTTTCACGCTGAACGATATATCATCCACCGCCACCTTGTCCGGAAGACCGGACCTCTTGGAAGACCTGAACGTCTTTTTCAGACCTTCGACGGCTATCGGATATTCGTACGGGGCGTCCATCATGGAGCAATGCGCACACATAATAAAAAAGAAATCCTTTTCTGTTCGTGTCATATGTTCGTTATATCAACAAAATAGATATAATGGATTATACATCCAACCACTGGAGGCACAATGATGGATAACAAGGCGGACTCATTATCGGGTGCAACGGCAGTGATTCCCACCGTCACTTCATTACCGCCGATCATATCCGTCCCGTGCCTCCGGCGGCGATCGGCATCAGATTCAGGCGATCCTTGCTTAACAGGTTTCGGCCATACCTCCATTTGTAACGGTCGCCGTCCCGCCGGCGATCGCGGCCGTTCTGAAAATTCGAACAGACCGCCGCCGGAGCGCAGCGGCAGGGGCGCGTGATCAATATGATGGACCTTCCTGTCAGGTCCGGTCATAAGGACGAGACGGTACGCAATGCGTTCCGGGATGTCCGCGCATTGATCTGCAAAGATACCGTTCATGCAAAAGACGCTCTGACGGAGCTTGCGGAAAAGGGGTGCACCGAGGCCATGGTCTGTCTCGGCGTGATGTATCTTGACAACGGGACCGCGGAGGAAAGGGACACGGCCGTGTCCCTTTTCAACAAGGCCGCGGAGCTCGGCGATCACCGCGCAATGAGGAACCTCGGTTACATACATGCTGTGGGCATTCACGTCGGCACGGACAAAAGGACCGCCGCGGAATGGTACACGAGGTCGGCAAAGGCCGGGAATCCGAAGGCCCAATGCAACATAGGCGTGATGTACCATTACGGGAACGGCGTTCCCAAAGATCCGGCGGAGGCCGTGAAATGGTTCTCAATGTCGGCGGTCAACGGTTACTCAAGGGGGCAGACAAATCTCGGGATCATGCTGCTGGAAGGGGAAGGCATCGGGAAGGACCCGGTGACGGCAGCATACATGTTCGCCGAGTCCGGTTCGCCGAGGGCGAAGTTTTATCTCGCCAGGCAATATCTTGCAGGGGACGGCGTCGCGAGGGACCGTGACAAGGCAATGTGCCTTCTGAATGTTTCCGCCGCCGAAGGATATTCAAAGGCCGCAGTTCTGCTTGCATCGCTGACGGAAGGCACAGACATGAAAAGATCGACCGAGCTCTACAAGCAGGCGGCGTCCAAAGGCAACGTGGACGCAGCGGCCAGGCTGAAAGAACTGGATATACCGTGTCCGGAACCCATCCCCCGAAAAAGGAGAAGGTCCAAATGAACGGAAAGCTCAGAGCCGCAGTGATATCGGCGACATTATTGTTCCTGGTGCTCGGTTTCGTCCTTTGTATCAACATAATGAACAGAGATCCGTCAAACGAGTCCGGCGTTATGCTGATCATGCTGTTGCTCTCTTCGGTCATGACCCTCGTCGTGGTGGTCTCTGCGTGCTTTATATTTTTTAAAGAGGTGCCTTCCGAAAGATATGGCAAAATTTTTCTCAATGAGCGCGATGACAATGATGATGACACGGATGTGCAATAATTTTCTGCACGGCACATCCCGTTCGGCGCTTCCTTCTTTAATGTCCCGGGCGTGTCAGATCTAAGCTTTCGGTTAGTTGGATGATATATCCAATTGTTTTTATAGATGGACACGCAATATAGAGGTTGGATTATATATCCAAGTGATAAAATGATAAGTATGAAGATCATTGCGATCATAGCGGCCGTCGCGGTCACTACCGCGGGAGTTGCTGCTGTATTGTACATTATGATGCAGGACGACCCTGCCCCCAATTACGATGACAGAGGCCGATTGATGATATTCGGGAATGCGAACGGCGACGATTATCTGGACGATAACGATATCACTTATCTCGAGGCAATAATAGGAGGAGATGTGGCCCCCACTCCCCTGGCGGACGCCAATCAGGACGGGGCCGTTGATGAGAAGGACATAGATTTCGTAAGAAAAATGATCGAGAACAGCCAGAAGATCAAGGACGGAGGAACGCCTGCGAAAATGGAGGTGTTCTACCTGTATCCTTACGCCGGTGATTTTTTTGTGGGCTCGTTCATGTATCCGCTTGATACCATCTGCGTCGTGGGAACGAACGTTCTGGCAACGGCCAAGCTCGTCGGGGCGGCCGACAAGATCGTTTGCAGATGCGGCGGGACGGTGGACGCGACCCTGTATTCGGACATCATACCCAAGACCGCTATAAGCGACAGTGTCTTCAATGCCACGTTCGAACAGGTCACGCAGTTCATCAGCGAAAACGGTATGTTCGACGCCATAATCACACTGGACAGCGCATCATATCTCCAGAACCAAAAACAATTCGAGGACATAGGGATAAACGTCATCAGGATCGCGGCGGCCGACGGAGCGGAATCCTTGGCCGGGGCACTGACGATAGGATTCATGCTCGGTCTCGAAAGCGAATCTCAGAAATACGTTGCGTTCTGCGACACGATCTTCGATATACTGAGGGACAGGATCGATACGATACCCCAGAGCGAACGGGTAACGACGATGAGCGTTACCATGACGAATTACGTCAGCGGTCTGCCTTCCGACTATTACAATGCGACAGAACTTGCGGGAGGGATCAACCTCGCAGACTGGACCGAGACCACAAGGCAGTTCAATCCTGTCAGTGACGGTCATACATGGATGTACGATATGGAATATCAGTCGGATTTCATAATACATTACAGGACACTGGGTTACGGAACGGTCGATGTGAAC
>WRNI01000088.1 GCA_009776695.1 Methanomassiliicoccaceae archaeon
TCGTCCGTATGTAATCTTCGCCGAGCTCTGCCGCCTTCAATATGGCGGGAACGACGAGATCGACATTCGTCATATCGACGTGATCGGTTATCGCTATCGCATCGTGACCAAGTACCATTGCCCTGCGGACAAGCTCCGAAGGCGTCAGTTCGCCGTCGCTCAGTATCGTATGAGTGTGAAGGTCTATTCTCATTTTCTCCTCTCCGAAAGTTTTTCGTACACCTTTTTCATCGGAAGGCCGGTCTTTTCTATTGCCACCATTGTATGGTAAATAAGATCGGCAAGCTCCCATGCCATTTCTTTTTCGTCGCCGTCCTTTATCGAGAGCGTGAATTCTCCGGCCTCTTCGACTATTTTCTTGCACATCTTGTTCTCATCGCTGAAAAGCTTGCACGTATAGCTGTCAGGTACCGGTTCTTCCAGACGCGAACGCAGAACTCTTTTCAGTTCAGGCAGTATCGCCGACGTTCCGTCAATGCTTCCGTATATCAGTTCGTTAAAACATGACGCGGAACCTGTGTGGCATGCCACGCCCGTCTGTTCAACGCGTACGAGCATCGTATCGTTATCGCAGTCGGTCTGCATTGACACTATTTTTTGAACGTTCCCTGATTCTTCGCCCTTCTTCCAAAGCTTTTTACGGCTTCTTGACCAGAAGTGCGTATATCCTGTGCTCTTCATGAGCTCGACAGCCTCGTCGTTTGCCCATGCCACCATCAGAACTTCGCTTGTCGCGTGATCTTGAACGACCACCGTTATCAGACCGTTCTCATCATACTTCAGCAACGCACGTTCACCCCTCTCTCACGGAGATACTTTTTCACGTCCGCCACTGTGTACTCGTTATAATGGAATATCGAGGCGGCCAGCGCCGACGCCGCCTTTGTTCTTGTCAATACGTCATATATGTGCTCAACGGACCCGCAGCCGCCGGACGCCGTCACGGGTATCTTCACGGCATCGGCGACAGCCGCTGTTAACGGCACATCGTAACCGCTCTTCTCGCCGTCCGCGTCGATCGACGTCAGCAATATCTCACCCGCACCCAGTTCCTCGGCCTTCTTTGCCCATTCCACCGCGTCGATCCCGGCGGACCGCATGCCGCCGTGCGTGTATACGATCCACTTATCTCCGTCGAGCTTGGCATCGATCGCAATTATTAAACGCTCAGAACCGAACGCGTCCGCGCATTCTCTTACGACATTCGGATCCAGAACCGCCGCGGAATTTATCGACACCTTCGAAGCACCCGCGTTTATAACCTCTTCCATGTCGTTCTTCGATCTTATGCCGCCGCCGACGGCCAGCGGCACCGAGATGACGGAAGCGGTGGCCGCGACCGCTTTGAGCAATGTCTGCCTTCCCTCCACCGTAGCGGATATGTCAAGGAACGCGATCTCGTCCGCCCCGTCATTCTCATATTTTGACGCGAACGACGGAGGGTCGCCTACATCCTTCACATTCTCGAATTTAATACCTTTCACAACCTTTCCGTTCTTCATATCAAGGCACGGAATTATCTTCTTCACCGTCACATTAAACACCTTTCACGGAAGCTGTGTCCTTTGTGCTCAGCTCTTTGTCCCTTCTTTTGACCGCTTCCTTCAGACATTTTCCCAATGCCTTGACGGACGCCTCGATGATGTGGTGCTCGTCGAACCCTCTTATCACAAGTATGTGCATCGTCATTCCCGACGACATCGCGAGGCTTCTGAAGAAGTGGTGGTATAACGGATCGGGACAATCCAGCTCCGCATACGGACGGTCAACTATATCAATCGATACAGTAACCATCGCATCGTCCATGACGACCGTCTTCGTTGCCATCCGCTCTATAGGATCTTTTCCGACGGCGTCCTTCAGCGCCATGCCCAGTGTTAACCCTACGTCCTCGATCACGTGGTGCTCGTCGTCGCCTTTCGCGCTCATCGTTATGTCAGCGGACGAGTATCTCGAAAACGTCTCTATCATGTGCTTCAGAAATATGTTATTGCATTTGACGTCGTATTGCCCGTCACCGTCAATGGCAATGTTGACTGAAATGTCCGTCTCCTTTGTCCTGCGCTCTATCCCTGATGCACGTCCTCTCATAATATCACGGCATTATCATGGAGTTCGTATAAAGTAATTTCTCAGAAGCTGCTGAATAATAAGGTTTTATTACGGTTCCCGGCGGCATCCGCCGCCGGATGGCCGTATCATATGTTATTGGTGTCGACGCCGTCCCTCGGGCATTCGGGGCAATTGTGCAGCGATCCCTTTTCCTTAAGCTCGTCGTGCACGTGGGCCAGAAGCCCCATCTTTTTTGCGGTCTTGCAAAGACGGCACAATTCGTCAACAGGCTCGCTTTTTTTGGATGCAAGCCTTTCCGCTGACAGTTTTATCTCATTCATAAATTCCTCATAATTGGAGTTGCTTTCCAGCATCGAACGGTTGCCTCTGCTTCCGTGCACATATTGGGATATGGCGGTACCGGATATCCCGAACAGCCTGGCAACGGCCACCTTTCTCATACCGTACGTTCTTACCAATTCGACAGCAAGTTCTTTCCTCACAACGGGAAGGATGTCTACCACTATCATCTCACACGAGTGTCTCATAGGATACCTGATATCCTATTACTTATAAAAAGATATCATTTAGATAGAAACTATCCATGGTATATTCCAATCCCACGGTCTGAGAAGACCGGTGTATATCGAGACGCCGACCACCGCGCCCGCGGCGCCCGCGGCGCAGAGTTTTTTCGTGTCCTCGTACGTCGTGATGCCTCCGGATGAGATGACCGGGTGCGGGCACTTTGATATGAATTCCCGGGCCTGCAGCTCATCAATGCCTTCCGCCCGGCCTTCAACGTCAACGTTCGTGTTCAGCACGCCCGCTAGCGGAATATCTTTGATGATACGGAACATCCCGTCAACGGATACTGAGGAACATTCCTGCCATCCCTTTACGGTTATCTCATTGCCTTTGGTGTCCATCGCCAGTAACAGCCTGTCAGGGAACTTCGACGCCATATCAATAAGCCAGTCCCGTTCTTTTATCGCTCTGGTGCCTACGATGACCTTATCGGCGCCGGCGCTCAGAAGTTCTGAGATCACGCTCTCATCCCTTATACCGCCGCCGACCTCCACCGGAACGTCATACTTTTTTATGATCTCTTTTATTATCGTTACATTATTGCTCTTTCCGAACGCGCCGTCCAGGTCGATGATGTGCAGCGCCTTCGCTCCCTTGTCTATCCACGATCCCGCCACTTCTACCGGATCGCGGAGAATTATCTTCTCCGTCCCGGGGACACCGCCTACGAGCTGAACAACGTTGTGGTCCAGAATGTCAACGGCTGGTATTATCATCATGATATCACTTTTCAAACGTCACATACGTAATTCGTTAAGCACTTCGGCAGTGCTCTTAAGAAGCAAGCTGTTCAGCTCTTCCGTTCCCACCGTTGTGCGAACGCAATTCTCTGTCCTGCGTTTAGAACCGAAGTCCCTTATCAGGATGCCTTTTTTCTTCAGGCCGTCCGTGAGCGCAGTGTGATCTACGGGTGCTTTCGCCAATATGAAATTCGAGTCCGACGGGAACGGCTCGAAGCCCAATTTCTTAAGACCGTCGGATAACGGTCTGCGATTCTTATTGACAAGTTCAACGCTCCTTCTGATAAATTCCTGATCTTTGACAGCGGCTATAGCGGCACCTTCGCTCAATATATTCAATGAATACGGAATTTTAACGCAATTCATCATATCCGCCGCGTTCTTATTGGAAACGCCGTACCCGATGCGCAGACCGGCCATCGCGTACGCTTTGGAGAATGTTCTCATGACGATGAGATTATCGAACTCATTGACCTTCGGGATCATCGACGAACCGGAATATTCGCCGTATGCCTCATCCACAATTACTATACCGCGGGACCTTTCAAGAATCTCTTCAATATCCTTCTGTCTGAATGAATTTCCCGTGGGATTGTTCGGCGACGGCATTATGATCATTTTTCCTTTCGGCGCGAGCATATCATCAACGCTCAGCTGAAAATCGTCCGTAAGGTCGACGCTTTCCGCAATACCGCCGTTCATGTTCACGAAGTAATCGTAAAGCGTGTACGACGGAACGGGAACAACAACTTTATCATCCCATTCGGTGAACGTCTTGAACGTTATGTCTAAGATCTCATCCGAACCTGAACCGACAACGAAGTTCTCTCTTTCCATCGAATACAATTCCGCAAGAGCATCTCTCAGACCGTCCGAGTACGTGTTGGGATAATCGTTTATGTTCATCTTCTGAGATGCCAGGAACTTCGCCGCCGCCGGATTTGAGCCGAGGACGTTGGTGTTCGTGTCCATCCTTATCATATCGCTTGCGTCAGGATTGTAATAACGCTGAAAGTTCCTCGTTGTGCTGCGCATCCGCTCTCTTGACATGTCTAAGGCACCAGCCTGTCTATCGGTAACGTGAGGATACCTTTGGCGCCCATCTTCTTCAGCGTGTTCACAGAATCGTAAATATCCTTTTTGGAGATGACCACATGCATCGCCACCATATCATCACGGCCGGCGATGTTCATTAC
>WRNI01000089.1 GCA_009776695.1 Methanomassiliicoccaceae archaeon
CGTCGCCGCCATCGTATCACCCGCCGTCACAAAACCGACGCGCGATGTCATTGCGCTTCTGATGACAACGTCGCCCTCCTCGACCTGCGCCCTGTCCATCACGGTTATTTTCTTTCCGAGCACTTCTTCAAGATCCCTGACGTCAGTTCCAATGAGCGACGATGTGTAAAATTCTGCGAATATGATATCGCATCCGCGGAGCGCATTTAACGCTCTGACGGTCATGCCGTCCGTTCCGCTGAGGCCGAGGCCGGCGAAGATAAGCTCTCCCATGAACCGCAATGGGAGAGCTGATTTAAATCATTTACACGGCGCGGCCGCATAACACAACGGCCGGCGGATCATCGCCGACCGCATATCATACGAATATGGCCATCTGGTTGAGGTTTTTCTCATAATTCTTTCCGATATGCCGGAAACCGAACGATTCGTAGTATCCGATCAATTCATCCTTGCAGTCCAAACGTACCATACGGCATCCGAACATCTCTTTGCCTTCTGAGAACCTTTCCAGCGCTGTGGCTATCATTTTCCTTCCCAGTCCTTTCTCTGCGCCATCCGATCTCGCCAGCTGCCCGATAAGATACGCTTGCGCGATCCCGTCCTTCAGGTTCATCGAATCTATGACGGACGGATCAAGATCGGGATCCTGCAGACCGAGACACTTCAGGGCCAGCGTATAATATCCTCTGATCTTCATTTCGTCGTCTATTATAAGATATGTCCGTGAAATGTCCTTGGCTTCATGTTTCAAAGCTATCTTTTTTAAAAAATGTTCACTGTCCTTGTTACGGGAACATTTGAAATCCGATAGCATGGATGAAAGTTCATCTTTATTCAGTTCGTTCATCAGTTTATGTAGTCTGTATGGTTCTAAGGTCACCTATCTCACTCCTAAATATGCTCATCTCTCTATCTGAGAGTTTTTCAGAAGGGCTTATTCATCGCTTTCCGGAAGTTCGCCCCTCTCTATCTGTCTGGCCTTCGCGGCAGCGGCGGCCTCTTTCAGCCGACCCAGATTGTTTTTAATAAATTCATCTTCCCTTCTGAGCAGTTCTTCAAAGCTCGGGCCTTCGAACTTAAGGGGCCCTCTCCTCTCGGCTTCCCAGAATGCCGCCTCCAAATTTCTGGCCTTCTCCGGTGTGTCGATGATCATCATCTCATCGAAAGATTGCGTTGCCATTTTTTACCACTTGATTCCGCACCGTCACGTACGTATATCTATTTTGGCACTACATGTAATATAACTGCCGCCTCAGTGGAAATTCGATCACATCGGCACGCATCTCACGGCGCCCGAACTCACCGTGCTGCACGGCGCATTAATATATCCCGTCTCAATAAACAGAACAATGGCGTTATGCATCAGAGTTCCGAAGGAAACGGGGGAGACGGCAAGAAGGCGGCTGATATCATCAGGGCTTCTGAGTACCTCATTCAAAATAAGGACGGAAGAGGACAGCGTCCTGCTTCCCATACTGACGGACACGTTCGGCGATTACGATGTTATAGACGCGGACTTGGAACCAATATGCAGAGAGGAGACGGACTACAGAAAAATAGCGGACGTTCCGGAAGAGCTTCGCGAGATGCTTCCGAATTCGTTTGACGTCATAGGCGACATAGCGATAATGAGATTCCCGGATGAACTTGTGCAGTATGCGGAACCGATAGGAAACGCTTTGTTAAGGACGTCGCCGTCCGTCAGAGCGGTCATGGCCGATCTCGGAGTGAAAGGCGATATGAGGATAAGGGATGTGAGAATGATAGCCGGCTCCGGAACGTCAGAGACAACGCATAAAGAATTCGGAGTGACGATGATCGTTGATCCCGGGAAAGCGTACTTCAACCCCCGTCTTTCAGCAGAACGCATGAGGATAGCGTCGCTTGTGAAGGATGATGAAGTGATAATCGATATGTTCGCCGGCGTCGCCCCGTTCCCGCTGGTGATATCAAAACATGCTACGCCGTCAGTGATATATTCGATAGATATCAACGAGGACGCCGTAAAGCTGGCGGAACGCAACATAAAGATGAACAAAGTGAAGAACATCGTTGCGATATGCGGCGATTCCGTTGAAGCGATAAAGAAGCTGCCGCCCGCCGACCGTATCATAATGAACCTTCCTCATACCGCTTTCTCTTTCCTTAAGGATGCGCTCCCGAATCTTAAAAAAGGCGGCACGGCGCACATGCACATGATAACCAAACGCTCGTTATCGCGCGCGGCGGCGGAAGGGCTCGCCGATAAAATGAAAAAGGAAGGTTATGAGATACGCGTCGAACGGATGGCCGAGCTTAAGACGTACTCGCCGACGATGAGCGTGTACGTTCTCGACATCGTGAAGGAATGACNGNTATCGCGAAGGAATGATCCCCGCAAAGGAACGTTCATTTCTTCGGCGCAAGCGTTATTCCCGTCTGACCCTGATAATTCCCGCTCCTTTCCCCGTAATTTTTATCCGCGGCCGAATGCAGCGTCTCGAACACCATCTGACAGAAACGTTCCTTTATCGGTATCTCGACGACATCATCAGATGCGTTGTACGCGCCGAGCGTCAGCGTTCCCTCAAAGCCTGCGTCGATCTTACCGAACGCCCCTATTATGCCTTTGCGTATCCACGTCGTCCTGAGCCAAAGCTGTGCGCAGACGCCTGACGGCATTTTGACCCTCTCGATGGTTGACACATAGAACATGGTCCTCGGAGGTATCGATGCGATGCCCTCTTTGATCAGACCGTCCTTTCCGCGTACCGATATCTCCGAGATCCTGAGATCGTAGCCGTTGGGCGTTAAGCTGCGTTCGCTGTAATCGCTTATTCCCAACTCACCGTTATTCATACGTTCGATTATGTCTTTGTCGGAAAGGATGCACATAGCTGCGTCAACGCATTCATCGTATTTCTTTCGTTTGTCTTTTCCCCGGCATACCATTTTCGTGACCTTGCAAAATGGTCCCTGTCACGCACCCGCATCTGCGAAACAGCGGCTCAAAGAAGGGACCGCGTTCGGCAGGTCATACTTCCTCACAATGCGGCAAACGCCGTTCTTACAGCATTCCGCCGAAATATGACGTATCTAGAGACCGATCACGCCCGTGTGCTCAAGCAGTATCTTACATCCTATGAGAATGAGTATGATCCCTCCGGCCGTACCGGCCCATTTCTTGATCCTGCTGCCGAAGATGCTGCCTATTCGTATACCGACAGCGCACACTGCGAAAGTGACAACACCTATCACCGCCGCCGCCGTGACGATGTCTGTGTCAAGGAATGCGAATGATATTCCCACTGCCAAAGCGTCAATGCTCGTCGCAACGGCCAACGGCAGCAGATGTTTCGCGGTGAGCGGTCCGTCGTCCCCGTTCTCTTTATTTCTGACAGCTTCTATGATCATTCTGATACCGAGGAACGATAAAATGGCAAAAGCTATCCAGTGATCGTAATTAACGATACTGTTTGCGAACAGAGATGCGGCGAAATATCCTATGACCGGCATGATCGCCTGGAAAATACCGAAGTACAGCCCGACGGTCAGCATGTTCTTCATCGTTGACCTATGTCTGAGACCTAAGCACACAGCGACGGCGAATGCGTCCATCGACAGCCCCAACGCTATCAGCAAAAGTTCTATGAGACTCATTTTCCGCCCTCTGCATCAACGGAATTTGCAAAGAATATATAATCCATTCCGCTTCAACGGAATATCGCGGTCCCGCAGACGGCGTCCCGCTTAAGTTTCTCTTCCTTTCTCGTGAATGCCATCCGCGGTGAGCCCGCTGTAAAGCCCCATGTATCCGGCGTTCTGGAAGAATGTTATGGTATTTCCGTTTGTCAATCGTTCATCGGACTGTGCGCTCGGATGCGGCCCGATGGTTCAGAACACGTCCATACGCCCTTTTTTTCTGGATAATTTTTCAAAGAACCTGAACGCCAGGAACGAGATGATGATGAACAGTATGCCAAGGAATATCATTATCATTATGGGTTCGGCCAATTGCGTGAGCGTACTTCCGCCGACCGCTTTTCTTGTGGCATCGACCGCATACGTTAACGGATGACAATGCGCAACGGTCTGCGCCCATCCCGGAAGGTCGGTCACCGGGAAGTTGACGCCGCACAGCACCAGTCCCACATATGTCATGATGTTGGCGATTATCGCCGATGTTCTCATGTATATGCCGATGCTGCCGATCGCCATGCTTATGCCGCCTATTGAGAACGCGGTCAGTATTATCACGACGAACACCGACAACAGATTCACCGACGCCATACTTACACCGAAGACGAACGCCGCGAACGTTAACGAAACGGCGATGGAAATGAAACCGGCGAGGATGCTGAATAACGACATGCCGAGGAATATCGAAAAAAGACCGGACGGCGATATTGCGATGGACGTCATCGTGCCGACATGCTTCTGAACGCCCGGTATCCCGGAAACGGCGTATATCGTCGTCATTCCGATCGATTGCACCGCATTCCCTATGACCACGAAATCCTGATCGGCGTTGGCGACGCCGGCTATCATATAGAAGAAGTACATCGCAAAAACAGAA
>WRNI01000090.1 GCA_009776695.1 Methanomassiliicoccaceae archaeon
CGGTGACAACCGCGTCAACGTTATCAAACCGTTCGGGTACGTCACCGATGTCAAGGACATCGCTGTCATGTATCTTCAGTCCGTAATGTAACATGTTCTCAATGCACCCGGTCACCATCTTCTCATCGAGATCCGATACGATGACGCGCATGCCCATTGACGCTGCTTCCATTGCTATGCCGCCCGTTCCGCAGAACGGGTCGAGAACGGTGCCGCCTTTCCTCACCTGCGTGAGATTCACTGATGCGCGCGCATATTTCGGATGCAGCGAGATCGGTGAGAAGAAAGGACGTTCGCTTACCTTTCTTTTCTCGAACGCCGTTCTGTCGATGTCCGCGTCGCAAACGAAGATGTGTATCCTATCCGAGATCAGAACCCTTACCTCGGTATCGGGATCGCTCAGCGAGACGCCGTTCTTTTTGGAAAGTATCTTTCCCAATTTTTTTGTGATGTCCTGTGTATCCACGTTAGACATCATGCCCTCGAACCTTCTTGCGCGTACCGCGAAAGATCCGTCGGGTATCGTTATATTCTCAAATCCGGACGTATCGTCTTCGTCAAATGAGCCCAAATATCGTCCCATTTTCTGCGTAAGCGCTATCCTTTCCGCCGCATCGCTGAAAAGGGCGTCATCGAATCTTATGATCACATGGCCGGGACCGCAGGAAGAGACCTCGGGCGTAATATCATGAGAGGATGCGGCTTTAACGCATGCGACCGCCTCGGCCGCCGGCATCTTCGGATGCTCCCCGGAAAGTTCAAAGAAGAAATCGTTCAGCATTGTAGCACCAGCGCGGCATCATTTCGTTTTG
Source organism: Methanomassiliicoccaceae archaeon (assembly GCA_009776695.1). Lineage (GTDB taxonomy): Archaea > Thermoplasmatota > Thermoplasmata > Methanomassiliicoccales > Methanomethylophilaceae > Methanomicula. The sequence goes on from WRNI01000090.1 coordinate 813, forward strand.
TGCCGTATCTTCACAGCGATGCCTCTCTTAAGGTCTTCCATCTCCGCTCCCGACATCATGGCGATGCCTATTCCCTTTACAATACCGTTCATTGTCACGACAGCTTCGTCACCGATCCTTATCGAATGGTCCGCTTTTTTGACGCCCACCGCGAAGAGATTCCCTTTGATGTCGAAGTCCTCCATCTCGACGATGTTCTTGCTCGCGCCGGCCAGACGTTCCGCGCCTTCCATAGTAAGCGATATCATCCCCCGTTCGGGTGTCAGCATACCGAGCTGCTGCTTCCCGGAATATAATTTCCAGTACGGGAATTTGCCGGTGACCGACGCGTCTTTCATGACTGCCTCGGCGGCATCTTTTCCGAACTGGAATTTCAGTATCGATCTCATATTGTTACAGCGATCATCATGATAGCCACATCTTTCCATCCCGCTCGCGGCGTCACGAACGGCGCCTTCAAGATTTTTCAGCGACGCAGGCGACGCCGGGTCGCCGACGCATGTTTCCGTAAGGTCCGTAAGATAACGTATCAGTTCCGTCGTTTCGCCGAGGTGTGATATCACTTCGTCATAACCGAATTCAAGGAGTTTTGATACCGCGTCGCGTATCATTTCCCGTTCCTGGCATTTCCATTCGCCTGTCACGGGTATATCGTAAGCCGACGCCGGGAAAAAGATGTCCAGCTCGCGGGGCACTATGCCCAGCGGCGATGTTACGATGACCTCGTGAACAAGCGTGTCGTGATCGCCCGTATGTATCGCGTCCGAGAATGCGCGGTGCGTCTTCGATAAATGATACGGCTTCTTCGCCGAGCATGGCAAAAGGACCAATATTCTCTTGTGTGCGGGGGGTTCGTAACGTTCTTTCATCATGCGTCTGAAACGTTCCGTCTCCGGTCTGAGAAGCGATTGCGTGGTGTTGCATGAGAACCGTCCGCCGACGACGGCGCACATCTCCTCCTGATATTCGTATCCAGCGCGGTCGAATATTCTCAGCGCCGCAACGAGCGACGGTGATGAGACCCGCTGGTCAACAAGTTCTCTCAATCTTCCGGAATTCGTGAACATCATGACCTTTTCGCATTCCTTTATCAATTCATCGCTGTTTCGCTGCGATACGTCCCCTTTTACGCATACCTCCCCTTCCGGGATGTACAGCATGCCCAGCTTTCCGGCTGCGGTCGGTAGCGCATCGTCAAAGAGGTCGACGCCCATGTACGTAAGCAAAGCGATGTTTGACGGGTCCGCGAGACCGGGCGCGTACAGAATAACGTTATGGCCGATCATTCTCCGGATGTTGATTATCGCGTCGGTCATCTTCCTCGGATCTTTACGTAATTCGAAGGCGTTGGATATGACCGCGATCTCTGTATCCTCGGGTATATTATCATTATCGGCAAGAGGGAGTCTCAGCACGCAGACGCCGTCGCTGTTCACCGCTTTGTTGCGTACATCGGACGACGCCGTCGTTCTGAGACGTGCATCAAGTTCGACACGCTGTCCGCCGATGACCAGCGTTCTTTTGTTATCACTGACCGACAGGTAAATATCATCATTCTCGCCGGCACCGGAAGGGAGCGCCCGCAGAACGGCGGGCGTTCTTATTACGATATCGTTGCGTATGAACTCGCACACTCTCCCTCTCTGTGATCTCGAAATGACCTCAAGCATTGGTGTCGCAACACCGTTTCACTAATTAATGTTGTTCCGCCCTTTCTGCGGTAACGGGTACCGTCGATTTCAAATGCATACCTGCGCGCATGCCGCACATATGCTGCGCGCATGCCCCTCACGCTATGATACATACGTGCGCAGCGCCCATAATAATCAAAGAAGTTAAATCGTCAGCATTGATACAGATGTGAGAACATGAGCTTTTACGATAAGGACGTTGTCTCGATCAGGGACCTTGACAGGAAGCAGATCGATGAGATCATGAAAGTATCGGAGAAGATGGTACCGTACGCCATGGGCGAGAAGAGGACGAAGGTCCTCGAAGGACGGATACTCGGAAATTTATTCTTTGAGCCTTCCACGCGTACGAGACTTTCATTCGAGAGCGCCGCCCACAGATTGGGAATAGACGTGATCGACGTATCCGAGATGTCGATGACCTCGATCTCCAAAGGCGAGACGTTAGCGGACACGATACGCATGGTGGACGCGTATTGCGACGTCATCGTACTGAGGCATCCGCATGAGGGCGCCGCAAGACTCGCTGCGAAGTTCTCCGAGAACCCGGTGATCAACGCCGGCGACGGTGCCGGTTCGCATCCGACGCAGACGCTGCTCGATCTCTTTACGATAAAGAGGGCGAAGAAGAAGATCGGCGGTCTGAATATCGTACTTGTGGGCGATCTCAAATACGGACGCACAGTTCATTCGCTTATAGACGCGTTGGCCGTATTCGGTGCGAACCTGACGTTCGTCGCTCCGGAGACGTTACAGATGCCTGAAGATAACGTCGATCACATAAAGAGAAAGGGCGCCGACCCATATCTTACCGACAAGCTTGAGAACGTAATATCAAAGGCCGATGTCCTTTACGTCACGAGGATACAGAAGGAAAGGTTCCCCGATCCCTCGGAGTACAACAGAGTTGCCGGTAAATACCGCATAGATAACGAAATGCTCAGGGAGGCGAAGAAGGACCTCGTTGTTCTTCACCCGTTACCGAGGGTGGACGAGATATCGCCGGAAGTGGACAACACCCCGCATGCGAAATACTTTGAGCAGGCGTTCAACGGCATACCCGTGAGGATGGCATTGCTGTACATGATACTGGGAGGCGAAGGACTGTGATAGAAATAAAAGTGGCACCGATCAGGAACGGTACTGTCATCGACCATATAACGGCGGGCCAGGCGCTGAACGTGCTCAAGATACTCGGCGTCAACGAATATAATATCGATTCAACGATAAGCGTGCTCATACGAGTCCCGTCCAAGAAGGAGGGGACGGGAGGATGGAAGGATGTGGTGAAGGTCGAAGACAGAGAACTTGATCCTAAAACGGTTGATAAGATAGCGCTGATAGCACCGAACGCCACCATCGTCATAATACGCGACTACTCGGTGGCGGAGAAGAAGAAAGTTGACCTTTCGCAAACGATATCGGGGCTCGTAAAATGCAGCAATCCGAATTGCATAACGAACATGCACGAGCCCGTTGAACCTGAATTCGACGTTGTGTCGAAAGAACCGCCGACGCTCAGGTGCAAGTACTGTGACCGCAAACTGTACAACATCTCAGACAACCTGATATGATGAAGCTTATAATTGTCACAGGGATGCCCGGTGCCGGGAAAGAAGAGCTGCTCAACGTTGCCAAAGGGATGGGCATGCCGTTCGTCAGGATGGGCGATATAGTAAGGGATGCGTATGAACTGCGTGATATTTCGCAAAAGGACATGAGCGTCGGCGAGTTCGCAGAATCCGAGCGCAAAAGGAACGGATACGATATATGG
>WRNI01000091.1 GCA_009776695.1 Methanomassiliicoccaceae archaeon
CCCAGAACACCCTCACGATACGGAGCGTGTTCTGCGTGACCGGCTCGGAAAGGTCTCCGCCCGGAGGCGAGACCGCGCCGATAACGGAAATGGAACCTTCCGAATCGCCCAATGTCTTACATCTGCACGCGCGCTCGTAGAATTCCGATAACCTTCCGGCTAAGTACGCGGGATAACCTTCTTCGCCGGGCATCTCCTCAAGCCTTGAGGATATCTCTCTCATCGCCTCTGCCCACCTTGACGTGGAATCGGCCATTAACGAAACGTTATATCCCATATCTCTGTAGTACTCGGCTATGGTCATTCCCGTGTAAACGGATGCCTCTCTCGCCGCGACCGGCATATTCGATGTGTTCGCAATGAGAACGGTCCTGTTCATCAGCGGGTTCCCTGATTTCGGGTCCTCGAGATGCGGGAATTCTGTAAGCACCTCGGTCATCTCGTTACCGCGCTCGCCGCATCCTATGTAAACGACTATCTCAGCGTCCGACCATTTCGCGAGCTGCTGCTGCGTTACTGTCTTTCCTGTCCCGAAACCTCCGGGGATGGCGGCCGCTCCGCCTTTCGCGAGCGGGAACATCGTGTCGAGCACCCTCTGACCGGTCACCAGCGGAATGTCCGGCTGGAACTTCTCTTTAACGGGCCTCGGAACACGGACGGGCCATTTTTGCATCATGGCCACGTCATTGCCGTCTATCACGGCTATCGTCTCTTCAACGTTGAAGCTTCCGCTCTTTATTTCGGTCACTTTTCCTTTGATCTTCGGCGGCACGAGTATCCTGTGCTCCATCGTTCCTTCCATGACAGTTCCGATGACCTGCCCGGGAACGACGTCGTCGCCTTTCTTGACTGTCGGGTTAAAATCCCATTTCTTCTCTCTGTCCAATCCAGGTGCGGAAACGCCTCGGAAGATGAAGTCTCCCATCTTATCCTTGAGTACCGGTAACGGCCTCTGAATTCCGTCGTAAACGGAGGACAGAAGTCCCGGGCCCAGTTCCGCAACAAGGGGACGGCCGGTGTTCGAGACCGGCTCTCCCGGTCTGACGCCGGACGTATCCTCATAAACCTGGATGATTGTGTGGTCTCCCACGATCTTGATGACCTCGCCCATCAGCTTCTCTGTACCGACCTGCACGACATCGTACATTCTCGGCGAGATACCGACAGCCGTCACTACGGGTCCTGCGACCCTGTAAATCACACCTTCTTTGCTCATTTAATCATCCTCTGTTTTGTATAAATCAACGCCAATCGCTCTTTTCACTTTCTCACGAAGGTCACTCTCATCCTTCCCCACCGGCACGACGACGGGCTGGATGGCATCCAGCACCTTCTGTCTCACCTGCGGCGACAGCAGCTGTAGGTCCTTCGAATCCACCGCAAGTATGCCCACCGTCTCGGTGGACATCGCTTCCAGCATCCTCTTCTCGTAATTCTCCGGTGTGGCGACGAACACTCTCCTGAGCCCCGCCAGCCTGAAACCGAGAACAAACTCCTCATTTCCTATAACTGCTATTTCCATCAGATCACCAGCAGTCCTTTGATGACTTCCCTGTCGATCCCGCTCTCTATGCCTCTTGCTATTATCCTTATGTTGTCGACCTCAATGTTCTTGTGTATCATGAAGTCGAGCACCGGGATAACCGAGAGAGGATAAAGATGCGAGAATTTCTTCGCCTGCCTCATATGATATTTTCTCATACCGGCCACGAGATCTCTGAGCGATCCGGTCCCTGCGTCCAGCGCCTCTTTGATATCGTCGTAGAAATCGAGTTGCGCCAAATCATTCGCCGCCGCCGATATCGTCTCGGCGTTGGCAAGCTGTGTGGCCAGCTTTTTGTCTATCTGCTTTCCTCCGGGTATGATGTACTCCATCACATCATCCCCGCGTATCCCTTCCATCTTCAGGACCAGTATCGTTTCAAGATTGACCGTATCGATCTCTCTTCTCACGTAGTCCTGGAACAGGCGCTTGGGTCTTGACGACGGGTCTATGCTCATAAGGAGCTTCTTGTAGTACAGCTTGTCCAAATAATCCTCAATGCTCCTCAGGTGACCGTCCGCCTTGTAGGTGTTGATCACTTCGGGAGGTATCTCCAGATGCTTCATCCTGCCGAACTCCGCTATCATCTCCTTGTCCGTCTCCAGCGAAAGCAGCTTCTCGAGCATCTCGTCATCCAGCTTTCCCGCCGGGACGAGGTCCTCTTTGATGCTTTCAGCGTCGGCACCGTATGTCTTTCCGCGAAGTATCACCTTGATGTTCCACAGGTCCCACTTCGTAAGATACGAGGAGACCATGTACCGCAGCTCACCCTGCATGACGTGAAGTATACCGCTGAACGTCCTTGCCATGTTCTTGTATGTCGCGTGCTCGATCAGATCGATACCTTCGATCCTCCCCGCAAGCTCCTCCATCTCCTTCTGATATCCCGATTCTGCGATGAAACGGGATATCTCCGGCAAGTTCATCATAAGCATCTTCGAATATTCGTCGTTACCGATGAGCGACGCCTTCTTCGCTTTGACCTTGGCTGCCGCGAACGCATAATTACCCTTTTTCGAACCCTTGCGCCCGAACATGAAACTCACCCGAACAGGATGTCGGACAAGCTTTTCATCTCCCGGTCCCAGACGGTCTGAAGTATCGTCCTGTACTGCATGTCCACCTGAATCGTGCCGTCCTTGCTTTCAAAGACCAGCCCGCCTGTTATGCTGCCGGTCTTCTCGAGCTTTGACACGCCGATGTCCTCCGCGGTCACCGTCTCGCTTTTGGAACAGTACGCTTTCGGGTCGTCGATCACCTTTTTGGCGGCGACGGCCATCTGCCTGTATTGTTCTTTCTTGGTGCCCGCAGATGCGGACTCCAGCGAAGACAGCGATTCTGCGAAGGCCTTTTCCAGTATCTCCCTTTTCTTTGACAGGATGATCTTCTTGCTCTCGAGCTCAGCGCTCGAGAGTATCTGGCGGCCGAGCTGCTCAATTGCCTCTTTGAGCCTCTTGTCCTCTTTTGCTTTCATGTCGGATATCACGGCGTCCGCCTCGGCCATTATTTTAGCGACCTCCGCATCCCTCTCAGCTTCGATAGCTTCGACTGATGCCTTCGCGGAATCCATGATGCCCTTCGTTACGTTGTCCAATGCCATGGTACGGCCTGCCTATGACGCCATACCCGGTAACACGAACATACAAAGGATAGCAACGACCAATCCGAAGATAACGATCGTCTCCGGCAACACGATCAGCACGATGCACTTTCCGAACAAACTCATGTCCTCTGTGATCGCACCGACTGCCGCAGCGCCCACGTCCTGCTGTCCGAGACCCGTACCGATGCCCGCAAGGCCTACGGCCAGGCCGGCACCGACTGCTATCAGTCCTGCTCCTACACTTTCTACTGCCATTTTCATACCTCTGTTTCTACGATTTTTGTGTTTTTGCGTTTGATCTCCAGCGGCTCGTACTCTTTACCGCCGCCAACGAAGAACTTTGACATCATCTCCACATACTGCAACCTTAACGAATGCAGTCCTGCGGACAATATTGCAAGCGTGAATATCATCAGATGACCTACTATCAGGATAGGTATCGCCGCCACTATTCCGAGAAGCCCTCCGACATTGGTGGCGAACATCACCAGCGCGATGTAGTTGAACGCCAGCGCCATGCCCGCTTTGGACATGCCAATGGCCGTGAGACGTGCGTACGAAAGGATATTCCCCGCCAGCCCGGGGAGTTCCATGATCGCCGTCGCTCCTTCTTTTTTCATCGTCACCGCCACGCCTGCGACGACCAGGGCGATGCCGAGTATCAGCATTACCAGCACAAGCCCGCTGAACGGGTCCTGGCCGGATATCAGTATCTCCGTCAGTGCCCAGCACAGTGCCACTATGCCCACGAACGACAGCATCCATCCGCCCTTCTCCATGAACGCCTCTTTGAACCCGTGCTGCATCTTGACGTTGATGAATCCGACTATGTAGCCGAGGAATATGTGCATGATACCGATGTATATGCTTATCTTCAGCAGGAATGTCACTTCGTGCAATTTGCTTATGCCGTAGGCGATATCGCCGTGTGCGTTGACCGTCTGCGGGAATATGCCGCTGAACCAGTCGGGGAACGAGACGCCGAGCAGCGCCTGCCACGACACGGCGGTGCCGTCCGTGGTTATGCCGTCGGCTCCGGCCGCACCGACGAAGTGCATGCCGAAC
>WRNI01000092.1 GCA_009776695.1 Methanomassiliicoccaceae archaeon
GAATCGCCTTGCGTGACCTCATAAAGGAATATCGAGAGCGCCGCGATCTCCGAATGCGGCTGGTTGCCCACCGATATGTTGTGATCCGATCTTTCATAAACTTCCGGCGGCACCTTCTCAGCACCGACTATCACAAGCATGGCGGAACGCTCACTTCCTGGCAAGGGAGGCGCAAAGGAGGGCAAGCGCAGGAGACTCGCCAAGGGATAGCGCCACGTCATCGAGATCCTTTCCGTACAGTTCCGATAATTCTTTGTGTAACGCGGCCACACGCTCGGCGCCTCTTCGTGACCCTTTCGCCAATAATTTTTCCACAGTGTGCGTATGCCTGACCACTCTGTTGTCGCTTACCATGTTGTCCGCGTGCGCGACGATCTTCTCTTCGATCGTCCTCGGAATGTAATCCCCTTTCGGGATGTTCATCTCCACGGCGTCCTGATCGTCAAGGCCGGCGCCTATGTGCTTTCTTATTATTTCCGTCAGTTCTTTCGGAAGGCCGAGCCTCTCGGCCATGTCCGCGCCCGTGCTGGCATGCATTATCGTGTGGTCCTTGGCTCTCCCGATATCATGCAGTAACGCACCGGCGATTATCAGTTCGGTATCGGCGGCGAACCCTTTCGCTATCTCCGCGGCGACCGTCTTAACGGTGCAGCAGTGCACAATGACACGTTTTGTGCATCCTGCACGGTCAAGCAGCGTCACGCACTGAGATTCATTTGGATATCTCGACAACCGTCTTCCCCCTTTCGTTCGGTATCACTGTCAGCTTGCCGTCGCGGTCGGCGTAAAGCGAATCACCTTGCGTGACCTCATAAAGGAATATCGAGAGCGCCGCGATCTCCGAATGCGGCTGGTTGCCCACCGATATGTTGTGATCGGATCTTTCATAAACTTCCGGCGGCACCTTCTCGGCGCCGACGATCACAAGCATCCTTCCGTCTGACGGCAGTTTCGGCAAAGCTTCGTCCAGCCTCTGGCCGTACATCGTCAGATGAACAACGACGCCGTCAAAATCTTTTACGACGTTCTTCCATTTCACGCCCGTGCGTATCTCAAAATCGCCGCCGAAACGTTCGCACACGCTTTTCACGTTCTCCTCAAGCTTGCGGTCCTCGGTATCGACGTAAATCCCTTTGGCGCCGAGCGCGCGTGACGATAACGCGACGTGTGTCGTCACACGCTTATCCCTCTGGGGACGATGGCCGATCCGCATTATCCAGATGTCGGTCATCGGTCATTTCTCTTGAATCAGCTCGATCCTGTGCCCGCGGTAGTCCATCTTGACGGACCGGCGCACAAGGCTTCTGAGCATTGTGGATGAAAGACCGAGCGTCTCGGCAACATCGCCGGAGAACTTGCCGCCCTTCCCTATCTGTTCCAGTATCTTCTCCTCTATCGCCCTGAACTCGTCCTCGCTCATCATCGCCGCCGCAAGAACGTCGCTTATCTCGTAAACGGGCCACTGGGCGTTTATGTGGAAGGACATGTAATAAGTGTGAAATGATTTTTCAGGATAATTATTGCCGGTGGACTGCCAGCGGCTCTCCACCAGTTTCATCTTCTCAAAGAAAAGTATCGCGTCCTTGCCCTCCGGCCCGAACTTGTCCTCTATTTCCTTTGCGGTCCTCCACTCCAAGGTCACTTCTTTAAGAACATCCCTTTTCACGGCAGTGTCCACTGACCTGAGCATCGGGACTAGCTCAGAGGGCTCACTTATGACCTTGATTCTGTTCATGGGATACGGACACTGCATTATAAATATAAAAAGCAGGCGGACTGATACTTCGTATCACCCCGAACCGGGAAGCCCGTCTGAGCGCGATCCGGCGTTCACGGCGATTCGAGGATAAATGTTTATTAACCGACCGTAATACAGGGAGCGATGGCAAAGGACAAGACGCCTAAGATGAGGTACCAGTGCCTCCGATGTTACAAAACTTTCAATGACGAACAGCATGCGCTTGACTGCTGCAATTCTGCGATACAGGCATGGAGCACTAACTACGCAAGATGGGGAAAACAGCACTGGTACGGCCGCTGACCTTCGCATACGATCTTTCGGCGCGCCGCGTGATAGCATGGAACATTTGAAATATTCATAATGACGATTACGCAGCGGTCACGTGAACAGAAAAGACAACATCATGGAAAAAATGACGTCGGAGCTTGAATTGATAGAACGGCACGTCATGATGCTCCGCGCAACCAGAGAGAATCAGCCGATCGGGATAATACGGTTATCGGAGATACTCGGCATACCGAAGCACAAAGTTCGCTATTCATTGAGACTTCTGGAGAACGAAGGTCTTATATCACCGTCAACGGAAGGCGCCCGCGTGACCGAGAGATACGATGAGTTCATGGCAAACGTAGAACAATCGCTGGACGGGCTGAGGAAGAGGATAGACCGTTTGCGGGAAATATTCTCACGAACGTAACACTTTAATATATCCCAACGTTTCGCCAATTCACTGCCGTCGTAGCTCAGCAGGTAGAGCGTATGACTGTTAATCATAAGGTCCACGGTTCGATCCCGTGCGACGGCGCCAGTATCAAAACGGGCCTATAGCTTAGTTCGGTGGAGCGTCCGGCTCATAACCGGATGGTCGTCGGTTCAAATCCGACTAGGCCCACTAAATCACTCTGGCTATGCACGTTTTTCGCGTTAATTCTGCACCGTTCATCAGTAAACTGTTCTGTGCGGATGCTGCGCACAACATGCGGGGCCTCTGCTGTGCGCGGGTACAAGCAGGAAGACATATTATCCGCCGCATCGCATATCCGTATCATGGTCAGATACGCCGCATTCCTCCGGGGCATCAACGTAGGCAGTACCAAAAGAGTGAGCATTGCTGACATCACAGCCATGCTCTCCTCTTCGTTCAATGATGTGAAGGCATACGGCCAAAGCGGGAACTTCGCCTTCGACACCGAGATGAATAAAGATGATATCGTTTCACTGATCGAGAACGGCATTGAGAAAGAGTTCGGATTCAACGCCTTCTGCATTATAAGAACAATGGACGAACTTAAGAGAACGATCGACGGATATCCGTTCCGCGGCGTTCCGAACGAACATTCGTACATCATATTCATGAACGGCCCCGCTCATTTCGACGAGGATGACGAATGGAATTACAAAGATGACGCCGCAAAGCTTGCGGGCGACGTCATCTATCTGATGTGCGAAAAGTATCACAGAACGAACCTTACGAACAACTTCTTTGAGAAGGAGCTCGGCGTCATATGCACCGCGCGCAACCTGAACACGGTTAACGCCGTCCTCAGGCTGTGATGAATGTTACTACGTCTCGGACTCATATGTTCCGTCCGTTCTCCGCCGCTGTGCGGTCCCGTGACCGTCTGACCTTTGCGACGCCGACAGCGTCAGAACTTCAGAGTGCACTCATACTGCATCCCTTTATCATCCTGCGGATCGTTCTCTATCGTGAACTTAACGAAAGAGAAATGGGATATCGCGATGCCGATGTCTATCTTCTGTAGCACCTTGAACAACGCCAGCTTCGACATCAGTCCGCCCGTCTTTACTTTGAACACGTGTATCCGGTCTGATCCGCATCTGAAGAACCACGGCTGCAGATTTCTCGCCGACGGCGCCAGACGGACATACCGCAGCATCTCTTTCTGTTCATCATTATAATTTGAGGCGATCTCATCAAGCTTCTTTCTTTCAGCTTCGTTCTCACTGCCCCGGAGCTCTCCGACGGGAGTGCCGAAGCATATGCATATCACGTATTCCGAACTGTCAAGCGTTTCTTTGCTCTTCGGCCCGCCCAGCCAGCATGTGCCTATGCCCATGTCAGCTAATTTCAAAGCGGCCAGCTCGCCCGCATACCCTATGTTCCTGAGAACGTTGTCATCATTCTTATCGCCGAAGAACATGAGGTAATGCGGCGCCGATATTCCGAACGCGCCGCCCGATCTTACGTCATATTCCTTCTTGCTGAATATCTTATATCCGAATTTTCCTGCGAACGGCGGTTCCAGCGCTCCGACGAATTCGTTCAGTTCGTTCAGGGTCTCGTCCTGAAGCGGTGTCATGTCGTACTTGCGCACAGACTTTCTTTTGATGACGGATACCGTTGATAACATCTTTGCACCGTTACTGTGCAGTTCTTCCGGAAAGATATATGTTCTGGTCTGTCAGAGAACTCATTTGTTCTGCTTTACGGAGCGACACCGTCGGTTT
>WRNI01000093.1 GCA_009776695.1 Methanomassiliicoccaceae archaeon
TCCGTCTTCGGATCATAGCCTTTCGGAATGTAACCGATCTGCGTCAGGAATGTTTCCGCCACCGTCTCGATATCGGTCATCGCCCCGAGGGGAGTGTTGCTCACAACGTTCAGTTCAAACATATTATCATCCTGCCTGTGATAATAGTTAAGCTGGTATTTTTATTTTTACAGCTCAGATGTCATTCCTTATCTTCTCTATCGCCGCGAATATGGACGATGAAGGTATCACCGGCGATACGGGTATCTTCAATATGCGCTCTATCGTTAACGCAACGATAGGCGCGCAGACGACCGCCAGCGCACCGTCGCGCTCTGCCATTACCGCCGAGATTATCGCATCCTCCACCGTTGTGACCGGATACTCGCGCAGATGAATGTCTCTGTTGCCTACTTTCACCGTCTCGCTTATCGTCTGCAGAACCTGATTTGATGCGATTATTGCGATGAATCTCTCGTCCGGTTTTGCGGAAAGATAACGAACGGCTTTTATTATCGCCCTTATTGTTCTGAGATTCGGTTCTCTCTTTTCTTCGAGTATCTTGTACATGGTGCTCTGCGATATCCCCGTCGCCAGACAGAATTCGTTGACGGTCATGTCCAGTTCGTTCGTTAACACTTTTCTCAGTGCTTTCTGAAATCCGCCCTCCTCCCGTAACATTCCGGATATCAGTTCCTTATCAGACAACGCGATCACCTTTTATGTACGCCGCCGCGTTCATGCCGGCGACGGCGCCCTGACCGACGGCCTTCGCTATCTGCCACGGCCTTCCGGTGACGTCGCCGCATGCGTAGACGCCTTTCACCGGTGTTTCGCATCTTTCGTTCACGCTTATCGTACCGTCGGTATTGGGCATAACGTCAATGTCCATCGCGAGATCGGAGGACGAACGTGCCCCGAGCTCAATGAAAACGCCTTCCACGTTTATCATAGACGAATCGCTGAACATTATTTTCGTTACTTTCTCCTTGCCCATGATCTCTTTCACTTCTTCGCTGATGATCTCGGCGCCGGCGTCCTTTGCCTTCCTTATCATAATATCGGACGCCTTGGTATCTTTGGTTATCCAGAAGACGTGCGAAGCGTACGATGTCATAAGCTCGGCGGATGCGGCGGCCTCCGAATCGTCGCCTATGACCGCCACTCTTTTTCCTTTGTAGAAGTTGCAGTCGCATGCGGCGCAGTAACTGACGCCTTTGCCGAAATATTCCTTCTCTCCGGGAACATTCAGTTTCTTTCGTGATATGCCTGATGCAAGTATCACCGCCTTCGCTTCTATTCTGGTATCATTCTCTGTCGTTGCGATGAACGAATCGCCGGAACGTTCCATTGCTGTGACGTTCTCTCTGATGTGCTCCGCCCCGAACGATGCTGCCTGCGTAAGACCCCGTTTCAAAATATCGGAACCGTCCGTTCTTCCCTCGATACCGAAATAATTCTCGACGTGCGCCCCGTGCATGGCGCTGTCCTCGGTCTTGCCGATCATCGTCGTCGATGCTTTGCCTCTGGCGGCGTGTATCGCCGCCTGCAGCCCGGCGGGCCCGACGCCTATTATTATGACATCCATGCGATCACAGACCAAGGACGTAATCCCTGATCTCTTCCTTCGGTCTCAGTCCGACAAGCGGTTCGTGCATCACGCCGTCCTTGAACACCAAAAGCGTCGGTATCGCGTTGATGCCGAACCTGTACGCTATTCCCTGGTTATCGTCGGTGTTCAGTTTGCCGACGGCCACCTTATCTTTAAGTTCCTCGGCAAGCTCCTCGATTATCGGCGCGAGCATCCTGCAGGGTCTGCACCATGGTGCCCAGCAGTCAACGAGCACTAATTTATTGCCTTCGATGAATTTGTCGAACGTTCCGTCATTAAGCTCCGTGACCATTTTTATCATCTCTGATAATTGCGATTGCTGGTATAGGATAAAAACGTTTCAATCCCACAGACGTTCTGGACATCTTTCGTTCTATGTGCCGGCGGATGCTTTTCGTCGTTCTTTACGCATGCGGCGGATCACTTTCTCTTCCTTGTGTGCAGCAGAACTTCCGTAAGCACCAGGATCGCGATCACCAGGATGATGAACGGAAGATACAGCTTCACGGAAGATCCGTCGCTGCTGATCCTTACACCCGGCGGTCCCGGCGTATCGCCCGACGGGTCGTCGGGCGGTTCAGGGACGCCGATGGTGAACGGCGTGGCCGTTACCGCGATCTCAGTGTCGGAAACTGCCGTGAAAGAGAGCACCGTTCCTATTGTGATGTTACCGTCCGTGTCCTCCCACACGGCTATAAATCCGGTATCTGTCTCTGCCCTTATGCTTATGTGCGTTCCGGACGGTATGTCCGTTATCTCATAGCTGTCAAGAGGATCGATAATGAACGGTGTCCACGTGACACCGTCGTTCATCGTATATCCGAACGATCCGCCTTCCTCAGATGTAACGGTCACCGTGACCGGGGCTATCGTCGCATAATATCTCTTCCCTGCCTCCGCTCCGAACGACCACGGCGGCCCCGTGATAACGGCGACATCGTTCCCGTGGAGGGATGTCCCGATCAGCATTTTTGTTATCGGCGCTCCGTCCTTCTCGGCGGCGATCTCAATGTCCGTGCCGTTCATGACGGCGGTGGCGGATGATACCCCTTCGTAATATACGATGACCGTCGCGGACGGTGCGAAGTCCGGGGTGAAAGAATATACAAGCATCATCGGCGAGTACGGCAGCGCTACGGCGCCCAGTTTGCCGCAGTTCGAGAATACGCCGGTGCCCATATAGACGACAGAGTCCGGTATTGTGACGGATACCATGTTACTGCAACCGTAGAACGCATATTGATCGATGTACGCGACCGAGTCCGGTATTGTGACGGATGTAAGGCCGGTACAGGACTGGAACGCGCCTGAGCCGATGTACGCGACCGAGTCCGGTATTGTGACGGACGTCAGACTGAAGCAGCTGTAGAATGCGGTTATGCCGATATACACAACAGAGTCCGGTATTGTGACGGACGTCAGACTGAAGCAGCGAGAGAACATTTCGGCGCCGATGGACGTGACGGAGTCCGGTATTGTGACGGATGTAAGGCCGGCGGAGGTGAACGCGTTGTCCCCTATCGATGTGACAGAGTTCGGTATTATTACGGATGTGAGACCGCCACAGTTGTAGAACGCAAAATCGCCTATGTACGCGACGGAGTCCGGTATTATGACGGATGTAAGGCCGGAACACGAGAAGAACGCGCTGTTCCCTATCGACGTGACCGTATACTCAACGCTGGCGGTATCCGTCACGATCGACGGTATCTCTATGTCACCGGCCGCCGTTACGTACCCGTTCACACGCACCTCGTTAGGACTTTCGCTCGTTACGTAATATGATAACGCCGTTCCGGATTCGGTGTACGTGAACGTATCTCCCACGGCTCCGATGCTATGTTCATTACCGTCCGCTGCCGGCCGTTCGGTCATAACGAACGCGGCAACGGAAACGATGACCGCTATCGCGAACAGCACGGCGGCCCTGCACGCATTCTTTCTTCTGTCCGTTGCCGCACCCTTCCGCGAACTATCCGCTTTATGCAATGTCATGTATACGCCGCCCCGTTCTCCCCTTTCCGAGCCTGCATTGGAAAATATTTACGTACGGCGAATTGCAATCGGCGTTATATAAGCTATACGTTGTCTCAGAATTCGTTATAATTGATGAGAAAAGGCGCAAAATGATATATCCGTTCACCTGATAATCGTGTCAGATGTTGGAAGAGGCAGGGAATCTCATCGGACTGGAAGTTTACACGCCTGACGGTATATTCGTGGGCATCGTCAGCAATCTCGTCATGGATATGAAGGACAACAAGGTCAACGGACTGTTCCTCGATGATTCCAGCCCTGCGCTCGTTGATCACGGTGTTGCCGTGAATATACCGTTCAGGTGGGTCCAGAGCGTCGGCGACATCATCATATTAAGAGCGTTCCCGGAGCGCGTGGCG
>WRNI01000094.1 GCA_009776695.1 Methanomassiliicoccaceae archaeon
CCGTCTTCGCCGCCGGTGCCTTCGCCGCCGGCCTTTCCTGCGGCGCCGCCTTTTTCTCCGCCGCCGGTCTCGTAACGGGCGTATCTTTCGGGGCGGCCCGCGGCCCGCTGTCTATCATCGGGTCCGGCTTCGGGCGCGATATCCGTTCATCCTGCTGCCTTTTTACCGGTTCCTGCGGCGCTTCCTCAGATGTATCTTCCTTTTCTTCGGCCTTTTTACCCAATAGTCTGTCGAGCAATCCCATGAATGCATCCGGTGATGTATACGGATGAGGTGGATAAATATGTTTACATCGCGCCGTTACGCATTGCCCGCCCGTTACGTATAATAAAGCCGACGCCATACGGATGAGGCATGATAGTTATCGGCGGTTCGTCATCCCGCGACCTTGCAAAGGAACTCGCCATGATATTGGAGTGCAGATGCATCCTCGCGTCATCCACCAGATTCCCCGACGGCGAGTGTTACACGAGGATAGAAGGAGAATCGCTGCATGATGACGTTGTCATTGTTCAGAACACGTATCCCGATCAGAACATGATCGAGATGCTTCTCATCCAGGACGCGGCGAAGAGGATGGGCGCCAAAAAGATAACACTCGTGATACCGTACTTCGGATATGCGCGCCAGGACCGTATCTTCAAACCCGGGGAGCCGGAGAGCGCCAAAGTGATGATAAAGCATCTGGGGCTGGTGTGCGATCGCGTTATTACGATAGATATACACAAGGAAGCAGTCCTGAAGAACTTCAAATGCCCTGCGAAAGATCTGAAAGCATCAGGCGCCATAGCGGACTATTTCATGGACAAAGGCATAGACGTCGTTCTCGCGCCCGATGAGGGTGCGGCCGAAAGGGCGAAGGACGTCGGCAAGAGGATGAATCTGCCGTATGACCATCTTGAGAAAGTAAGGATATCAGGCACCGAGGTGAGGATAGCGCCGGCCAGGATGGACTGCATGAACAAGAATGTGCTCATCGTCGACGATATAATAGCAACGGGCGGAACAATAATGGCCGCGACGGTGCAGTTAAAGGAGGCGGGCGCGAAAAGTGTTTCCGTTGCGTGCACACACGGCGTGTTCACCGGCGACGCGATACAGAGATTAACAGGAAATCAGATAGATGTCCTGCTGTCGTGCAACACTCTCGAGAGCAAAGTATCCAATATCTCCGTCGCCGGCACGGTGGCGGAAGAGCTCAGGAAGGGAAAGAAAAGAGGATTGCTCAGGAAGAGCTGATCATATGGAAAAGGACACGAATTTCAGCGAGTGGTACAACGACATTGTGGAAAAGGCCGGTCTTTCAGACAAGAGATATCCGATAAAAGGGATGAACGTATGGACGCCTTACGGCTGGAAGATAATGCGCATCACCGACGCCTTCATACGAAATGAGCTGGACGCGACCGGTCATGATGAAGTATGCTTTCCTTTACTGATCCCGGAGACGGAGTTCAAGAAGGAGAAGGAGCACATCAAAGGATTTGATTCCGAGGTGTACTGGGTGACGCACGCCGGTCTCAACGAACTGGATGTTCGTCTGGTCGTGAGACCGACCAGCGAGACAGCCATGTATCCGATGTTCTCGCTGTGGGTGCGCTCGCACACAGACCTTCCGTTAAAGATATATCAGATAGTCAACACGTTCAGATACGAGACGAAGCAGACAAGGCCGTTCATCAGAGTAAGAGAGATACACTTCTTTGAATCGCACACATGCCACGCGACGGAGGACGAGGCGCAGAGGCAGGTGGACGAAGATATCGTCATACTGAAAAAAATAATGGAGATGCTCTGCATCCCCTACACGCTGCTCGTGCGTACCGAATGGGACAAGTTCCCCGGTGCTTACTATACCGTGGGCATAGACACGGCGATGCCCAACGGACGTATGTTACAGATAGGGTCGATACATCACTACCGCACGAATTTTTCAGTACCGTACGAAATAACATACGAGGACGCGGACGGTGCGCACAAGAACGTTCACCAGACGACGTACGGCATGTCCGAAAGACTCGTGGGCGCGATGATAGGCGTGCACGGTGACGACAAAGGTCTAATCCTCCCGCCGCCGGTGGCGCCGTTCCAGGCCGTCATAATTCCCATACCCGCCAAAGGGAACGCGTCCGTTGTGGCCGCGGCCGCTGAAAAGATAAAAGATGCGCTGGAAAAAGCAGGGATACGCGTGAAACTTGACGACAGGGACGAAAGGCCGGGAAGCAAGTTCTTCGACTGGGAGATCAAAGGCGTTCCTCTGCGCCTCGAACTGGGGATGAGGGATATCGATAACAATGTTGTAACGTTCGTAAGACGTGACAACGGCGAGAAAGGGACGGTATCGCTGGACGATCTCGCACCGGGCGTTACGATAATTCTAGAATCAATAAGAAAAAGCATGTACGAAAAGGCATGGGCGAAGCAGAAGGAATGCGCCGTGAATATTGATTCTCTGGATAACGTTCCGGAAAGGACGCTGAGGTTCGGATGGTGCGGCTCGGAGGAATGCGGTCATAAGTTCGAGGATGAGAACGATCTTAAATTGCTTGGAGTCCCGTACATTCCGGAGGAGTTCAGCGGCAAATGCATCATATGCGGCAAGCCTGCGAAAGCGGCGTACGCCTCAAGGTCCATCTGATCAACCGAGAAGACCTTTGGCCTCCGCGTAAACACGGTCCGCCGGCTCGAGCGTGCACCAGCCGTCCTCCAGCGTGAGAATATCGAATCCCATCCTGTTCGCAAATTTTTCGGTCGCCGCCTGGAACTCATCTTTATCGCCGAGTCCCGTATCGACTTTCATCACTTCGTGGTAATCGGCCATCTCGAAGACCATCTTCAGCATCGAGTCGTCACCGGTGTCGACGCCTTTGAACAGCTCCATGCGTCCCAGAAGGTCATCGTAATTCGTCGCGAACGCCGGCGTGAAGTACATTATTCCCGGATATTTTCTTAAAAGGTTCAGATACTGCTTCGTGCCGCCTATCGCCGCCGCGATGCAGTCGTCGACGATATTGCCGTCGTTATCGCGTATTATCGTCATCGGAACGTTAAGATTATCTTTTGACCAGACGTCGATGTCCTTCAGGCCGTTCCCGCACAGCCCGTAATACAGAACAATGGCGTCAATGTATTTTTCCATACGTTTCATGCTGTCCTTTAACGCAGTTCCGAGATCCGTCGGCTCCTCATGAAGGCCGAGGTCCATCATCCATATCACTATCGTATATCCGTTAACGTCTATTCTGTAAGAACCGTCAAGGAATTCTTCTTCGCTTATAATCGTGTGCGCAATGCCGTTCCTGACAAGTTTTATCTTAATGCTCTTTGCGTGGCGGTTGTCAAGCAGATAAACGTGAGATATCTCATCATCCTTGGACATGCTGTATATCAGCTCGTCTTCGAGTATGGGGCATGCGATCGCGCCTAGGACTCCTTTTGCCATAGTTGGCTATGCACGGCGCAATATTTAACTGAACCGAATCGCCGCGGGGTAAAGGATTAACACTACGATGCGCATGCAGCAGCGATAAAATGCCGTTCACGGAAGGAGAGTACATATTTCTTGCGGACGCCTCTGAGAAGAGGCATTGGATAAAGGTGTCGTACGGTATGATAAGCATACCGTCCGTTGGGACGGTCGACGGATCGCGGCTCAGGGAGGCGGACGACGGAAGCACTGTGATAATAGCAGGAATGCCGTTCACGGCGTTCAGACCGGGAACCGCGGATCTGATAGGCTCGCTGGACAGAGGGGCGCAGATAATCACGCCGAAGGACGTCGCATCGATAATAATGAACTGCGACATCAAATGCGGCGACACGGTCCTGGAGGTCGGCGCCGGCTCGGGAGCGCTGACGACGGCGCTGATCAGGGCGGTCGCCCCGCA
>WRNI01000095.1 GCA_009776695.1 Methanomassiliicoccaceae archaeon
TGAATCTTTCCGACTCACATCCGCCGAAGTTCTTCTTCCATTCAACAGTTCCTGCGGCAGTGTATTTTACGGCTATGGCGTCCTCATTGCCCTTTCCGCCTATGCCTGCCCAGTCCCCCGTCGGGAATGAACCTGCTCCCGAAAGTCCTACGGCAACAAATCCGCCGTCGTACACGGCCGTTACTCCGTTGAAATAATCGTAGGCGTTGGACGCCGCGGACCCACCGAATTTATCCTTCCATCCGGGCGTGCCGTCGTCGGCATCGAATTCCGCAATGGTCGCGTCCGACGCGCCGGTCCATGCCGCGACGCCTGTCCAATCGCCGGTCCCGAACGATGCGTTGTCCGATTGCCCCACGGCGACGATCTTGCCTGTCGACAGCACCGTCAGCGCATTGAACTCATCATTGCCCGTTCCGCCGAAGCGCACTTTCCATCCTGTTTCGCAATCGTATGTGCCGCTGTCATACACATATCTGACAATGATCGCGTCGTTGCCTCCTCTTCCGGTGACGCTGTCCCAATCATTGTTACCGAATGAAGATACCGAAGAGTAGCCTGCGACAATGAAATCATTGCCTATAGAGACCACATCGCTGAACCTGTCCTGGCCTTCGCCGCCGAAGTGGTCCTTCCATTCAACCTCGCCGTATGCGTCAAATTTTACGGCGATGGCGTCATCGTTCGATGTGCCGTAATTATAATAACCGGTCCAATTACCGGTATTGAATGATGCAAAGCCCGAGAACCCTACGGCGATGACGCCTCCGTCCGGCATGGCCGTAACTCCTTCGAACCCGTCCGTGGCATTGCCGCCGAAGTTCTTCGCCCATTGCAGTTCTCCGTTCAGATCGAATTTCACGATTATCGCATCAACGCTGCCCTTTCCTGTGACGCCTGCGTCCCAGTCGCCGCTGATGAATGTGTCGGCATTCCCTACCGCGACGTATCCATCAGTCACGGCCGTCACACCGGTGAATCTGTATTGTGCGGTGGTGATGCTCTGAGCGCTCTCGGGGAATGATGTGTTCCATTCGAGATTGCCCATAAAGTCGTATTTTACGATGGTGGCGATGACCGCATTGGTCGCGTGCGCGACATCCGGCCAATCGCCGGCGCCGTCGAACGACGAACCGAATGAGTACCCCACGGCAACGACGCCGCCGTCAGGCGTTGCCGTTGATCCTGAAAAACTGTCTGAATTCTGCCCGCCGAACATGTTCTTGAACTGAACATCGCCGGCGGCGCCGAGTGCACGGTCATCATATTCATGACCGTCGTTGCCGCTCCCCGAGAAGAGGGACACGGAAGCGGCGATCATCACGACGGACAGCAAAATTGCCGCCGCGGCCTTAAGACCGCCGTTCCTCACCCCCTTCCGTTCAACATTTCCTAACTTCTTCATACTTACTCCCCTTGATAAAGATGAACGGAGATCGGCCGTTAACGACAGGTCGCGGCCGAACTGCGCCTTGAGAGCCGTTAAGTTGATTGCGGATATTAAAGATTATTATTCTCGAATCGGCGTTAAATATTATTAACACTACTTAAAATCATTGTTAACAGTGATTTTAAATACTATTAACGGCGATATGAAAATATTAACGGCGAGTTTAAATATTATTAACGGTGATTTGAAATACCGCGGCATATCTGTCTTGGATAGAAAAAACATACTTCGGGCGCCGGCGTCCGCGGCGGATGCGGCGCCCCGTGCGCATGATCGGCAACATGACGCAACGGTCCGTGCGGCGTTTGCGCCTCAGAAACTTTTTATCCTTTACCTATATAGACGGATAAGAGAGGATAGCATGACACTCAAATTGGCGGTCCCGAACAAGGGAAGACTGAACGAGCGCGCGGTTGAGCTGCTCCTGAAATCAGGCCTTGACCTGGGAGAGGGATGGGGCAGGCGGCTTTACGTTAACGTTCGCAACCAGGACATCGAAGTGATGTTCGTGCGCGCCCAGGACATTCCTGAGTTCGTATCAAGCGGTGCGATCGACATCGGGATAACAGGAATGGACCAGCTGGCCGAGTCCGGTGCCGATGCTGCCAGTCTTCTGAACCTTGATTTCGGGCACTGCCGCCTTTCCGTCGCCGTTCCCGAGGACTCGGGAATAAAGAACATCGGCGATATCAAAGAAGGATGCAGGGTCGCCACGTCATTCCCGAATTTAACGAAAAAGTTCTTCGCGTCCAGGAAGAAAAAGGTGGACATCGTGAACGTAACGGGAGCGGCTGAGATAATGCCTTAC
The DNA here is from genome assembly GCA_009776695.1 of Methanomassiliicoccaceae archaeon. GTDB lineage: Archaea > Thermoplasmatota > Thermoplasmata > Methanomassiliicoccales > Methanomethylophilaceae > Methanomicula. The sequence continues at coordinate 2,259 of WRNI01000095.1, forward strand.
ATGGGCGTCTCCGATATCATCGTCGATCTTGTGTCAAGCGGTTCCACGCTCAAGACGAACAGGCTTGTCGCCATCGAAGATATAATGGAATCGCAGGCCGTGATAATCGGGAACAAGAATTCCGTTAAGAAAAAGAGCGACGCCATATCCGGTATTGTCAGCTCGATCGAAAGCGTCATCGTCGCCGAGGGCAGGAAGTATCTGATGGCCGATATCCCGAGATCGATACTCCCCGACGTTCAGAGGATGTTCCCGGGTGTTGCCGGTCCCACAGTAATGAACATCGCCGGCCGTGATGATATGGTGGCGATGCATGTGGTCATCTCCAAAAAGGATATTTACGATTCTGTGAACACGCTGAAGAAGATGGGCGCCAAAGGTATCCTCACGTTACCGATAGACAGGCTGGTGCCTTAGACATGTCAAGAGAGCGGATGCGCAGCACAACGAGGAACTTTCAGCGTTATTACAATCCTGACGCAAGCGATATGATAAGGATGGACACGAACACCAACGTCCTCGGCTCAAATCCGGCGGCGGCGAAGTTCCTGGCATCTCAGAAGATGAACATAAACGATTATCCCAACACGTACTCGGACGGTCTGAGAGATGCTCTTGCGGAATTGTATTCGATGGAAAGAGAGAACTTCGTTGTCGGTTCAGGTTCGGATGAGATCTTAGACATAACGTTCAAGACGTTCACCGAATGGGATGATAAAGTTGTTGTTCCCGTTCCGTCGTACACGCTTTACGATTACTTCGTGAACATGAACGGCGGTATTGCGGAAAGCGTCGACCTTACGGACGATTTTCAGCTGAGCGTTGATGATATGCTCGCGCCGAAAGGAAAAATGATCATAATGCCGTCGCCGAACAATCCCACGGGAAATTCATTCAGACAGAAGGATATTGAAGAGATTCTTGAAAGGTCCCGCGGTATAGTAATTGTGGATGAGGCATACGGCGAATATTCCGGTTCGTCGATGATCCCGAAGGTCAATGAGTTCGATAATCTCATCGTCATGAGAACATTCTCCAAAGCGTACGCGATGGCCGGTCTGCGCATCGGGTACGGCGTTTCCAATAAGAACGCGGCGGATATGATGAATTGCGTTAAAATTCCGTATTCATTGAATATATTGAGCGAAGGTGCCGCTATAGCCGCTGTCAAAGATCAGGAATTTATCAGAAGGAGCGTTGAACTTGTCAATAAGAATCGCAGACCGTTATCCGACGGTCTTAAGAAATTGGGCTTCGAGCCGTTCCCGTCGGACTCGAATTTCATATTGGCGAAAGCACCCGTAGATCACACTGCGCTCACGGACGGCCTGAAGAAAAAAGGCATCCTGATAAGGGACTTCGGTTCTAAACGCAGGACAGAGAATTGCGTTCGCACAACGGTGGGAACGGAAGAGCTGAACAGCTTGCTTCTTAAGAGCACTGCCGAAGTGCTTAACGAATTACGTATGTGACGTTTGAAAAGTGATATCATGATGATAATACCAGCCGTTGACATTCTGGACCACAACGTTGTTCAGCTCGTAGGCGGTGTCCCCGGGACGGAGAAGATAATTCTCCGCGATCCGGTAGAAGTGGCGGGATCGTGGATAGACAAGGG
>WRNI01000096.1 GCA_009776695.1 Methanomassiliicoccaceae archaeon
GGTCAAGGAGTCCCTTCTGAAGCTGGTGCCCGAAAAATTCAGAGAACTTAACTCAAAGGCGTTCGACATGGGTTACGAGACACTGTCGGCATTGTGATGCCGAAAGGATCCGCCACTGCGGCGGCCGCTGAAATGACCGGCGGACCGCTTCGCTGATCCATTCATACTTCGCCCGGCTTTGCACATTGATCGTTCTCAAACATATTGAGGATGATGTGAAGCGCAGAACGGATGCAACGCTCCGCGTAACAGATAAGAGAAAAAAAAGTAAAAGGTTTAGAATTGACTTTACAGGTCGTAGTTCTTCGGGTTGAAGGCCGGAACGTCCTTGTACTGCTTGAGGCAGTAGTCGACGAACTTGCTCTCCTCGTCCGGCAGCTTCTCGAGGGCCTTTATTATGCCGTCGAGGACATCCTTCTGCTTTGTGGTCAGGAGGATCTCTTTCTTCTTGTTGCCGTCGCGGATGACCTTCGCTGCGGTCAGACCGGCTGCCCTTGCCCTGCGGTAGAGGTCCTTGCCCTCTGCAACGATTGCCTCTCCGATCTTGAAGGCGTTGTCGTATGCGAGGATGTATCCCTCAGGTCCTCTTGCACGGTCAGACATCATGTACAGGTCTCTGAGCGTCTTCTCCTTGCCGAACGCTATTGCAGTGTTCATCAGGGAGACCTCGTAACCCAAGGATCCCAGCCAGCACTGTACGGATGAACCGCCGAACTCCGAGTGGTACTCGACGGACTCGTTCGACCACACATCGGTGATCTGTGCCATCAGGTTACCCTGAAGATCCGCGTGAGCGCACTGACAGTTCTTACCCTCCTGGGCGTTCGGTTTACCNGCGATCGATTTACAGATCGGTCCCTCGTAACCGCAGTCCTTGTCCGGTCCTACTGCGCCGGCTTCCCATGCGCACAGTGTCCTTGCGGACGCGAATGCCCTTGTAACGGCCGAGAATGTCCTCTGAACATCGTTGTCGAGGTATCCGCCTGCCATGAACATCGAGGTGTTCGCACCTGAACAGTTGGTGTCTCCGCCGGGGGTGACCTTGTTCTTCTTTGCGATGTCGACGAACTGCGGCCAGATCCAGCTCATGTCGAGTGAGCCGAGGTAGCCGATACCGAACAGAGCGGCGACTATGTCACCGGTCATAACTGCGTGGTCGAGCAATTCTTTGCCGCCCATTGTCTCGCATGAGATAAGGCTTGCACCGTTCTCACAAGCGATCTCGGCAGATATGATCAGCCTCTCCGGGTAGGAGTTGCGTCCGCCCATCTTCGGCCTCAGGCCCTGGTCGGCCTCTCTCTGGTCAGGCAGGGTGTGCCTGATAGCGAGGTTTATGCCGTATTTGTCGTGCATCTTCTCAAGAAGTCCCGTCTGTCCTGCGACGATCGACTCGGCCATCTTTGAGTTGGTACCCATCTGGGAGATCCACTCCGTCTCCAGCTGGAGGTCGGGGAATCCCAATGTGACCGCTCTGTTGACCGCATCCTGTGAGATGTAGTCGACATACTCTTTGGTGATGTCCTTTATGTCTTTCTCTTTGCCGGGCCTCGGTGCGTAGTTCAACTCAGGGATGACACGTCCCGCACCCACTTTTATGCCGAAACCGTATGATACCGGGTGCTTTGCAGTCCCGAACACTATGTCGTCGGCCTTCTCGTATGCCATTTTTGTGTATCTCGTTGTGGTCATTTTTAGACCCCCTTTACGATGTTGTCCCACTCGGCCTTGACCTTCTTCCAGTCGTAACCGGCGACGATCTTGTCAGCTATGGGCGGTGTCTGCGGGGCCTTCTCTGAGTAGATACCCAGCTCGAAACCCTCGGAGAACTCTCTGTTCACTGCTCCGCCTGCGGACATGAAGGGTATGGTTATTCCCTTTGCCTTCATCTTTCCCGCGATTATGGGGAACACGCTCATCGTTGTCGTCATGAGTGCTGTGCCCGTCACGAGGAAGGGCTTCTCTTTTGCGACCACGTCAACGACCGTGTCAACGGGTACGTCCCTTCCGAGGTCGATGACGGTGAAGCCGGCTGCCCTCATCATGATAGCGGCAATGTTCTTGCCGATGTCGTGCGGGTCACCCTCTGCAACGTGCATGACTGCAACGCCCTTTGTCTTCCTGCCGCCCTGGAGCTGTTTCTCTGCAAGTGCGATTCCGATCTCCATCGTCTTTGCACCAAGCATGATCTCCGGGAGATAGTAGATGTGCTCTGCGTAGAGCTTGCTGACAACCTCCATCCCAGCGACGAGACCGTCGTTGATGACTTCGAGGGGCTTTTTCGATTTCAGTGCGTCCGTTACCGTCTTTCCGATGTCTTTGAATCTCATGTAGAGGACGTCCTCTGCACATGCCTTAAAGACAGGGTCGCTCGGCAACATTTTCTTTGCGATGGACTCCGGTGTGTTCTGGTTCTCGGCTTCGATATCGTAGCGCTTGATCCAGTCGAAGTTTACGCCTTTTGTGCTTAACATATTCTTTGCCTCCCGGGCATTCGGCGCACCAAACGCCCGCAGTTAACGATTGTATTAGATGGTATTAAAGGACAATAGGCGGATGGATGATATATCCACAAATCGCTTGAATTAGGGAGTGTCTTTATCATATTTAACTGTGCCCCTCAGCATTTCTTAGTTGAGGAATATTTAAACGATGATACATGGTTTCTAAAAGGAAACTCCCTAAATATTTCAAACAAAGGCATATATACTACATCGTTCCTGTCGTACCCCGAACTCATTTTTACCGTTATCGATATCCTTAACGGCTCTTCGTTCAGTAGTTAATAAATACCGCCTCTTATTCATTATCCAATATGTTCACCTGCATAGTCGGAGGATTCCTCGGAACAGGCAAAACGACGCTTCTGATGAAGATCGCCGGCAGATGCAGGCGCACCGGCATCACCGTCGCGATAGTCGTCAACGAGATGGGGGAGATCGGCATTGACGGAGCTACGATCAAAGCGGAAGGATACGATGCGCTGGAGCTCCCGGACGGATGCATCTGCTGTTCCCTTTCGGGAACGCTTCAGAATGCGCTGAAGAACATAGACCGCGATATACATCCTGATATCATAATAATAGAGCCTACGGGGCTGGCGCTCCCGCATAAGGTNAAAGAACTTGTAAAAACGTCGCTCATAGATTCCGACCGCACCGTGATAGTCGGGCTGGCGGACTCGAAAAGGTTTGACGAGCTGATGAGCAACAAGGAAGAGTTCTTCAGAAGGCAGCTGCAGGCATCCGACTTTATTGTAATAACAAAGATAGATATCACTGATAAGAAAGAGACGGACAGGGTGGCCGACGAACTGCGCGGTATGCATCCCGGCAAGGACATCGTGTACGTGTCGGCGGTCACCGACGAAGGGATGGACGAAACGGTCAGGAGGATACTCGATGGCTGATGCCGAGGGATCGGGCGGGACCGCGTACGGTCTGAATGCGACAGCGGACAATGCGGACGAAGAAATGATAATTTCATTGGGCCGTGTTATGACCGCGGTGGCGGAATGGATCGGCGCATCCGCCGGATGCTTCCTCGGCCATGTGAAGATGGCGGTCAGCACCGGTAACGATACGGTGACGTTAAGCCTTACCAGCATGGATGTGGGCGTGGAACGCCACGGAAAGATGACGGCGAACGTCCCCGCAGATATAAAATTCATGGCGGCGGTCGTTGACGTTGACGGAAAACAGCTGGCTGAGAAAATGAGGGACGCGATGCTGGCCAACGGATTTAAGGTAAAGAACAAAAAAATGGTTGAACTGAGGTGAATAAATGTACGGAATATCTTTAGA
>WRNI01000097.1 GCA_009776695.1 Methanomassiliicoccaceae archaeon
CGTATCCGTCGGGAGCGCCGCGGAACGGCGCTCTGAACCAGCACGGTTCCGTTGTCCTTTTGCCGACGCCGTCCCTGAACATCACCGCCGGGTGGTTGTGCGCCGTTATTAATGTTCTTGATGCCATTACGTCGGCCGACGGCCACGTGTGGCCGTGTATCATTCCGATGTCCCCGATCCTCAGGCCGGAAGCAGGATGAACGTTAACATGTTTCGGCAAAAAATCTTCGATCTGAGTGTCATGATTCCCCGTCACAACGTCCACAATATCAAAGCGTTCGAGCATCGCCTGAAAGAAGTCGGGTATCTCCCGGTACTCCTGCTTCGTTGACCCCGGCACCGAATCTTTAACGTCACCCAGCACCACAAGTCTTGATGCGTCATCCGATATCTCAAGAAGGTCATCGCGCATGACCGCCGTCCTTGACGGTAAATGAAAACCCTTGCTTCCCAGATGGCTTTCCACGCCTATGTGCAGATCGCCTATCACGATCATGTCATCCGCGCGGAGCGCGGGATGGCCGTGCACCGGCTGAACGTTCAAGTGATCATCCTTTGAGATGGTCCTTCAGGACCTTCGGTATCGCATCGACAACATCCGTCGCGGTCATTCCGTATGAGAGCTCTTTGAACGCCTTCTCTCCGGCGGACCCGCATATGTATGCTCCCAGATACGCTGCATCGAACGTGTCCATGCCTTTTGACAGAAGTCCGGCGACTATCCCCGAAAGAACGTCACCGGTGCCGCCGACGGTCATCGCCGATGTCCCCGACCTGTTCGTCTTTTTCTTTTCACCGCGGACGATGACGTCGGTGACGCCTTTCAGCAATATCGTGACGTTACGCCGTTCCGATATCTCAAGGAGGTCGCAGCTCTTCAGAGCAAAACCGGAGAAATCCTCGAATTCGCGTTTATGCGGCGTTATTATCACGTTGCCGGGAACAACGGACATGAGCGATATCGCGGTTATGCCGTCAGCGTCAACTACCGCGGGCTTATTGCATCTCAGCACGAATTCACGGACCGCGGCCATTGTTCCCTCGTCAGTTCCGAGCCCCGGACCTATGAGGACGGCGTCTACCTTCTTCGCGAGCTCCAGCAAAGACCTGACATCCTTTTCCGTGAGGATGTCATCCGAGAGCTCATGCATTATGAAGTTCGGCGTCATTGACGCGATCGGCATGAAACTCCGTTTCGGCGTCGCTATCCGCACAAGATCGACCCCGGCCCTGAGCGAGGCCATGGCGGCCATCGCCGGCGCGCCGATGTAAGGGCCTCCGCCCACAACGAGCAGACGTCCGTTCTCTCCTTTGTGCGAGTCCTCCTTGGGCAGAGGGTAAAGCAGCATGTCTCCCGGCCCGGCCACGTGCACGGCCTCCTCGGGAACGCCGATATCGGCGACGATTATCTTTCCGCAGTTGTCCTCGTTCATCCCTTCCTTGGTGTCATGGAACGTTACCGTGACGTTCGGCTGCACCGAATCTCTGGTTCCGAAGCCGGTGGGGACGTCCGATGATACTATTCGGCCTTTGAACTTCTTCAGCTTTTTGATGTAATCATTATAGACGGCGTCCAGCGGCGATCTGGCGCCTATTCCCAGAACGCAGTCAACGATAACTTCGTATTGATCCAAAGAGACATCTGAGAACATCACCGGCTTTCTGTCAAGCAATTCAAAATGATGCCTGGCCGCGTTCGTCTTTATCATTTCCGGAGGAAGTAACAGCGCGACCGTCGCTTTCCTGCCGAAGCGCTTCGCGCATGCGAAACCGTCGGCGCCGTTGTTGCCGATGCCGCATACTATGAGTATCTTCTTCCCTGCGTACTCTTTTGACAGTATCCTGTGAAGCGCACCGCCCGCGTTATCGACCAGCGTTTCCAGTGATACGCCGAGCGCCTCGCAGTTCCTGTCTATGATCCTGGATTCCAATGCGGAGATCATGACCGATAATAATACTAGTATTAATTAAAGGTACAGCTTCGCGGGGTCACTGATTGTCCACAAGGCACTGTCCGACCTTTGCCAAAAGCGCGGATTTCTTTATTTTCCCCTTCTCAACGCGCACGCAGCCGCGCTTCGCGTGCCAGTTGGCGGGATACGCGGCGTCGTCGAATATCTCGTACTCAAGATCAAGTATCGCCGCCGCCTTCGCGATTATGTCAAGACTCGGCTCTTTGACGCACAGCTCCTTCGGGACCCTGCGGCCCTCGGAACGTTTGCGGCCCGCCTCAAAATACTCGGGCCACAGTACTATCGCGTTGTCTTTGTCGTATGCCATGGTATCCGGTATGTGTGAAAAAGTTTCATTCGATCAGTACAGCGTTCACTGCGCCGTCCTGTCCCGGTCTTGATGTTATTATGGCATCCCCGAGGTCCGTCCTGATCGTTGCGCCCTTGTTGACTATGCTGCGCTGAACGTAGTTCGGGTCGGCCGGGTTCGTCTTGACGCCGAGTATCTTTACTTTCGTGACCTTATTCGTCTTTTTGTCGACAACGTTCGCGAACTCCGCCGAAAGAATACGTACTTTGATGATGCCGCCCGCGGAACGGTACCTCTTGAGGCTCTGCGCGCCGATCTTGGTGAACTGCTTCTCAGTACCTATCTCAAATCTCCTTTTGCCTTTGCTGAGGATCAGTCTTCCCCCGGTAGGCTTTCTCCTTGATTTACCCTGCCAAAGTGCCATGTTATCCGGACGACTAAAGATGGTGCCGTATTTAAAGCTTTTTTCACTTTTCTTCACTTTCCGTTATAACGCGCGACGCGGCGGCACCCTGAGCACGAGGGGATGCGCATTAGCAACCCATTTATAAGCAGTAATGCTATATAGGCAGGTCAATCGAACGCGGGGATGCATTCAGATGAGGCTTACGAGGGCTAGGATCAAAGGATACAAGAGCATAAAGGACACCGGTTATTTCGACATAGAGAGGACGAAGACGATATTCGTCGGTCCGAACGAATCCGGCAAGACAGCAATATTTCAGGCGCTTCAGCGCCTGAACCCTCCGTCGGGGGTGATACCGTTCAATCCGTTAAGGGATTATCCCAGATCGGACTACGACCGCGATATCGCCAGAGGCGGCGTGGACCCGGCGGCGTTCACCGTGACGGAATGTCATTTCACGCTTGAGCCGTCGGACGTTGCGTTACTTCCGGCGGGGTTCGAGAACGCGACGTACGTCGTCGGTCGCCGTCTTGATAATTCAAGCTGGCACAGGATCGACGGCGGTCCCAGACAGCTGACGTTCGCCGATATCGAGAAGGACATGGACAGGTTCAGCGCGCACACCGACAAAAATTTCAAGAAAGAGAACCCGGCCGCCGCCGACAGCGACGCTCCGAGCAATGAACTGTTAGATGCGCTCGGAATGATGGGCGGCGGGGACATAATAGACGGCGATCTTTCAAAGAGGCTGCTGGCGTGGATGAAAGGGAACCTCATGTACGTGGACGAGGGCGGCGCCGAGGAGGAACGTTACAAGAGACTTAAAGATCAGTTATCAGGCGTCGAATTAAGCGAAAAATCACTGAGCATATGCCGTTCGCTCCTTCCGAAGTTCGTTCTTTACAGCAATTATCTGAAAGTGCGGCCAATAATACATTTGGGAAAGATGGCCGAAAGGATAGAAAAGGAATTGGTAGAAGACCCGGAATACGATTACGGGAACAAATGCTTCCTTAAGTTCTTAGGGTTCACGGCAA
>WRNI01000098.1 GCA_009776695.1 Methanomassiliicoccaceae archaeon
TCTCTGAATGCCACGCCCTTCCGCACAAGCCAGTCCGCCGCGTCGGTGGCGTTTGTGTAACCGCCTTTCGAGCTTTCGTACATCTTTTCAGTGTTGAATACTGCGCTCCCGAGCATTCCGCTGAAGACGGAAAGGCATGCTTTGACAGTGTCGGCGGAATCGAACACCGCTTCCTTGTCCTCCTGCATGTCCTTGTTGTAGGCGAGCGGAAGACCTTTCATTACTGTCAAAAGTCCGGTCAGATCGCCGAGGACGCGCCCCGATCTGCCGCGTATGAGCTCGGCAGTATCAGGATTCTTCTTCTGCGGCATTATTGACGATCCCGTTGCGTAGGCATCGGACATCTCCGCAAAGCCGAACGCGTCCGTCGACCACAGTATCAGTTCTTCGCAGAATCTCGAAAGATGCATCATTACGAGAGAAAGACAAAATACGAACTCGATGCAGAAATCCCTGTCCGACACGGCGTCAAGGCTGTTCTCGGTCAGCTTTGAGAAACCGAGCCGTTCTTTCACGAACTCCCGGTCAAGAGGATACGGCGATGCCGCGAGCGCACCGGAACCGAGCGGCATCTCGTCGGTTCTTACACAGCAATCATCGAGTCTCTCAAGGTCCCTCCTGAACATCTGGAAGTATGCCATGAAGTGGTGGGAAAGGGTGACCGGCTGCGCCTTCTGCATATGGGTGAATCCCGGCAGGATATCACGGATATGCTTCTTTGACAGGGTCAGCAGCGTTCCCAGCAGATCTTTTATCAATGCTTTCACAGCATCGATCTCTTCCATGACGTACATGCGCATGTCAAGAGCCACCTGATCATTACGGCTTCTGCCCGTGTGCATTCTCTTCCCCGCCTCTCCGACGCGCAGGATCAGCTGATCCTCCACGAACGAATGTATGTCCTCGGCAGTGTCGTCTATAATCAGTTTACCGCTTTCGATGTCCTCAAGTATCCCGCGGAGCGCTTTTACTATCTTATCCGCGTCCGCTTTTGATATGATCCCTTGTTTCCCCAGCATCTCCGTGTGCGCCATACTGCCGTTTATATCATGCCTGAACAATCTTTTGTCGAAGGCGACCGATGAAAGAAAAGAACCTGCCTCTTCGTCAGTTGAACCTTTAAAACGGCCTCCCCAGAGCTTTTTCATATTACTCTTCTCCGGAACGTTTTTTCATCATAGCGCGCACGGTCAGCGGGAGCCCCAGAAGGTTTATGAAGCCCTCGGCATCCTTGTGGTCATATAATTCACCGGTAGTGAAGCTTGCGATGTTCTCGTTGTACAACGAATATTTCGATCTGCTTCCGGCAGGTATTATGTTGCCTTTGTAAAGTTTTAGTTTCACGGTACCTGTGACCGTCTCCTGTGTCTTATCAATGAATGAGATGATCGCCTCGGTCAGCGGAGTGTACCATTCGCCTGTGTAGACCAGTTCCGCGAACCTTTGCCCGACCATCCCTTTGAACGACATGGTCGCACGGTCAAGGCACAGATTCTCCAATTCCTTATGAGCGGCGTACATTATAGTTCCGCCGGGTGTTTCATAAACTCCGCGGGATTTCATGCCCACCACCCTGTTCTCTACGATATCGATTATCCCGATGCCGTTCCTGCCTCCGACCGCATTAAGTTCTTTCAGCAGCTCTTCCGGACGCAGTGACGTTCCGTTCAGTTTCACCGGCACACCTTTCTCAAAAGCAAGCTCAACATATTCCGCCTTGTCCGGCGCGGCCTCGGGCGGGACCGACAGCTGAAGCAACCGTCCGTACTCCGGCTCAGCCGCCGGGTCCTCAAGCTCAAGGCCTTCGTGGCTGAGGTGCCAGATGTTCTCGTCGCGGCTGTAGCTCTGCTCCTTCTTCATCGGTACCTCTAGACCCCTGTCGCGAAGGTACTGCATCTCTTCCTCTCTCGACTGTATGTCCCATATCCTCCAGGGCGCAATGATCTTGAGATGCGGCGCGAACGCCTTGATCGTGAGTTCAAAGCGTATCTGGTCGTTCCCTTTTCCGGTAGCGCCGTGGCAGATCGCCGTTGCCCCTTCCGACAAGGCGATGTCGACGAGTTTCTTAGCAATGAGCGGGCGCGCCGCCGAGGTGCCCAGAAGATATTTGCTCTCGTATGCCGCGTTCGCCTTTACCATCGGATAAAGAAAGTCCGTTATGAATTCTTCTCTGGCATTGATAATGTGTATCTTGCTGGCGCCCAGCTTCTTCGCCCCTTTCTTCATTGCATCATAGTCAATATGCTGCCCGAGGTCCACCGCGCAGGCGATGATCTCGCAGTCCCTGTAATTCTCCTTCAGCCACGGTACTATCACCGTGGTATCCAAGCCTCCGGAATAGGCCAGAACAATTTTTTCGCTCATGGTATCATCCGCATCGTGTTGGTCATATTTGATTCTATCAGCTTTTTATCCCGTCCGAATACATTTTTTGTTCAATATATATGATGAACAACGCTTCGCCGCACCTATTTGCAGTATTTCGTTCATCATATCAGGCATTCGGGAGTTACGGCGGAGATCTTCAGTATCTTACCGAAGATGCCGGAAACAACAGACGGACGGACCGGGAAAGCGTGATATATGATGCCGTCCGGTCCCGTCCGCATAAGCACATTTTTGAAATAAGATGAATGATGTTTTAATTGACGGGTCATTTGTCTGAATACAGACATTAATGTATATCTGCATTCAAACGGATTACTCAGCAACACATCAAAAACGTTGTGTCTCCCTCAATACATAAAGAAACAATAGCTTTATTTAGCGGACCTATGTACCGCGGAATCACAAGAGTGATGTCCTAATGAAAAAAATAGGTATCATAGGCGGGACCGGGTACACCGGAGGTGAATTAGCACGCATACTGTGCGTGCATCCCGATATAAAGATAGCCGCGATGACCTCGCGCCAGAACGCCGGGAAGAAAGTATCGGATGTGCAGACGTACCTCAGCGGATATGTTGATATCGAATACACTGAAAGCGTAGCGAATGCGAAAGATCTTGATCTCGTCTTCGTTGCGACGCCGCACGGCGTTGCCATGAAAGAAACGCCCGCATTGCTGGACGCAGGCGTGAAAGTGATAGACATGTCCGGTGATTATCGCCTGCATGATACGTCGGAGTACAAGAAATGGTACGGCCATGATCACACGGATGCGGCGAATCTGAAGAATGCTGTGTACGGGATGCCGGAATTCTTTCGCCAGGAGATAAAGAAGACCAACGTCGTAGCCAACCCGGGATGTTATGCCACGGCGACCATACTGGCAACGGCACCGCTGCTTATCGCCGGCGTTGCGGACAATGACATCATAGTCGACGCAAAGAGTGGCACATCCGGCGCCGGCATGGTGCCGTCGCCGCGCACGCACCATCCGTTCTGCGGTGAGACGATAATTCCTTACGGCACCGGCGAGCACCGCCACCAGCCGGAGATCGCATCTATATTAGGCAGCGTTTCCAAGAATAATGTTAACGTGTTATTCTCGCCGCATCTTCTGCCCATTGTGCGCGGGATACTGTCAACCTGCTACCTCACTCTGAAAAAGGACATCACCAACGCCGATATCGCCGGCATATACGAAAAACAGTACCGCAGCGAACCGTTCGTT
>WRNI01000099.1 GCA_009776695.1 Methanomassiliicoccaceae archaeon
CCTTCTCAAGGGACGGCTCGATCATTTTCAGGGCGTCGCCGCCGATGTCCTTTATGAACATCGACTCGCGGCCGCGGCGGCAGGTCATCGTTATGTACTGTTTCGCACGCGATAACGCAACAAAGAACAATCTTCTTTCGCCGTCACGGTCAGGTCCCGAGATATTTTTGATGATGCACCATTTCCAGCAGTCGTATATTCTGTGACGTTCGTTCTCGACAGCATATTCACGCGTGATCCTTACACCATACAGCGGGTCGAAGACGAAAAGGCCGTGGCGGTTGGAGGACGACGGCATTACGGATGTGTTGAGACCTCCGATGATGACGATCGGATATTCCAGCCCTTTCGATTTATGCATCGTCTGTATCATTACGGAACGATCGTCAAGCAACGCGTCAACGTTATACTTCGAAGATCTTTTCATATCGGATTCTATTAATCGTATGGTATCGGCCACGGTGAGCATATTGCCGCTGTGCGCCTTCGATACCGTTGAGATGATCGACTGCGTTATATCGTTGTTCAGACCGTGATACTGAAATATTGACGTTAAAAGATCGTTCATCCGTGTTCTTTTCCGCATCAGCGCCTTTCTCTGTCTGCTGAGCGATTCCGGTACGCCGTCCGTTCCGTGTCTCTCAGGGAATATGCTGCGAAGCTTCGCAAGCTTATATTCGGCGTCGGCGAGTATCGTAACGGGGCCGCGTATATCGTTACGGTTGTTCACATAACGTAACCAGGCAAGCGCAAGTTTCCCCTCACGGGTGCCCATGATGCTCATGTCGCCCTGAAGATGCGCCGGTATGCCGTATTCCGAAGCGGCCTCTTTAACAGCGGTGCACATCGCCCCGTTCCTGCAGAGCACCGCGATATCGCTGTATAACGGCCTCCGTTCTTTCACGGTGCCATCCTTATGCTCGACTATCGTGTACTCTTCGTTATTAACATAATCCTCTATCTTCTGCAGTATTGCGATTATCTCCTTCTCACTGTCCGGAGCGCATATCCTTTCCGTCCTTGTGTGCCCGTCATCTCTGACGGCCTTCAGCTCAGTTACGTTATCATTTAACCAAGTCTCATCTATCTTCTCTTTATCGTGTGTCCTGCAGCGAAGCGAACTGAACGCAGTGTTGATGATATTCTGTGTGCTCCTGTAGTTCTCGGTAAGAGGTAAGCGAATTGCATCAGCTATTCCCGGTATCGTGCGCCGTTCGCCTTTGTTGAGGAATTTTCTCATTGATACCAGACGCTCTTCAAATTTTGTGATGTTCTCGATGGACGCGTACCTGAACCCGTATATGCCTTGCTTCCAGTCGCCCACGGCGCAGAGGTTCGGTTCCTTCAGTATGAGAAGCGATATCATGAACTGCAACTCGTTGGTATCCTGGAACTCATCCACCATAACGTAACGGAAGGACATCATCTTCCGTATGTTCTTGTTCGAATACAAAGAAACGAAGGCGAACAGCGCGTTCAGTCCGAACGTTAAGCGATTATCGGCAACGGAACTTCTTATGAACTCGTAATATACGCCGTTGATGAACGCCAGCAATTCTTTTCTTGCATCTTCCGCGGCAATATGCATCATTTCGTCCGTCACATGATCTGATATCATGTCCGGACGCACATCATGCTGTTTTTTGTAATCGCCGTCGATCTCTTTGCTCATTGTGCGCAACGCGGAAACAAGCTCATCGGGCCTTCCGAGAAGCACGCCGGTATCGTATCCGAACCATCCGCCGTCGTGCGTCGGCACCACGCCTATCGACATTAATTTTTGCACAAGGTCATAAAGATCGGCGTACGATGTTCCCACAATAGCGGGAATGCTGCCGTACATCTTTCCGTACCTTCTGATGAACTTCGTGTACACGTTCCTGAAATATTCTTCGTCCAGCGTCTCGTTCTGCACGAGTTTCGCGTTACGCGTCAACGTTTCTTTTGTTTTGAAGAAACCGCTTATTGTCTCCGGCGATTCCATAACGACCTTCAAACAGAAGGAATCGAACGTCGACGACCTTACGGAGCCGGCTTTCGCATTATGCGGTGACGATATCATCTCGCTTTTCACACGCTCCTCCATCTCCGTCGCAGCGTTGTTGGTGAACGTAAGCAACAGAATGTCCGACGGGTCAACGTTTTTGTTCAGAATGTTGACGTAACGCTGGACGATCGTGTGCGTCTTCCCCGTCCCGGGGCCGGCGTCAACAACGATGATACCGTCGGTCGTTTCCGCGATCTTACGCTGATCGTCATTAAGCGTCATCGGGACGGCCTCCTGTGCATATATGGAAGAAGACGCATCTGTCGCAACTGATGCGCGGCTCGTACGGAAAACCGGTGATCTGCTGTCCGTCCGCTCTCGCGTGTATCTTTTTTGCATATTCTTTGAATTGCTCTATCGTCTCGCGGGGAATGAGTATGCGGCTGCCGTCATTGATGTAACATCCCGACATTATCTCGCCGGCCTTCTTCACGGCGCTCCGTATCGCGTCGGTCACGGCTTTCGTCCTTTTGCTCTGCAACGCGATGATCCTTTCGATAAGCGTCTCGTCATTTTTCCAGCTCTCAGCGTTATCAATGCCCGCTTCCAGCAACGCGTTGTTGAATCCTTCTCCTATATCGCGTATGAACTCTTTGCTCTTTGCTTCGGTGACGATGTCAAGGAGCATCCCGCTTTTTATGATATCTGGCTTGTGCATGTTCAGCAGCGTGACGTTTCTTGTATTTTTCATGACATCGAACGATCCTGACAAGTCAGTTTCATTCCCGGCCGCGTAAAAGAGAACGAACTCGCGTTCACCCGGCCGTTCAAGGATATCGTCCAGTATCGAAAGGTATACAAGAGGCTGAAATTCAAAATGATCCTTCTTTTCGCTTATCTCCATTTTGTCTATGATCTCGGAGGTCTTCGGCATCCTTCCCGATTTGTGATCGATCACTTTATTTCCGATGAGAAGGTCGAACCCGCCGTGCATCGGATACTTCGAGGAACGGCGGTCGCATTCGACGATGTCAGATGTCATCGTAAGGCCGAATCGTTCGAAGAAGCGGTTCATGTGCTTTTTCGAACGTGCGTCGACATTCAGCGGTACGCTGACATTAAGCAGGTCAATGAACTTTTCCACGTTCGTCACCGCTGACGTTATCCTGGAAAGGTCGAACTCCTTTCTCTCGGGACAGGATATGCCCGCGTAGACATCCGATATCATTCTCACGCATTCGTCAATGTTCTCTTTGGCGATCTTCGGATAACAGGCGCAGAACTCCGCGAACTCGTGTATCATATTTCCGAATACCGTATTTTCGCTGTCGGGCGTGACGACAAGCTCGCTGAACATATATGCCCGGGGACAGCTGACGTACATGTTCATGGACGTCTTCGAAAGGTCGCCCATTTTATGTGACGACGTATTCGGACAATGTTCCTTCGTTACGTCCGCGGGCACCGCGGACGGCAGCCACGCCCCTTTCTTAATTTCCGTGCCCACGATGT
>WRNI01000100.1 GCA_009776695.1 Methanomassiliicoccaceae archaeon
GCGTCGGAACGTCCGCCGGCGGAGCGAGACCGAAAGCGGCCATCGCCCTTAACGCAGATACGGGAGAGATACGTTCGGGTCAATCAGATCTGCCCGACGGATACGAACACTGGATCATAAAATTCGATACCGAGGCTGAAAGAAAGAGAGGGTACTGCCGCATCGAATACGCGTACCATGAGATGGCCGCCGCCTGCGGCATAGACATGACGGAATGCCGTCTCCTTGACACCGGAAGCAAGGCACATTTCATGACGAAACGCTTCGACCGCGTGAACGGTGAAAAGAAACATATGCAGACCCTTTGCGCACTTGCGCATTATGATTTCAAGGTCCCCGGCAGGTACTCGTACGAGGATATGCTTGGCGTTATGCGGAGACTTCGCCTTCCGTATGAGGACACGGAACAGATATTCAGGAGAATGGTGTTCAACGTCATCATGAGGAATCAGGACGATCACACGAAGAACTTCTCGTTCCTGATGGACAGGAAGGGAAAATGGAGATTGTCACCCGCATATGACGTAACGTACGCGTTCGATCCGAATAATTACTGGACGCATCGCCATCAGATGACGGTGAACGGGAAGGTCCGCGATATTGGCAGGGATGATATGAAGGCGGTCGCGCATAATGCGAGCATCAATGATCCGGAGGACATCATCGATACGACGATATCCGTCGCCTCTGAATGGGCGGCATACGCAAAACGGTCCGGTGTCCCGGAAAGAACGGCGGAGGTCATCGGGAGGGCCATGCTGAATATTTGAATGAGAATGCTTTGCCCGATAAGAGTGTAAAAGACAGATTCAAAAATTTAAGATCTTAAAATTCACTGTCTGGCTAATGCGGTATGCGGGCCTGCCGGGATTCGAACCCGGGTCTGAGGCTCCGGAGGCCTCGGTGATATCCAGGCTACACCACAGGCCCTTATTTAAAAGAGAAAGGTGCGTTGCCGCACTATTGTTTCTTGAACTCGGTGTAGCCGCATTTGCCGCATGATACACGGTCAGCGTGCGTCGCCATGAACACGCCCGCCCCGCATTTCGGACATACCGGCTTCTTTCGTGTGACTTTGTCGCCGCTCACTTCGTATGCGTCCTTCTTCTGCACCGATCCCTTCTTCTTTTTCGCTGCCTCTTTCTTCTTTGCAGGTGCTGCGGCCATATCACTGTCCCTCCTTTGGTGCTTCCTCAGCTTTTCCGATGCCGCTCCTCTTCAGAAGGTATTCCCTTTCGAATTTGAGCGCCGCTTCCTCCGAAGCGTACACTTTCACATATCCCTTCGATATGCCGCGGCCGTACTGCGTGTCGATGTTGTTTATCACGACGGTGCCCTTTTTCGCTTTCATCATCTTTGACATCTCGTCGATGATCGCTTTTCTCGTCGGTGTCGCTTCGCCCGTATGATCCACTGTGAAACGTACCTCTGTCCTTTCCTGCAGCAGATTCTCCTTCTTCTCCGTTATTTCTATTTTCACTTAAACTCCTCCGTTTGTTCCAAGAGTTCTTCCGTTCTTTTTCTGATGCGCTCGTCCGTGGTGATGAGCATCATCCCCTTTCCCGGCATTCCGTAGATAACGTTCGTGCCTTCCGGCGATAAGAGGATGCACGGCACAACCGCCAGGTCCTCCTCGCCGATCACACGGATCGTTCTCTTCGTTTTCCCGGATAAAGCGTTTTCGACGGCATTCACGAGTCCGGCGGTTATCATCCCCGCCGGGTTCCCGACAACGTCGGTCGGCCATCCCCGTTCTTTGACGAAGGATGCGAACTCCGTCATCTCATGCCTTTCCGTCATTCCGTCGTAGACGGCGATGTCGGGCACAATGCCGTTCTTACACACGGTGAGCGATACCACGTCGCCCACTGTGATAAGTTTGTTCTTATCGTCCAGTTTTTTTAAATCGTTTTCGTCTATGAGCGTTCCGAGAGGCTCTTTGAACAAATCCCTCTTGTCATCGGGAATTGTTCTCGACCTTCGGATGTCGGTCATATCAGCGTACCCTCAGAGCATACTTCCCGTTGGAAGTGATGCCCATCTTCTTCGCTATGTCGGACTTCTCGTAGTCGACGACCACGAGATATCCCTGCCATTCCTTTGATGTTGCGCCGCCGCATCTCGGGCATGCGTCATCCTCGGATATGAAACTGCATTGCTTGCATGCTCTCATTTCGATTCACCTTTCTTCTTCTTGTCGCCGGCAGCCTTCTTCTTCGGCTCTTCCTCGACGCCGCTCTTCTTCTTCTGGTCCTCGTCCAGCCATTCCAGCTTTCCGAGACCGGGCTGGCGCATCGTCAATCCTATCTTACTGTCCTCGGGATTCTTCTCGTTGATGTCGATGCTGACTATCCTCGCTCTTACCTTGTCGCCGATTCCTAGGAATCTCCCCGAGTCTTTGCCTATCAGTCTTTGGTTGTCCGAGTCGATGTCAACGCGGTCGTCCATCACCTGACTTATATGGAGAAGGCCGTCTATCGGGCCGAACCTTACGAACGCGCCGAACTTCACAACCTCGCATACGACCCCTTCGATTATTTCGTTGTCCCTGGGCTTGAACGCCAGCTGATCGTACTTCACCGTCTGGTACACGGCGCCGTCGCCGTGAACGATACGGCCGGGACCTACGGTCTCGACGTTGCTTATCAGGACGGTCATGAGTTTATCCTCTCCGAACCTTCCCTCGTATGCGCCTTTGGTAAGCTCTCCGATGACCGCCTCTATATCCTCTTTCAGGTCTGCGGGCGGGATACGTACCACTTTCTCAGACTTCGTCAGTATGTACATGATAGACCTCTCGAATGGCTACCGATTATTGCGCTCTTATATAAACTTGCCTTAATAAAGAATAATAAAGGAAAGTTGCCGGGCCGAGGCCCGGCGTTATCGCTGAATTGGTTTTCTGCTTACACGAACAGTACGGCCGTGACCAGACATATGGTCGCCAGCAGCTTCACGAGCACGTGTATCGACGGTCCCGCGGTGTCCTTGAACGGATCGCCGATGGTGTCGCCGACAACTGCCGCCGCATGCGTCGGGGAACCTTTACCGCCGTGGTTGCCTTCCTCGATGTACTTCTTCGCGTTGTCCCAGGCGCCTCCTCCGTTGTTGAGGAAGTTCGCCATGAGGATACCGACGATCGTGCCGGCCATGATCAATGCGCCGACCGCGACCGGGGCGATCATCTCATCGGGGAACGCGAAACGGTATATCAGACCGAACGACACCGGAACGAGTATCGGAAGCAGCGCGGGAAGCACCATCGCTTTCAGCGCACCGCGCGTTGCGATATCAACGCACTGGCTGTAGCTCGGCTCCGCGGTACCTTCCATGATACCGGGGTTCTCCCTGAACTGTCTTCTCACTTC
>WRNI01000101.1 GCA_009776695.1 Methanomassiliicoccaceae archaeon
ACTGTATCGTATGCCCGATCTTTTCCGTCCATGTCCTGACCAGGCCCGCCCTGACCAGGGTGCCCGCCACATCCACCGATTGGTAATAGTTCGATACGATCTCGGTGAGATGTCGCTCCTTCACTCTTTCGCGCGCACTGATAAAAAGAAGCATGCTTGCCACGTTCTTTTTCGAAAATATGGATTCGAAGCCGTTATTGAGCACGATCGTACCGCTCTCTATGATATCCTGTTTAATGTTCACTATTAAATATATATTCATATGTGTATATATTTATATCCGTGAATACTATGTCCCGTACCGTACCTGGAACGGCGACGGTCCGGCAGAACATGAAAAAAGAATGCCGCCGATTTCGAACAGCATCAGGTTTCAAAAAAGATCGAATGAATGGTCCGGGGCGAAGCGACTCAGCGGTCCGGAAAGTTTTGAAAAAGAGTCCCAACGGCCTGAAGAACATAAGACATGAGGTCCCGGGCGGGCGGCCAGACGCCACGGAGCTGCTATTAAGATGGTCCTGCGGGAACAAACATCATTTCGGCAGAGTAAAGCAAATTGGGGTACATCCACAGGAGGAATGAGACATATGAGAGGATATGAGCATCTGGTATTGGCGAACTCGGTGAAGGATACCGAGTTCGATGCGATGAAGTACAGATTTTTCGGATACATCAATGAAAAATTTGATCCGTCATTCAGCGATGAGACGGTTGACGACTACACTTTCTATATAAATAGTGAAAAATGGCTTGTACGCTATGATCGGGGGATCACGTGCTGGTTCCTTGCCGTTGACGGCAGGCTCATCATGAACAGATATGATTCGGACAGTGAGTTTTACTTAGGTGACAGAGGATCTTTGGAACGCTGGCGTTCACATGACTTCTGTCCGAACAGCAAAGTTCTGATGAACGAGTACGAACGGGTCTCGGAGCAGATACGCCTTACGGAAAAGGAACAGGAACGCGGCACGAGAAAAATATCCTTCCCGAAAAGTAAACGGTACGGGAGCATAAGCATGAAGGACTTCTGCGGCGGTCTTGACGAATACGGTAAAGAAAATTTCTGGGCATTGAAGTTCTCAGAAGAAGATCTCGGACACATCTGCAAACAGCCTGTGACGGAACTTTTGACCCTGAGGGAGTACTTCCGTCTCTGCCGCCTTTATTATACGACGGATCCCGACATATCGGCGGAGATACCGGACGATCCGAAGGAGGCATATCTGAGATTTTCTGACGGCAGGACA
Organism: Methanomassiliicoccaceae archaeon; assembly: GCA_009776695.1. GTDB lineage: Archaea > Thermoplasmatota > Thermoplasmata > Methanomassiliicoccales > Methanomethylophilaceae > Methanomicula. The sequence goes on from WRNI01000101.1 coordinate 1,251, forward strand.
GATGAAATGGAGGATCTCGATCAGGATGACCCCGACGATCTGTACGATTGGACGAACAGAAAAGGCAGATGGGCAGACAGATATTACGGGGGGCACCCGCATGAGATACGTTTCAAAACTTATCTGTATCCTCATTTCACCGACGGAAAGAAAGGACATTATGTGCTTAGCGATTTCATCTGGAACTACGACAAGGCCATCGGGATATGCAGAGAGCCGAATGTCATGCTGAGCGACGGGGAATATATCGCATGCGCCGTAAGAATGAAAGGAATGATAAGGGTGGACCCTCACTTCTTCCGTCCTTACGGCTATCCGAACAAGGAATTCATTCAGCCCGTTCGATATGAGGACCTGACAAGAAAGCAGAAGCTGAAAGTGGTATGGGACGAACTTACCGAAGCGCAGATCAAAACGCCGCATCATCCGGATTGATACGGATGCGGTGAAAAGGTCGGGAAAGAACTGAAAGCGAAGGCGGTATCGGGGCATTGCCCAATTTCCGCAGTCAGAGTTACATGCTCATTACATGCTCATTACATGCTAATGGCCTTTAACAGACCGTCCTTTTATACGAAGAACGTGATAAAATCAACGTAAGCGGTGATATGCACGGATAACGACATCATAATGCGCCGATTCGATACAAGAACGGAATGGCGTCAATGGTTACTGAAGAATCACGACAAAGAGGACGGCATATGGTTCATATTTCCGCTGAAGGCGTCCGGAGAGAAGGCGATATCATATAACGATGCTGTTGAGGAAGCGTTATGCTTCGGCTGGATCGACAGTACGATACGGTCGCTGAATGAAAGGTACAAGATACAAAGGTTCTCTCCGCGCAATCCCAAAAGCAGTTATTCCCAATCAAATAAGGAAAGGCTTCGTCGACTTGCGGAGGAGGGAATGGTAATTCCCTCCGTTCTTGATAACATATCCCATATACTGAACGAGACGTTCGTATGTCCGGATGACATACTCGAGGCGATCAGAAATAACGAAGAAGCGTGGGAGCACTTTCAGAATTTATCGGGACCGTACAAAAGGATACGGATCGCATACATTGACGCTGCGCGCGAAAGACCCGATGAGTTCAGCAAACGGCTGAATAATTTTATCAAGAGAACAGAGAACGGAAAACTGATCAAAGGTTACGGCGGCATAGACAAATATTACTGAGCCGTCCGAAAAGAACTCTGCGCGGTACTGTCATGCGCGGTGCAATATCATTCCGTACATAACCGCACAGCATTATCCCGCAAAGCAGCATCACGCACAGAATATACGCCGATACGGCGGCCCCGTGCGAACAGCGTAGCGCAATATTATAACGTCCGTTACGATACCCCACACGTTCGCACGCGTGCGACGTAACGGCAAGTTACAAAGAACACATCGGGGAAAGACAACAGGTGAATTGAAATGAAGATGAAAAAAATGAATACGGAAGGGAGGACGGAGGTTCGGTCCAAAGCGGTCATCGCAACCGCGGCGATAGCATTGGCGCTGATCATGATAGCTTCCTCTGCCCTCATCCTTTCCGGGAACGATAATGATGACGGCACCGGATACGTACTCGGTGCCGACGATACCGTGGACATATCGTCATGCACGGACGCGGATGATGTGAGGGCTGCCATAGAAGGCAAGATCGCCGGCATGGGTGCCGGCGATACGCTGACGGTCACGGGCTCGCTGACCGGCATAACAGAATGCCTTACGCTCGATATCGGCGTAATTGACATCAGATGGTGCGCCGAATATTCGGCAGAGGTGACGGACGGCAACGTTCTTGATATAACAAGCGACGGCGGGATGTTCACTGTCTCTGTGAACGGCACCGACGAAGGCATTATGACGCTGACCGGCGATGTGGAAGTGAACAGCAGCGCCGATGCCGCCCTGATCGCTGCCGGCGGCGGTAAACTGACCATAGACGGCAACGTGACCGTAACGGCGGCCGACGGCGATCTCTGGTTATATTCGTTCAATAACGGCATTCTGACCATAGACGGCAACGTGACCGTAACGGCGGCC
>WRNI01000102.1 GCA_009776695.1 Methanomassiliicoccaceae archaeon
AGAGCGGGAAGAACAAAGGAGATCGAGCTGAGCATTCCGGAAGAGATATGCAGAATGCTTGAGAACGATGAAAGTATGAAGCTTCTGAAGAATTACAGACCGCCGACGCAGACCACGCTCATGTGATCACACCGTAATGAATTTCCACCGGAAACAAAGGGGCGGGGGTGTCCCCTCATTCCTTTTCCTTTTTAATCGTCTTGTATAGAAAATTCGCGCCGATGATGGCCGCCGGTATCATCGCCAGCGCAATTATCAGAAGGATGACACTGTTCGTCGGTATGCGATCTGTATTACTTCCGGTGACGAATAATTTTATGCAGCCCAGCCACGGGATCTCCTTGGCGGCTATCGCGACAATTCTTTCTTCGGGAACAAGCAGACCGTCCGTGACCGGGTTGTTGTCGCCCTTCGTTATGTAACCCTTCTCGGGGCCGCCCGTGTACGTTATGGTGTTCAGATCCACCGAGAATGTTTCTCCTTTGTACCCGAAGTTCTTGAACGTCAGCGCCCCCTTCACCGAACCGGGGTCACGGGTATCGGTCGCTCCATTATCCTCATAGGTCACGCCGCCACTGAAATAGGACCACTCGCCGGAATAATGTTCAAGGCCCGGCGCGTTCCATGTCCCGTCGCCGTTGGATTCAAGATACAGTATGGCGCGGTGTATGACCGGCGTGCTGCCGGCACGCTCATAGATCACAACATCCCCGAAGTCACCGAACTTCCCGTAACCCGTTTCGTGACCTTCCACATATGTGACGATATTCACCTTCGAAGGATCCCGGACAATTACCATGTCGCCCGTATCTATGATGCCCACCTTGGAATTCCCGGAATGCATCATGCTCCCCGACTCGACGGTATAGAACGGCTGTGATGAGCCCGAGTACAATATCACACCAACGTACGCCGCGCCAAAGACCGCCAGCACCGCCACCAACGCTATCGCCGTGTTCCTTGTGTCCTTTCTCACACGGTACTGTATCACAAATCCATATTAAACGTCTCGGAAAAGAGATATACAACGCCGTCATCACGTAGAACATGAACAGGCCCGATAATGACACGTACTTCATGGACATGGCGCACCTGATATCAACGAGATCAACGTGCGTAAGACGCCAGGTGGGCGCGGTCATCGTTAAAGACAAACGGGTGCTCACAACGGGCTACAACGGATCGCCGAAGGGGACGAGGCACTGCGAGGACCTCGGATGCATACGCGACCAGCAGAAGATACCGTCCGGCACGAGGCACGAATTATGCAGGGGCGTCCATGCGGAACAGAACGCTGTGATACAGGCAGCATACTTCGGAATAAGCATAGACGGCGCGACGATATACACGACGACATATCCATGCTCGATGTGCGCCAAGATCCTCATCAACGCCGGGATAAGGGAGATCGTCTACGATGACAGCTATCTCGATGACCTTTCCCAAAAACTTTTTGACGAGACGAAGATAGTCGTCAGAAAGTACGGGTCAAAGGTCATTACGAGTTAATGTATGTTAACCCTATAAAAAAAGTAACGATTATGCTTAAGTAGGAACAGCGCTATCGGGTTCCGAACAGGTCTGGGGATAGTAACTTGAGCCGAACCGACATACTTACTGAGATCAAAAAAGCGGAGGCCGACGCGAAGGTATCAATAGAGGCGGCCGAAGCGGAAAAGAAGGCGGCGATCGCTAACGCACGCAGGGATTCCGTTGATAAGATACAGGCCGCTGAGACCAAGATGCGCAGCGCGTCCGAGTCAGCCGTTTCAAAGGAAAAGGAAAAGCTGGCCGTTAAGCGCGACGAGCTTCTGAGCGTCGGAGAGGCCGAGGCGGAAAAGCTCGAGGCATCGGCGGAGGGCAGGATGCCCAAGGTAAAAGATTTCCTGGACAAAGAAGTTGAGAGGACATTAAATGTTGCTTCCTGAGCCGATGAGTAGGATCGTTGTCGCGGGCAGCAGAACGCATCTCGACGAAGCGATCGACGCGCTGTACGAACTCAAATTATTACACCTTATAGACCACACCGTCGGTTCCGACGAAGGATTCTCCATAGGCGCTCCGCGCCCGTACACTGGGAAGACATCCGAAAGGCTGCTCTCGCTGAGAGCGGTTGAGAAAGAACTTGGAATAAACGCGGACGCGGAGGCCGATGAGGAGATGCCTGTCAACGCAGTACGCGCCAAGATATCGTCCGATCGTGTCGAAGAGATAGGGAAAGAGGTCTTCAAGGTGCTCGACGTACGCAACGGGATCGCACAGAAGATCACGGAGGAGACCGTAAGAAGGGACGAGCTGTCGCTTATCACGGGCATCCCCGTGGACCTCGAACTTTACAAAGGTTACGAATCGATAACGGCGATCGTCGGCTCCGTCAGCAGCGACCCGACGGCGGCAGTCGCCGCGCTCGGCGATTCCGAATTGTTCATGTCCGTCTCCGGCAAGAAGAATGAGAACATAACGATAGCATTGTTCGTAAGGAAGAGCGAAAGGGAGAACGCGGTACGCGCGCTCACGGAACTCGAGTTCACGGAGATATCCGTACCCGACGGCACAGGAACGGCGGCCGCGGCGATGGCCGAGGCAGATGCGAACATCGTTTCGCTGACAGCGGAACTGAACGAGGTTGAAAAAGAACTTGCTGCGCTCAAGGAGAAGCATATCGCCGACATTATGGCGATAGATGAGGAATTATCGATAGAGGAGCGCAAAGGCACCACACCGTTACGCATCGCAACAAGCGAATACTCATTCATAATAGACGCATGGGTGCCCACCGCCGATGTTGACGCCGTTGTCTCCGGTCTGAACGAGAGAATGAACGGCAACGTTTACGTGGAGTCGCAGGAGGACCGCTCAAGGAGCCTTCACGATGTGGAGCACGCGGAGCCGAGATTCAAGGAAACGCCGACGAAGATGAAGAACGGGAGCTACGTCAAACATTTCGAGTATCCTGTTAAATTACTTTCACCGCCGAAGTACCACGAGGTGGACCCGACAATAATATTGAGCATATTCTTCCCGTTATTCTTCGGATTCATGGTGGGCGACGTCGGTTATTCCATACCATTCATAATATTAGGGCTGTACGGGCTTAAGACGGCGAAGACCAAGGACTTCCAGGCGATCGCCACGATACTCTTCTTCGGAGGCATCTGGTCGTTCATATTCGGGTTCTTCATGTTCGGGGAGATGTTCGGCATGCACTTCGTCGGTGCGGCCGGAGC
>WRNI01000103.1 GCA_009776695.1 Methanomassiliicoccaceae archaeon
GTATTCATCTTAATTTTGCTCAGCAGTGCCGAGCAAATTGCAGATTTGTAACGTCTTCATCTTAATAATTTAAGTATTCATCTTAATTTGCTCGACAGTGTCGAGCAAATTGGAGGTTTGTAACGTTCTCAGCATAATAATTTAAGTATTCATCTTAATTTTGCTCAGCAGTGCCGAGCAAATTGCAGATTTGTAACGTCTTCATCTTAATAATTTAAGTATTCATCTTAATTTGCTCGACAGTGTTGAGCAAATTAAATCGTCTGTGTAACGCTTCACGGCTCCAGCTCCTTCTCGGCATGCTTCATCTTTAAGAAGTTATCAACTGACAGTTCCGGGTGATCCGCGAGTATCCCCCTGAGTCCGGTCATACAGCCGTAGTTCTCTTTCTCCGGCGTGATGTGGATCACGCCGTTCTTCTCTGTCACACGGAAATTCTCAGTGCGGAATCTCCTGAAGAGCATTTCGGATAGGGCCTCTCTGTTCATCACGTTCTCGGTCATGGTATCTGTGCTCCTGGATGCGGCACACTGCCGCAACCGCATCATGATTCTTCATACATCTCAGCGTATATATAATCAGCATCACAGGGATCTGTGCCGGGCATAACTGTCTGTCTCCTTTGCACTGTATTATATCTGCAATGAAGTTCTCAGAAGATATTGTTCGCTTGCGGATCGCTGCCGATCTGTCTTTCAAACTTATGATCTGCTCACTGCCGGTGAGCGGATCGCATCCTGAGGATATCACAGGATCGTTACGTTTATCCTGCGCGGAAAGAATGACGAAAATGATAACGGGAATGGGTTTGGGGTAAGTGGTTTTGCTTCGCTCATGAGAACGATGATCAGTCGTCCATGACCGCTTTGACCAGCGCCTTGAGGTTGTCGTTCGATATCAGCGCGGAAAGTCCGCATCCCGGAGCGACGACATCGAAGCCTGCTTCCTTCACGATACGGCCGTGCCTGTAGCAGTCCTCGGGCGTTCCCTGTAACAACGGATTAACGACACCGATGTTGCCTATGAGAGCTGCTTTCTTGTTGACCTTCTTGACACCCTCTTTCGGGTCCACTTTCTCTTCAATCGAGAGACCAGAAACACCCGTGGCGATCATGTTGCTGAGGATCGGCGTTGTGTTGCCGCAGATGTGAAGTATCGAGAACGCGTCTTTGACGCACGCCAGCGAATCTTTCACGAACGATCCGGAATATTCGTCGAACATGTCCGGTGACAGAAGATCTGTTGATGACGACGGTTCCGACATCTGAATTACGTCGGCACCCGCGTCCGATAACGCCTGCGTGTACGCTTTGCATACCGGTGTCACCGCTTTCAGCCACTTCAGGACCTCTTCCGGTGCCATCATTATTCCGAACACTAGATTTTCGGTGCTTACCAGGTGGCCCGCGAGCGTGAACGGTCCGGTGTTGCCTGCGATGACCACGTAATCTTTTCCCTTCTGCTCCTTCAGCAGTCTTACGCCTTCAAGGACCGCCGCCGGCCTTCCGCCCTTCAGGAACTTCTCCGGGTCCATTATGTTCGGCTCATCGTATTCGCCCATCATCGGGTCGAACTTGAACGGATGCTTCTTGATCATCGGCGTCCTGTCCTGCTTTCCCGGGTCTACCGTGCAGCCGAGGAACTCCGCCTCTGCCGTTAAGCAGAACGGTGCCCTGACCGCCTCGAATCCCAATACGTCCGCCTGTCCGGCGCCGAGCTTTGCCATTGCCTTCGGGTTGGAGTGCGCATCGGGCCAGAAGACGCCGAGCGCCTCCATCTGGCCGATGGTCGCGCTCTGTGTGAAAACTGCCACCGGAGGTCTGTCCAATTTCTCTTTTCTCAATGCTGCGAGTACTCTTTCTCTTGGAGTCATTGCCATGATTTTATCTCCTTGAAAAGGTCAAGGAAATCATGTTATATAATATAGCGCACCGCGTCACGGGAACGCATACGGACGCGGTGCGCGTATGACGGCTGGCATCATGACATTCTCGGGTCCCCGGTGACGCGTACTGTAACTTCGGCGAAGTTGATGCTTCTTGCGAGCACCTCCTCCTCCCAAAGTCCGTACGCTCCTTCCGTTGAGAAATTGGTCTTCTGTCTGCTTACCGATCTTATATTGACCGCGCCCGATCTTTTTACCTTTTCCGTGAGATACGACGTAAGACTTCGGACGGCCGCCGATACCGCCGATTCAAAACGGTCGTAGTACAGCACCCCCATGAAAGGAACGGACGCTGAGAATCTGTAATCCAACGTCGGCGCTACTATCGCGGTCAGCGATTCCGATACTTTGCTTGTTACGGCGCCGACGGCGTTGCATACGTCGAAATGCTCAGGAAATATCACTGCGGTGCCGAACCTTTTTCCGATGTCCTCCATCAGTGCTTCCGCGGGCGCCCCTACCCCTATTATGGGGTATTTGACGGAAGGTATGATGTCCATTGCTCCTCCTCTCTTCAGCGATATCATCTTTCCTATCAGTCCTTCCGCGCCCTCGGTCCGCCATCCGTCCCTCTCGTCGTCCAGCATCTTCGAGATGAGCGCTTCCGATACCTTCATTTTAACTTCCTCGAACATTATCGACGCTGCCTGCTTATTGGTCATTCCCATTTTTTCCGCGATCGCGTGCACACCCGCTTCCGATCCCCTGCGGTCGCCGTAATCGAATTTGCCGAAGAACACCATGAGATCGGTCGGTGTTAGCGATGATGCCTCGATCATCCCTTTCTTCGTCAGCGATATCAGCTCATCGGATATCATCCACAGGCCGTCCGTCGCGTCCCGTATGTACAGCGAGGTCATCGGTCCTTTTCCTTTCATCCCGCCGTACACCCTTTTCTCCTTCTCCGTCATTTGTGATTCATCCGCATCGGCTTCCGCAACGTAATAGTCAATAAGATCATCGTACATTATTTTGTCAACCACGTGAGGATACCTCTGCGCGAGCACGGCCAGCGGTGTAACGCGCTCCGGTCCTATGACGAACTTCGAATTCTTTAACGTGATCCTTGAGTCCCCGCCTAAAGCGACGGTATGCATATCCACCGCTTTAACACGAGTTCTCCACTTGCCTACGTTGGCGCCTTCCTCCTGTATCATCGGGAACCCGCCTTCCATCACGGCGATATCGGTTGACGTACCGCCGATATCGACTATCGCACAGTTCTCGATACCTGATAACGTTGTTCCGCCGACGGATGACGCGGCGGGTCCGG
>WRNI01000104.1 GCA_009776695.1 Methanomassiliicoccaceae archaeon
CAGCATTTCGATAAGCTGGTCAGCTTCTTCTTCGGTAAGCGTTACCGGCGGTCCGCCGTCATACGATACATCGACGCTGCCATCGGAATTCCTGGCACCTTCGATATCATCGATGATGCTCGTCGTGCCCGGAGCAGAGGAAGTTACGTCAATAACAACCTTTCCCGTGACCGGATCGTACGTTACCGTGCATATCGTTCCGCCTATATCTATCGTAACGGAACCCGACGGCAGTTCCTTCAGGATGTCATCAAGCATTTCGGAGTCGGGGACCGTGAATTCCGCGTGGATGTGATCATCGGCTACAGTAATAACGGCGCCGAGGTCCTCAGTTATGACCGTATCCACGGATACGGAAGCGGTTATCATACCGCTGAGGGTGGAGCCGCGGATGTTGACAGTGACAACGATATCAGTGTCATTCTCTGCGGCGAGGAGCGTCATCATCACGAAAGTCGTGACCGGTATCTCGGCATCGAATTTGAACGGAGTGGTGCCGTTCTTGGGGATATCCATTTCAACGCTGTGGATAAGCACGCTCTCTCCGCCCGCAGTGATAACAGCATCGCAATAGAACCCCGTGATATCAAAATAGAGGTCCGTGGTGATCTCTGCTTCAAGGTGTACCGTGACCTTGTGAGTAGAGGGGTCATAATTAATTTCCGAATCATCGTATCCGTCAACGTTCAGACCGCCCATCGCGAGCGGCACCACCGCGAGAAGGATCAATGCGACCAACGTGACCTGCATCGCCGTGACGATTATCTTGGGTAACAGGGAGAGCTTGCCCATGGATACATCAAGCTACTGTCCATATATTATACTTCCCGAACCGTTGCCGCCGTCCTTATTTCCGGCACTCTTGTCTGGGTCAGGGTTCACTGATAAAATTGCTGCGATCCGATCTTCATGCGGAACACAGGTCAATAATGGTTCCGATTAATTTCTAAATTAGAAATTGTTTGAATTAATTTCTAAATTAGAAATTGTTATAGTTTGTTCAGAGGACACCGCGCACGATCCCTTCCCCTCTGCGCCGTATCATTCCCGCTTATCTTCTCTGATACCGTTGCGGAACAGCATACTGCCTTTCGTGTGTCTCACGTGATGCGTTGTTACCTCTGTCATATTCTGAAGAGATCTTCCAAACCTACCAATGTCAGATCGCCGTCCTTTTCCGACTCTTCTTTCAATCCTGCCGTGAACCCGGATCTTGAGAAGATGAAGTAATGGATCTTACGGTCCGCGAACATCATTGCCTTTTCTTTAAGGTCTGTGTAAACATCCGTGCCCGTTTTTTTGCTCTGCCATTTGCATTCGCCGACTATGATGTCCTTCTCNACGGTCGATGTGGCGATGACATCTATTTCCGTTTCTGTTTTTGTCACAGGGTTGCCGCCCCACCATCTTCCTATGCTGTCGAACAGGACCGGCGATCTTTTAACGCGATTCAAACGCAGCAGGTATTGCTTGCATATATCTTCGAACGCGAGTCCCATGAAGTCCGGTATGAACGGCCTGACCTTTGCATCATAGATGTCCTCATCACCGTTATCTATCTGCGTCACGAGTTTCTGGACAAATCTGTACCAAAAACGGTACATGCCGTCTTTGACACGGTATATGCCGTTCTTTTCATTCCCGGATAACATTGATACCTCTTTTTCGAGTATTCCGAGGTCGATGAGATTTTTGATGTAATTGGCAACCTTGCTGTCCTTCTCAGCTATCTTCGCGGCGATCACGTTCAGTTTTGTCGCACCGTTCGCAATGGTCGCTATGATCGTGTTATAGACCGCCGGCTCCCTTAATTCCTGTTTAAGAAGATTGTACGGCTCCTCATAAAGGAACCCGTCCCTGGAAAAGAACTCTTCATTTATCCCGATCTCAACATTTCCAGGTCTGGATATCACGTTGAGATACTTGGGGATGCCGTTCGATACCGCATAACCCAAAAGCTTGTCCTCCGTGCCGGCATTGCCGAAGAATGCCGCACTGTCGTAATAATCAAGAGGTTTGACCTTGTACTGTGCCGTTCGTCTCCCGTACAGGGGGCTTTGATAACCAAGCACCTGTTTTTCCATGAATGACATGGACGAACCGCAGAGTATCAGCATCATGTTCGTCTTCAGAAGGACCTCGTCTATGAGTCTTTGGATCTGAGATGATATCGGCGGATGCGCTTTGGCAAGATACGGATATTCATCGATACTGATTATTGTCTTCTCTCCGTCCGCCTGCTTTACGATATAGTCGAATGCGCTTTCCCATGACGGAAATCTTTCGAACATCGAATAGTTCGGAAAAACAGAGAAGACCCTCTGCGAAAAGATCTCCAGATTCACTACATTGGTATCTTCGGTCGCCGTGAACGTTACCGCCTTTTTGCTGCCGCGTCTTATGAACTCGCTGATGATGCTTGTTTTTCCTACGCGCCGCCTCCCGTATACAACGGCGAATGTGAACTCATCGCGGCCNTACAGTTTTTCGAGCGAGTTCAGTTCGAACAACCTTCCTTCGTCAAAGAATCTTCTCATGTTNCACACCNTATACTTATTCGTGATTAACTTAATCGCGATTAACTTAATCGTGAATAAATTATATAATATCTTTGTCATCCCTTCCCCTCCGCCGCATCTGTAAAGTTGCTGGCGGCATCGGACCGGCAGAGAGGACGCGAAAATGTCAACGATGAGGTCTCATGCGCGCCGATATAAGTAATTAAATAGTAGCCCGAACTTTTGGTTGTTCACCCAAGGTGTTCTCATGATAAGATTCGGTCCCGCAGGAATCCCTCTCTCGTGCAAAGGGCGCACGCTGAAGGACGGCATAGAGGATGTTCACAATCTCGGATTGACAGCGATCGAGATACCCATGGTCAGGGCAGGCACCATTGACCGTTATCCCGAGGACGAGGAGATCGGGCTTCACATCAAAGACCTGACCGACGGACTGATCGTCGAGGTCATACGGGACGATATGCCGACATGCGATCCCAAGCTGAAGATCGAAGAGGATGACATACTTGTGATGATGGCATCCGGCGTTGTCGATAATTTCGGCCTGCTGGCGCCGATCGGCGACATGGCGAAGCGCCTTGATGTTAAGATCTCGCTGCACACACCTTACTACATGGACATCGGCAGCAATAACGACCTTACGGAAAGGTGTCTGAACAT
>WRNI01000105.1 GCA_009776695.1 Methanomassiliicoccaceae archaeon
CGGTGAACGAGTACGTAACAACAGGTAATCTCGTATTGTCCTGTATAAAACGTCTTAATTCATTCCTCACCAGTGCGCCCTCGGCGCACCTGAAGCACGTTGCTATGAATACCGCGTCAGCGTCATATTTACGGTCCGCCAGCTGAACTGCGCGCGCTATCATTAACTTAAGCTGAGGGGACTGCGGCTTGAATCCGAACCTTTCCACCGCTTCGTCAATATCAGCGGCGGAGACATCGGGATGCACGATCTTTGCGCCTACCGTTCTCGCCGCCTTCTCGATCTCATACTGAACGCTGCTGTACTCGGTACCGCATGATAATTGCGCTATCTTTATCATTTCAGGCCCTCCAGGAACTCTTTCATCTTTATTACCAATTCCTTGCCCTCTTCCTCGTCATTCGGATAATTTACGTTAAGCACCGGGATGCCTTTCTTCTTTATCAGATAACGGACCATAAGCGTTGTCCTGTGGCATCCGACGCATCCGAATCCGTACGGGCAGTCCTCCATGATTATCGCCGCTTCCGCCTCCTCGATCATCGGTCCCCAGAGGGCCAACCGTCCTCTTACGCCCGAAGGAACTTCGATCCCCGCATATTTCAGACCTTTCATCACATCGTCCGGCGAAACATTCATCGGCGGCATGTCTATTTCCGTATTCTCTATCTTCTCCTGAATTAACGCCATTGTGCTCAGCGGCTCATGGCCCGACCTTTCTACCAGATCGAACAGTATCAGGCTGTTCGGCGGATCTATGAAAACCTTCATCACTTCACCTCGCATATTTTTTTGAATTCATCTATCGGTAATTTCTTTACTGTCTTCCGTTCATTCGCTTTCTCACCGCGGTCGGCGCATTCGAGACCGTGCTGTATCTTCCAGAGATCGCCCCATTCCATCTCAAGCTGCGCGAAGCCCGGTCTCGTACCGTGGTGCGCGCGGCACCGTCTCGGGTCGCCGGCGCAGTACGCTCTCACTTTTGTGAATATCGCGTTCTTATCTAATTTCCTTAATTCTGTTACCACGTCACGTACGATCTCTCTTTTTCCTTCGAGGACAGCGCCGTAGCATGCCTCTTTTACTGTAACGCTCTTTCCCATGGCGTGTATCGCCCTTACTATCTGGTCCGGCGTTATATCCGATGACGGCGATATCATTATGATCCGTGTCTCGCGTTCGGCGCTCATTGTTCTTCCTCCTTTACATACACGATGTCACCTTCTTTCAGCCCTTCCGCCAGTTTTTTAAGATCGCCTTTGAATGTTCCGGCGATGTTCGTACCGTACGGTTCCTCTCCCGTGGGGCCGAACTCTTTGCTCTCTTCCAGTCTGATGCCCATCAGCCCGCTGTTCGGTCTTGATTGGTTCGTTATCCCGATATCTCCTTTTTTGCACTTCTTGAACTCCGCGCCCGGGTAAAGAGAACTGCCTCTGCTTTCGTCGCCTTCGAACGTGACCATCGGCATCCCCTTGAACGCAAAATGCACTTTCATCGTCCCTATCGGTTTGTGGCTCAGTCCCGTGACCTTCTCGAAGTAATGAACACTTGCCGGTTCTTCCTTCCTGTATAACGAGACGTTAAATATCCTGTCCTCCGGGGCGCCGAACGTCTCCGCCTCTTTGCTCTTCGACACATGCATCGTCCACTCCGGCTCCTGTTCCACGATTATCGCATTATCTGACGTGTCGCCGGTGCGTATCTGCTTTATGCCGAGCGATGAAAGGAACTTTTCTCCTTCCGCCTGAGTCATTCCCACGGATAACGCACGTTTCAGATCCGTGACGATAGTTATCTTGTCGTTCTGTTTTGCGTGCGAGATTATGCTCATTCCTTTTGTTACCGTTCCGGCGTCACTGTGCGCCTGCATAAGCTGCCTTCGATCCTTGTAGAAAAATATCCTTCCCGTTCCCGTTCCCGCTGTTCTTACGGTCACGTGTCCGTTATCCCTTACAGCAACATCTTCCGCGCCCATCTCCACGTCCGTATTATCTGAGCAGGCGGCATAACTGCCCGCGCTGTCCGATATCACCATGTATCCCTTTCCCGCCGTTACCAGCACATGCTCACAGCACATCGGCGACCTTTCGTTCAGTGTGACGGAAACGTACGTTTCAACGGACATACCTTCGTCAAGCTTTGTTCCCAGGTCCGCCGTTACAATGACGTTCTCCGAACTTTTTTCCGATACTACCGGTCTTATGCCTGTTATCTTGTCCCCTTCCCTCAAAAGACCGAGTATGTGACGGCCCGATGTTATTCTTCCTATTCGTCCCGTTCCGGCGCCGTACGACCATTTGTGGTCGTCCATCGCTATCATCATGTACGTCGTTTCGTTATCGAATCCGCCCAGCGAAAAGAAACAGTCGTACTGCCTGTACATCCTCGCCTCGCGGCTTACTTTTATCTTCGTGGGGAATGAGCCGAAAGCGGCGATGTTCTTCGTGACCCATCTTGCTCCTATTCCTTCTATTACATTCGTGATACCTTTCCATATATCGGCGTCATCGCTCTCATCAAGATGAAGTATCATCGAGCCTTTTGTTGTCACAAGTTCGAGATCGCTCGTCTCCTCGCGTATCTTATCTGTTGACATGTGCACGGATATCAGAGACCCGCTGACGTATCTTTCACCTGATACCGCATCCTTCAGTTTAGCGTTCTGCGGCAATTCTTTTTCAGCGCCGTTGACAATAACTTTCATCACGGCGCCTCCTTGTGCGGCAGCATTGACTGTATCTTGGACACGATTTCATCAAGCTTGTCCTGCGGGCATGTTACGCCTCGTATCACACCCGTGGTTATCTCGCGTATCTCGCCTTTCACGCCTATGTTATCGTCGGTGGGCATGACAATGCGTGTTTTTACGCCGATCGCCGCGAAGTCCTCAAAGTCCACCGGGCACTGTGATACTATCATCGCGGGAATGTCAACATTCCTCAGAATTAGCCGTGCTTTGTAGATTATGTGCGACCTTACGTTCCCCAGGTGGATGAGAGCGACCTTGAACTGCTGTATCCTGTCGGCTTCTATCGGATCAAGTCCGAAATTGGTTCCCGTCATTGTGTCCGGCGCGTCCGAGGGGACGCCCCCGCCGGCGTTCAGAACGAG
>WRNI01000106.1 GCA_009776695.1 Methanomassiliicoccaceae archaeon
TTCCGTTAATCTTATCGATGCCGCATTCAGCCGATACTTTCTGTCGTCAAGGCGGTCCATGTACTCGCGCATCTCCTCATCCGTCTCGATATCGGCTTTGCTTATCTCCCCTGTCAGCGACAGTTCCTTTGCCGTGAACCCGAGGAACTTGAGGAAGCATCTGTTCCCGTAATCATACATAGGATCCTCCACAAGGTCGCGCTCAAGGCGTTCCGCCATCTTTCCTAAATGTATCGTTGGGCGGACCTTCAGATAGTTGCTGTAAAGGACGAACTTGGGCATCAGCGAGCGGCAGATGTTCAGCGAGCGGTCGCTCAGTTCCACGTTCGAAAGCTGCCCCTTTATCTTTTTGTGCCTTTCCTCCTCGGCGCCGCCCTCGTCCACGTAGACGAGGTTCGCTTTCATCCATGATAATATCCTTTTCGCCAGTTCCCCGTCTATCCTGTCGTCCTCGCCCATGAGGCCCAGTATGTCTAACAATTCATTGGACGGGAGATCGCTTTCCGGGGATGCGGGGTTCTCCTTTTTGAAATTCTTATCGATGTGCGAACTGAACCTGTCCAGATCATTCTCGATATCGGCGAACATCAGCTGTTTGGGGCCGCCGTCTATTCGGTGCCAGCTTGAGTTGTCCAGCCGCCTTCCGACAACGTATGTGGCATTGTCGAAACCCGGCGGCAGCAATGCGATGTCCGGCGGTTCCAGTGAAAAGTGGCATTCGACGACGGTGAACGCCGCCGGGTCTATGCCGCCTCTTGCTATGTCGCGGTCGTAATCAGACCGCGGATAGTCCCTCAGCGAGTTGAACGGTATCACGCCCGATGACGGGTTCAGGCGCTGGAGCGCCTGAAATATTGCCGTTTTCCCTGCCTCGTTCGGTCCGACGAAAATGGTCTTCGTTCTCTCGATATCGAAATAACCCGTATCCTTTATGCTCTTGTATCCTTTGATCCTAGCCTTGACAAGCCTCATCTGAATGCATCCCCGCGTTCGATTGACAATACCCGTATATAAGTCTGCTTATAAAGCGGTTACTGATGATTCGCAGGCATATGGGGGCTCATCCTATGGCGGATGGTCAGAAATAAATCAGAAATAAACCAGAAATAACCGCATAGAGAATGGTAACATGATCATACGATCAACAGATGAATGACCTGGACGGCATTGACCGTATATGCACGCCGCGTTTCGGATCTGCCGGCGGATGCGGTTACGGTATTCGATGTCTTTCGCACCATTCATATATTCGGAAACAATCCGAGACCGCATGCACCTGTTCCCGTACACGCCCAGAGGATCGCAGAAGGAATTCGTTGAGACGGTCGACAAATGCGTGAGGAACGGGGTCTCGTGCATCATAGAATCGGGAACGGGCACCGGGAAGACAGTATGTTCCCTGGCGGGGGCTTTGCCGTATGTCCTCGAAAAGAAGAAAAGGATCGTATACACAACGAGAACGGGCTCGCAGCAGAAACAGGCGATACTCGAACTGAGGAAGATATCCTCTGTCAGAAAATTATTTGCCGTGGGGATACAGGGGAGAAGCACATCCACGTGCCCCAGGATATCGTCGGACCCCGAGTTCGCGACGGGGACGCCGGAAGAGCTCTCGCGTTTCTGTTCGGAGTTCAAAAAACATGCGGGAACGGACAGGGGATGCAAATTCTACGATAACATACTTGAGACGGACATGGACATCCATATAAAATATTGCAGCGATATGATGCCCACTTCCGACGAACTGGTACGTTATGCGGAGGACAACGGGATGTGCCCCTACGAACTTATGAAATTGCTCATAGGGAAGGCGGACGTTGTCATGGCGCCGTACCACTTCATCTTCGTGCCCGGCGCAAGGAAAAGATTCCTCGGATGGATGAACACTTCGCTGAAGGACGTTGTGATAATCGTGGACGAGGCGCACAACCTGCCCGACCATCTGCGTGACATCTCGACCTCCGATTACACGGTGCACGCATTGGACCTCGCGGAAAGCGAAGCGAGGGAACGCAACGATCCGGAGGTAAGCAACGGACTTTCCGCCGTCGACTTCATGAGCGCGCTCAGAAAGCTCATGTACAACGCGAAGAACGAGTTCCTGGGCGATGAGGATGACGCCCTCCTTCCTCCGTACTATCTTGAGGACGGGCTTATGGAAGAACTCGGCATAACGTCGGTGAAAGTGAAGAGCATATGCAAAGCGCTGATCGAACACGGCGAAGTTGTCGCAGAATCAAAGAGGGCGAAGGGGAAACTTCCGCGCTCGTACATGCGGTCATTGGGCGAGTTCGTACAATTCTGGCTTGACACGGAGGATGAGATATACGTTAAGCTGGTGATCGGCGAGAACACGGCATTGGAAGCGTTCTGCATGGACCCCTATTATGCGGCGGAACCGCTGCGTTCGTGCCACTCGTCCGTACACATGTCCGGTACGCTTGAGCCGCTGACGGAGTACATGAACGTATTGGGATTGGAGAACGCCGAGACGCATATATTCGCGTCACCTTTCGACCCGAAGAATCTGATGACGGTGCATGCGGACGATGTGACCACCAAGTACGACATAGTGAAGCAGGACGATACGATGATACCTAGGACAGAGGATCACATCGTCAGCGCGGTCAATGCGGTAAGAAGGAATACGGCGATATTCTTTCCTTCGTATACTTTAATGGGCACGATGATCGGGGACGGCATCCTTGAGCGCATCCCGAAGGAAATTTTCATTGAACGTAAGGGAATGACCAATTCCGAGCATCAGCGGATGGTCGATTCGTTCCGGTCGTCGGATAACGGCGTATTGATGGCCGTGTACGGCGGGAAGATAAGCGAAGGCATCGATTTTCCGGGGAAGGATATGGAGCTTGCGGTACTCGTCGGCATACCGTTCGCAAGGCCGGGAGCGAAACAGAAGGCCCTGATACGGTATTACGACATAAAGTCGGGGAACGGGTGGGAACACGCGGTCGTATCCCCTGCAATAAGAAAGACAAGGCAGGCGGCCGGCCGCCTGATACGGTCCGGCGACGACACGGGCGCAGCAGTGATACTGGACAGGCGGGCGGCGATGTATCCGGTGCTCTCTTCCGTA
>WRNI01000107.1 GCA_009776695.1 Methanomassiliicoccaceae archaeon
CATCGGCGGCGACGCCCTGAAAATGATCGAGCCGTCCCTTGAGAAGGCGCCGGCATCCGAAAACGGAGATCCCGCTGAAAGGCCTTTGATACAAGAGTACGATAAGCGTAAGAAAAGGATCTCGTTGCATGATATAATGGGCGAGTACGAGGAGAGCGGCGAAGGAAAGGGCGCGGAATACGGGATACGTGTTCACAAGGATGCGCAGAGGATCATGAACGGCCTCAAAGCGAACGATGACAATGATGAAACAGAACGGATCATGAAGATATACGAATCCGTGAAAGGAGCGAAGATAATGACGGAGATCGACTGCTCGCTTCCTGTAAAGGACGTGGTGATAGCCGGCCGCATCGATATGCTTGCCGTATTTGATGATCATGTGGAAGTGCATGATTTCAAAACGGACATGAACAGAACCAACGAACCGCGTTACGCGATACAGATGAGCGTGTACGCGCATTCGGCGTCATCACTTGGAAAGCCTGTCAAATGCATTATCGACTACGTATCGCAGAATACGTCCGTTACTGTGGAGATAATGGGCATTGACGGGATATATGAGCACGTGACGTTGTATTACGGAGCGGAATGAACTGACATTTTATTTATGGGTGTGCCCTTAACGTCTGTATGGAGTTCCAGGGGCTGACCGACAGCGAGGTCTACAGCCGGGTCTCGAAGGGAGAGGTCAATTCTGTGGAGCCTGTGGTCAGCAGGACCTATTTCGATATCATCACGAAGAATGTTTTTACTGTTTTCAATTTAATACTTTTCATATTGGGCGCTTTGCTCCTTTCTTTCAAGGAATTGCCGAGCGCCCTTGCCGCTGTCGGTATGATATCGATAAACATACTCATCGCGACGATACAGGAGATAAGGGCGAAACGCCGGTTGGATAAGATCGCATTGCTCATGAGGCCGAAGGTCGCCGTCATTCGCAACGGTTCGGAAGAAGAGATAGATCAGTCGAAGGTCGTCAAGGATGATGTCATTCATTTGCGTACAGGCGACCAGGCGCTGGTCGACGGCGTTCTGCTGAAGGTAAGGTCAATGGAGATAGACGAATCGTTGCTTACCGGCGAATCGAGCACCGTGAGAAAGCGGATCGACGACATGATATACTCGGGATCGTACTGCGTCACCGGCGAAGGATATTATCAGGTGACCGTCTTCGGCGATAAGACGTTCGCGGCCAAGATGCTCGCGAGCGCAAAGAAATTCGATACCAAGCAAAGTCCGCTGCAGATGGAAACGGGTGCGGTAACAAAATTGCTGATGGTCGTCGCGATGATATATCTTGCCGCGATGGTGATAATCAACATATTCACGGACAGCCTCGGCAGCGTCTACAGCGCCGGGAATCTGAAAATGGCTGTCGTGATACTGGATATGGTGCCCATCGGCCTCTTCCCGATGCTTGTCATCGCTTACATGGTGGCCGCCGTGCGGATGTCCAATTCCGGCGTTCTGCTGCAGAGAGCGAACGCAGTGGAATCGATAAGTCACGTTGACACGGTATGCATGGACAAGACGGGAACGATAACCACTAACCGTCTTGTCTTCAAGGACATCACCGCATTCACCGACACGGAAACAGCGGAACGCTATACGAAGCTGTTCGCCAACGCCACCGGCAGCAGGAACAAGACGGTCGACGCCATTCTGAACAGATACGGCGAGACGGAAGTTGAGCTTACGGACGAGATAATGTTCTCCTCCGAACGTAAGTACTCGGGAGTGAAAGTTATCGATAACGGAAAGGAGATAACATTGGTGCTCGGGGCGTACGACATCCTCGCAAAAAAGATGGTGTACACGGAGGAAATGGAAGGCGTCATCAAAGACCGCTCGTCCAAGGGTTTGAGGACCGTTGTGCTGGCCAAAGGAAAGGGCGGGAATTTCTATGAAGGCGATAACGCCGTTCTCCCCGAGCTTGACCCTGTGGCCGTCATAACCATCGAGGACGAAATAAGACCGGACTGCAAAGATACGATGGACTCGTTCATAGAGAACGGCATCGAGATACGGATACTGTCAGGCGACGACCCGGATGCGGTGAACGCGCTGTTCACCATCGCAGGATTACCGGGCGAGCGCGTGATATTATCGGGCGATGAGCTTGACAGGCTGAGCGACAGCGAAAGAACGAAAAAAATACTTGGGACGAACATCTTCGGAAGAATGCGCCCCGATCAGAAAGAGCTTGTGATCGAGGAGCTCAAAAAAAGCGGACGTTACGTCGCTATGGTGGGCGACGGCATCAACGATGTGAAATCCATCAAGGAAGCTAACGTGGGCATAGCGCTGCAGAGCGGCAGCGGCGCCGCCAGAGGCGTTGCCGACATGGTCCTCGTGTCCGATGATTTCTCTGCGTTGCCGAAGGCGATGATCGAAGGAAATCGTACAGTATCGGGAATGAGGGACATTCTTAAAATGTATTTAGCGAGGAACTTCGTCATAGGGATGCTCGTTCTCCTGACGATCGTCATATTCCGCGCGCCTCCTCTTGTTCCCGTCACGGCGACATTCTATGCCATCGTGGGATTGTCGATAGCATCGTTCTTAATGGTCATATGGGCAAAGCCGTCTAAGATCGAAGGCTCGATACTGCCGGAAGTGCTGAGATATTCAATTCCGGCGGCGATCCTCATCGCATTGTTCGGCCTGCTGACGTACTCTGCGCTTTACGTGGGCAGCATGTACGACATCATATCCATATTTCCTTTGCCGGACGTGGAGATATACGGTTTCATAGGCAATGATCACCCGGACGCGGAGATAATGGGAAGGAACGCGCTGCTGGTGTTTCTGATCGCTACAGGGATACTGCAGATACTGTTCGTCGTCCCGCGCTTTAAGTTCTTCTCCGTTGACGGGCGCATCGCCAAGGACATAAAGCCAACGATACTCGTGTTCTTATTGTTCGGGCTCCTTGCGCTGGCATACTGGGCCGTTTATAATTATGAGGCGTTCGCAGAGTTCGCGTGCCTCGTCATATTGCCGATGGAAGCGTACGCGTTCATAGGCGCGATGGTCGCAGCGTGGTTCTTCGCAACGCGTTGGGTACTGAGGAACGGCTTCCTCGAGAGGT
>WRNI01000108.1 GCA_009776695.1 Methanomassiliicoccaceae archaeon
GGCGATGACATCGTCAAGTTCCCCGGGCATAAGCCTGAAATCGGAAGGTATCTCGTATCTCGCGGGTTCCGATCTTCCCGCGCTGATCGTGAACGTTCAGCGCGCAGGTCCCGGTCTGGGAGGGATACAGCCGTCGCAGGCCGATTACACGCAGGCGACGAGGGCACCCGGTCACGGAGATTTCAGGATGCTCGTCTTCGCGCCGTCGACGGTGCAGGAGATGGTAGACCTCGTTGCCGATGCTTTCGAACTCGGTGACAGGTACAGGATGCCCGCCATGATACTTTCCGACGGTTTACTGGGACAGATGATGGAGCCCGTCGTAATGGACCCCGATAAGAAGATAAACGTTCCGGAGCGGAAATGGGCAGCGTCCGGTCACGGCGGCAAAAGAGAGCACAATGTTATTAATTCACTGTACATCGAGCCGCCGAATCTCGAGGCGGTGCTGAAGGCGAGGTATCAGAGATACAAAGAGATAGAAGAGAAGGAGCAGCGCTGCGAAGAATACATGACCGCGGACGCGGACATCATCGTCGTAGCGTACGGCGCATCCGCCCGTATATCGAGAAGCGCGGTCGACGCGGCAAGAAAAGAAGGCATAAAGGCCGGCCTCATACGTCCGATAACGTTATGGCCGTACCCGAACAAGGCGATACTTTCCAGACTGGGAACGGCGAAGGCGTTCCTCTGCGTGGAGATGTCAATGGGCCAGATGGTGGATGACGTCCGTTTAGCGGTGAACGGAAAAAGAGATGTAAAATTCTACGGACGCACCGGCGGCATGGTGCCGACGCCCGCCGAGGTCCTTGAAGAAATAAAGAAGATAAAAGGAGGCATCTGAATGAAGTTCAAAAGACCGCATTCACTGACGGATGCGCAGTTCCACTACTGCCCGGGATGCAGTCACGGTATAGTTCACCGTCTGATCGCGGAGACGATGGATGAGCTCGGGATAGAAGGTAAAACAGTAGGGATAGCACCGGTCGGGTGCGCAGTGTTCGCGTACAATTACTTCAACTGCGACATGGTGCAGGCGGCGCACGGCCGCGCGCCCGCTGTCGCAACAGGACTGAAGAGAGCGCGTCCCGATAACGTTGTGTTCGCGTATCAGGGGGACGGCGACCTTGCCGCCATAGGTACAGCGGAAACAGTTCACGCGGCCGCCCGCGGTGAAAATATTACGGTGATATTCATAAACAACGCGATCTACGGGATGACTGGAGGGCAGATGGCCCCGACGACGCTTCCCGGCCAGGTGACGCAAACGTCGCCGTACGGACGCGATGTGAAATACGCGGGACATCCGATAAGAGTGTGCGAGATGCTCGCTACGCTGGAAGGCGTTGCGTTAGCGCAGCGGGTCGCCGTCGATACCGTGAAGAACGTCAACATCGCCAAGAAGGCGATAAAGAAGGCGTTCGAGTACCAGATCGAAGGGAAAGGATACACAATCGTCGAGGTACTCTCGGTATGCCCGACCAACTGGGGACTGTCGATGCAGGGCTCCCTCGAATGGTTGAGGAGCAGCATGATGTCATATTATCCGTTGGGCGTTCTCAAGGATGCAGGGGCGAAGGAGGCGAAAGAATGAGCATGAACCTTCTTCTCGCGGGTTTCGGCGGACAGGGGATACTGTTCACCGGGAAAGTGGCGGCGTACGCGGGAATGCTTGACGGCAAGGAAGTATCGTGGCTTCCTTCTTACGGACCGGAGATGAGAGGCGGGACGGCGAACTGCAGCGTATGCGTCAGCGACCTTCCGATAGGTTCGCCGCTGGTCACGGCGCCGGATGTTCTTATCGCAATGAACTTACCGTCACTGGAAAAGTTCGAAAGCTCCGTTGTCAAGGACGGTATTGTCATAGTTGACAGCTCGATCGTCACCGCAAAGGTGGAACGGAACGACGTGAAGGCGATATATCTTCCCGCGACAAGACTTGCGTCCGATAACAACCTGAAAGGCATGGCGAACATGGTCATGGCCGGACGCTTGTTCGCGGAGACGAAATTCTGTTCCGAGGATTCGTTCATCGAAGGCATAAGGAAAAGCGTCCCGGCGAGGAAGCAGGAGCTGCTTGAGAGCAACATCGCCGCGGTAAAGATAGGAATGGGGAGCGGAGACTGAATCTCCGTTCCTGAACCGTTTCTGTTCCGTGCCGAATGACATACGGCGCGGCGGCTCTCATTTCCTGCCTTTTATCAGTACGTCTATGACACCGGGATCAATAAGCGTTGTCGTGTCCCCAAGCTCATCCGGCCGGCTGCCGCCGGCTATCTTTCTGAGTATACGGCGCATGATCTTCCCGCTGCGTGTCTTCGGGAGACCCTGAGCAATTTGTATCGTTTTCGGCGTCGCTATGGGGCCGACTATGTTGCGCACCTGATTGACCAGCTGCTTGTTCAGTTCCTCGGAATCTTCGAAGCCATCCTTCAGCGTCACGAACGTGTATATCGCCTCTCCCTTTATCTCGTCAGGCACCGGAACGACGGCAGCTTCTGCAACAGCGGGATGCGCTATCAGCGCCGCCTCTATCTCCGCCGCTCCGATCCTATGGCCGGCAACGCTTATCACGTCGTCCACGCGCCCCAGCAGCCAGTGGTCGCCGTCCGCGTCGACTCTTGCGCCGTCGCCCGTCAGATAATGTCCGGGGAACGCGGTCCAATACGTTTCCGTATATTTCGCATGATCGTTCCATATTGTCCTTGC
This sequence comes from Methanomassiliicoccaceae archaeon, assembly GCA_009776695.1. Lineage (GTDB taxonomy): Archaea > Thermoplasmatota > Thermoplasmata > Methanomassiliicoccales > Methanomethylophilaceae > Methanomicula. Next base: position 2,710 of record WRNI01000108.1, read on the forward strand.
GAGGGACGGGAACGGACGTTCGATGTACAGGTTGCCGCTCTCGCCGACACCGCATCTTGTCTTATCCTCTCTGTACACCGCCGCCTCTATGCCGGGGAGCGGCTTCATTGCAGACCCAGGCTTCAAATCGAACGCGCCGGTCATCGGCGATATCAGTATGCTTCCGGTCTCCGTCTGCCACCATGTATCAGCGATGGGACATCGTCCTCCGCCGATCGTCCTGTGGTACCATTTCCAGACGTCCGCGTCTATCGGCTCGCCAACGCTGGCAAGCATCTTTATTGACGACAGGTCGTGTTTCTTTATCCACTCGTCGCCGGTCT
>WRNI01000109.1 GCA_009776695.1 Methanomassiliicoccaceae archaeon
GGTCTCATAGGATTGTATGCGTTGTATCTTTCCGCGAAACCCCGCGACTTCGATCACCCGTACGGCCACGGACGCGCCGAGTTCATTTCCGCGACCGTGGAAGGATCGATGATCGCGATAGCCGGCATCATAATTCTGGTGGAGGCGATCGGCAGCATAATAGACCCGCCGGACGAGATACCCAATCTTGAGATGGGGATGTTATTGATAATCGCAACAGCAGCGGCGAACTTCGGCGTCGGTACCGCAGCGATAAGGAAAGGAAAACGTAACAGATCACAGGCGCTCATAGCCAGCGGCAAACATCTGCAATCCGATTCGTATTCGTCCGTGGGCATAATACTGGGGCTCGTCGCACTGTACACGCTGACGGCGATGGGATACGCCGTCATGTGGATAGACGGCGCCATAGCGCTGATATTCGGTATCATAATCCTTGCCACAGGCGTCTTCGTTGTGAAAAGATCAATGGAAGGCATAATGGACAAGGTCGACATCGAGTTATTGGAAAAGATAGCGGGAACATTAAACAAAAGCAGGCATGATACGTGGATAGACATTCATAATCTGAGAATAGTGAAGTACGGGTCTACCATGCATATCGACATGCATGTCACGATGCCGTGGTACATCACCGTCAAAGAACAATATGAGGAGATATGCGCCATCATATCGCTAATACAGGAAAAGTACGGCGATTCCGCTGAACTCTCAGTACTCTGCGATCCCTGCAAAGAGTTCTCATGCCCGAACTGCGGCATGGAATGCGGCGAGAGGAGAGAAGAGTTCGTCGGGCTGATAGAATGGAACATCGACAATTTATCAAGGGATGCGCAGCACGGGGAGGCATGCAAAGATGATAACGGATGACATTATTGAAAAAGTACTGAACGATGAAACGGGATTTGCAAAGATATTCGATCTGAAAGAGACGCCGCTGCTTTGCTCGCACATGGTACGCCAGTACTGCGAGAACAATGCGTGCGGTAAATACAATGCGAACTGGACATGCCCGCCGGGCGTCGGCGGCATCGATGAATGTACCGAAAAGGTAAAGAAATATTCCAAGGCCCTCGTATTCAGGTCAGAGTACAAGATAGGCGAATGGTTCGAGTATGAGCATATCGAAAGGACGTTAGGATTGCACCAGGCGAATGTGAGACGTGTTCGTGAACTGATACCGAAGGACGCAGGCGATCATCTCATACTTTCCGGAGGGGGATGCGTATACTGCAAAGAGTGCGCGTACGTGAGAGGCGAACCGTGTATACATCCCGAAATATCGATACCGCCGATCGAGTCGTACTGCATCGATATCTTCAGATTCACGAAGAAGAACAACATAGTATACAGCGCGCCGGAAGGCGAGATGTACTACTTCGGGATGATATTGTTCAACTGACTCTGACGGACCGGCAGACCGCGCAGAGCATCGGCGCAATGTATTAAATCCGTTGCCGTGATGCGAATGCATGCTTTTCAGAAAGGCGAAAGAAGTTCAGAAGGATGTTCCGAAAGAGATATCGGACGCAAACGTTAAAGAATGGTATTCATCGCTTTCCGATCAGGACAAGGTCAAGACGAAGAGATATCTCGCCGGCGCTGACGTCTCGTCAGCGCATTCTTTTCTGTCCTCGGTGGCCGCTTCGGCGCTGACTGATGAGAATTACGCTTTTGCGGCGCTCGTGTGCGAGGAATGCCTGAGATGCGATATGTCCGACACGCAGAGGTTCGATGTCATTGAGATGCTTATTGACGCATACATCGGCTCGAAAAGATACGATGAAGCGAAGGAACAATGCGAACGTAATCTTTCGATGTACCCTTCCGTGTCCCCGGAGATAATAAAAAAGAACAACGGTTCGCTGCCTGAGAAGCTGAACTGCCGCAACCGTTACATTGATATCGTGGTGGGCGTGGAATCAGGATACGATGAGGCGTTCCGTTTGCTCGACCGGTTCTTTGAGATGGGATTGATGAGCGGGGAAGATCTCGCTTTAAGGAAACAAAGCCTTAAGATACACCGTCTGCAGAGGTCGTTCGACGGCGTTTACACATACACGTACAAAAATTAGACAACGTCCTTCCAGCCGAGCACCGAGGTTATGTCGATCGCAGGCTCCTCGTAGGGATGCACGGAAACAATGGTGTCGACAACATTCTTCAGATCTTTGCCCTTCACGACGAATTCCAGTCTTATCTCATCGGAAACTTCGATCTTGCCTGTCGTTCCTTTGTAAGGCGAAGAACCTTCGAGAGGTCTCCACGTTCCCGTGACACGCGAATACGAGAACGCTCTCTCGTAACCGGGATACACCGGTTCCATGACCGAGTTAAGAGAATCCATCAGTTTTTCAAGGAAATCCTCCGGCACGTTCACACAAATTTTGAATATCTCGCCGTCACGCGTCTGCATGTTCCATCGTATCATGTGAGCGACGTTTTATCTTTTCGCAGACAACCGTTATATCCGCGGTCAAAGATACGGTATGTATGACAAAACAGGTCAATGCGGCACATATTCTCGTGGACACGGAAAAAAAGGCGTCAGAGATCAAGGAAAGGATATACGGCGGCGAGAAGTTCGCCGACATGGCTAAAAAATATTCCAGTTGCCCGTCCGGGCGAAAAGGCGGCGACCTGGGATGGTTCGGGCGCGGTCAGATGGTGCCTGAATTCGAAAAGGCGGCGTTCTCGGCCGACAAAGGAGCGGTGGTCGGTCCGGTGCGCACCGAATTCGGATGGCACCTGATACTTGTGAAAGATCTGAAATGATGTGATGATATGGCAACAGTGACTGCGCATATGAGAACATGCGGGAAGACGCATAAAGTTACCGTCACAATGAACGCAGAAGGCAACTTCGACGTTAACATAGAATCAGATTGTCATAAGGTGGTCCAATTCGGCGAGAGGCTCAAGTACGTTACGTTCGAAGATATCACAGATTTTGATAACACCCGGCTGAACAAGAGGGAGATACGCGGTGATCTTTCCCCGCCGTGCCTGTCGCCCATCG
>WRNI01000110.1 GCA_009776695.1 Methanomassiliicoccaceae archaeon
CCGCGCCGCTGCGCCGCGCTCCGCCAAACCTTATATTTAACTTAAGGATAAGCGGGAGCATGCGGATAGCAGCGGTCCTTCAGGACAGATGCCAACACAGGAAGTGCAACAAAGAGTGCATAAACTTCTGCCCGAAGATGAGAACCGGAGTGGAAGCGATAGTCATCGGCGAGCGCGGGAAGCCGATAATATCCGAAGAATTATGCGCCGGGTGCGGCATATGCGTGAACAAATGCCAATTCGAAGCTATCAAGATAATAGGTCTCGCGGATGAACTGAAAAGCGAGATGGTGCACCATTACGGCGAGAACATGTTCCGTCTGTACAGGCTGCCCGTTCCAAAAAAGGGCGTCGTGACCGGCATACTGGGACCGAACGGCATCGGCAAGACGACGGCGATAAAGATGTTATCAGGCATCGAGGTACCGAACCTCGGAAACTATGAGGAACCGCCGTCGAAGGACGATGTCCTGAAACATTTCGCAGGCACCGAACTTTATGATTATCTCGCCGCCGTTTACAATGGGAACGTAAGAACAGCGACGAAGCCGCAATATGTCGATAAGATTCCGACAGCGACGGCGGGTGTTGTCCGCAGCCTTCTGTCGAAGGTCGAAGAACGCATGAACGTCGGCGAAGCGGCAGAAATGCTCGAACTTACGGATGTGCTTGACCGAGACCTGAACAAACTGTCGGGCGGCGAGCTACAGAGGGTTGCGATCGCCGCGACGCTGATGAAGGACGCTGACGTTTACTTTTTTGACGAGCCGTCGTCATATCTCGATATATATCAGCGCGTCAAAATGGCGAGGCACATAAAAGAACTGAGCGGGAAGAAGCAGGTGATCGTGATCGAACATGATCTCGCGATACTTGATTTCCTTGCCGATAACGTCAACGTTGTCTACGGTTCCGAAGGGGCGTACGGTGTCTTCACGTTGCCGAGACAGGTGAGAACTGCCATAAATGTGTACCTTGACGGATACCTTCCCGAGGAGAACATCAGATTCCGCGACAGACCGATAGAGTTCACCGCATCCCCTCCGAGAAGCGAATGGAATACTGACGATCTGTTAAGATACGGGACGCTGGAGAAGGACTTCGGAGAATTCAAACTGAAAGTTAACGGCGGAAATATAAGAATAGGCGAGTCGGTGGGCATCGTCGGTCCCAACGCGACAGGAAAGACAACATTCGTGAAGATGCTGGCCGGCGTCATCGCGCCGGACAAAGGAAAGATAGATGCCAAAATGAAGGTATCGTACAAGCCGCAGTACATCACCGCCGATGCCGACGGCACCGTGAAGGACATTCTTAACTCAACTGCGTTCGATACCGTACAGTCAGGATTCTTCCAGGGCGAGGTGATTGCGCCGCTGGGAATAAAGCATCTGATGGAAAAGAGCCTGAAGACACTTTCCGGCGGTGAGCTGCAGAGAGTTGCGATAACATTGTGCCTTGCGCGCGACGCAGACATATACCTGTTCGATGAGCCGTCCGCCTATCTGGACTCGAATCAAAGGATGAACGCGGCGAGAACAATAAGAAGGATGATGGAGAAGAGCGGAAAGAGCGGGATGATCGTCGACCACGACATTTATTTCCTGGACATGGTCTCGGATTCTATGATGGTCTTCGGCGGCGATCCGGGGCACAGCGGAATTGGTGACGGCCCGTTCCCGATGAGGGACGGCATGAACAGATTTTTGAAAGCTGTTGACATAACGTTCAGACGGGACGCCGACACACATCGTCCGAGAATAAACAAACCCGATTCGAGACTGGACAGGGAACAGAAATCTGCGGGTGAATATTATTACGCGAATTGAAATCTGAGGCATGCGACCGAGGGCCGCCGTCAGCATCCCGCCATATCGGCGCGTGAAAATGAAATTATGTTCCCGCCTTACATCGAACCGACATGAAAGAACTAAATATCCTTATTCTTTCAGAGAGGCATGCGACTGAGGGCCGACCTGCACATTCATACGATGTACTCGGGCGTCGGACGACTCGGTCAGCTGAGGTTCCCCGAATCGATAGACAGGCCTGAGAGCATCGTTGACGCCGCCAGGGCGAAAGGCCTTAACATAATTTGCATCACGGACCACAACAGCATTGAAGGAGCGCTCATAGCAAAAGAGTACTCAAAGCGGTTCGATGATATTGAGGTGGTCGTCGGAGAAGAGGTGTCCGCCGCTGAAGGAGAGATCGTCGGCCTTTGGCTGACGAAGCAGATACCTCCGAGGCTTCCCGCCGAGGAGACGGTCAGACTGATCAGGGAGCAGGGCGGCATCGCGATAGCGCCGCACCCGTTCAGCTTCCATGTCCCGGCGCTCAATGAAAAAGTATTCGACCTTGACCTCGACGGCATCGAGGTGCTCAACGGCGGACATGTTGACAAGTACTCGAACACGATGGCCAGAGAGGTCTCAAAGAAGTATGCCGGACGCTGGGCGGAGATCGGTTCGAGCGATGCACACTCGATATCCACGCTGGGATACGCATGGACGGAGTTCGAAGGCGACGGTACGAACGATCTGAGAAGGGCGATCGAAGAGAAAAGAACGATACCGTGCGGCATCCCGGTGCCGGTGGACAGGGCGGTGTTCTGGAGCATACGCGTCGTTCTCGGCGGGATGAAGATGATCTTGCTTTCACTGTTCGGACGTCTGAAACCGGATCCCAAGGATCCGCTGGTGACGTCCGTACTGAAATTATCCGGACAGAAAAAGGTCGCCGGCATCGTCGGCGGTATGATCTATCTGATACCTCCGGTGCCGTACCTTGCGTGCATAGCGAGCAACACATGGCTGAACCGCCGCGCGAAAAGGCTGCTTGACCATATATCGGAGACGCTGGAGAAGATCGGTCCGGCGCAGTCTAATTGAATTCGACGCTGTTCTCCTTCACCCTCTTTGTTAACGACGACGACAGCATTCCCGCTTCGAGCCACGCCGCGTTCATGATCGCGATGGGCGACAGGCACGGC
>WRNI01000111.1 GCA_009776695.1 Methanomassiliicoccaceae archaeon
TACGATGTGTGCGCCGACGGCGAGAACGCATCCGACCCCGCATCGGAAAGGCCCGGAAGGAAGGCCGCGGCGGAGCTCGGTATCGTAAGCCCTCTGAAGGACCTTGGAATTGAGCGAAGCACGGTCAGAAAGATGTTCGATGACCTCGGCCTTAAAACACGTGTTCATAAGGAAACGTGCATGGCCACCAGGCTTCCCGCGGGCGTACCGTTCACCGGTAAGGACATCATATTCATCGAAGAATGCGAGAACGTCATACGTAACGCATCCGGCGTAGAACAGATAAGAATGAGACTGCGTGACGGGTACGCGGAACTGTTCGCATCGCCCGATGAGATCATGTTGCTGATCAGAAATGAAAAGGAGATCTCATCGATGCTGGCTGTGAAAGGTGTGCCGAAGATACGGATAAACATGAACGGATACGAAGAATAACAGGGAAACAAGAGACGATCAGTCCTTTCGGACCGTTGCAAGGGGTCGTCTCCTGTATCGGGTCTGCATTATCGTTTCAGTATATTAACATACCTAAGTTAACAATTATTAATTGAAAAAGAGAGATTTTTATCACACGCCGCCTGCCTTTCGGCACCTTCCGCATTCTCTCAGAGGACAATAAAAACGGTTGAGGACGGGGAAACCCCCGTCCGTTGATGATGTTTCAGCTCTTCGGACGCAATACGAAGATATACACAACGGCAACGACAACTATCGCCGCTATCGCAACCACCGCGATGATGAGCATTGTGTTATCGCTTTCATCAGGAGCCGGGCCGGGTTCGGGCGCAGGTTCCGTCACGGCGCCGACCGTTATCTCTATCTCTATGTATTCGCCGTCGCCGTCATCGTCCGTTACACCGACGGTCGCCGTTGTCGCCGCTGCTGCGGATGCCGGTCTCTTTCCGGTTATGATGCCGGTATCTTCGTCTATCTCAAGCCAGTCGGGGCCGTCGATGCTGAATTTATACGGCTTATCCCCGCCGGAAACTCCTCCGTATACGTTCACAGATGTGATGGCCGTTCCTGTTTGACCCGCAGGTATGTTAAAACTTTCATGTTTCGTAAAACCGTAGTTCTGGGGGTCGAAGATGAAATTGGTCCCACCCCATGTTTTGGTGAAGCCGATCACATCGCTTTCGTCAGCGATATAGTTCCAGCTCACGTCCAGATGTGTAAGCGGGAGATCCGTCACGTCCAGCTCGGTCAGTTCGTTGTTCTGACATTCGAGATATCTCAGCTTGGTGTTCTTGGAAACATCAAGCTTGGTAAGGCTGTTATTATTGAAGTGCGCTTCATCCAGCGCGGTGTTGTTAGAAACATCCACCTCTGTCAGATCGTTGTTGTTGCACCGCAGAAACCACAGCGCGGTGCATTCGGAAACATCCAGTTCGCTCAGATCGTTGTAGGAGCAAGACAGATATCCCAGCGCGGTGCATCCGGAAACGTTCAGTTTGGTCAGTCCGTTCTCCTGACAATACATTGTAGCCAGCGAGGTGCATCCGGAGACATCCAGTTCTTCCAGGTTGTTTACGGAGCATCCCAGATACCACAGCGAGGTGCATCCGGAGACATCCAGTTCTTCCAGGTTGTTGTTGCGGCAGATCAGATCGTCCAGCGCCGTCAATCCGGAGACATCCAGTTTGGTCAGTTCGTTATTATTGCAGTACAGTGCCTCCAGCGCGGTGCATCCGGAGACATCCAGTTCGGCCAGTTTATTTTCATAGCACTGCAACTCTTCCAGCGCTGTGAGTCCGGAGACATTCAGTCCGGTCAGGTTGTTGTTGTAGCACTGTAACTCTTCCAGCGCTGTGAGTCCGGAAACATTCAGCGTGCCGATCAGGCCTCTGCTGTGTAAGTCCAGCGATGTTATGCGCTTGTCCGTTGGTTCGGAGCTCCATGTCGCGCCGGCCCATTCATCATCCATCCATGTGGGATCGCTGCTCAGATCGCCGTCCGTGTAGGGGCATGTTTTCCATGTCAATGTGTTACTGGTTATGATGTTGTTGATGACCTCGATGTCATCAGCGTTATAATCCCCGGCGGCGCCGAGTACTGCATTCTCATTATCGTTAACTTCAGCGTTCGGTAAAAGCGCGAACGCGGTGACCGCGAGCAATGCCGCGATCATCACGGAGAGAGTTACGCTCCCCCATAACCTCTTTTTAGTATCTTTCATGCGCATTACTCCTTTATCGGGTGTCTGCATGCATGCTTGTACGCGTAGCATCCGATTAATTACTGTATCGCACGGACAGAAGATAAATGCATATGGTCATCTATAATTCTGCAACTATGCGTCCGTTCCTGCGGCGGGATCCTGAAAAATACGGAAAACATGGGAAAAAGACGGGGACGGTGAGTAAAATGTCGAGAAAGGTAATGGAGCGTACGGAGAGATGCGGGAGAATGCTCACTTCTTCCCCAGTCTTATGCGGACGGAGTCCCTGTGCGCTATGAGGCCTTCCGCTTCAGCTATTGATTCTATGGCGGACGCCATCTCCTCCAGTCCTTCTTTCGACAGCATCTGTATCGTGGACGTCTTTCTGAAGTGCGCCACGTTCAGTCCGGAGAACAGCTTCGCGTTCCCTGCGGTCGGAAGTATGTGATTCGTTCCCGTCGCGTAATCTCCGGCGGCCACCGGCGAATACGGGCCTATGAATATCGAGCCCGCGTTCCTTACGATGCTCAGCATTGCCATCGGATCGGCGACCTGAAGCGAAAGGTGCTCCGGCGCCATATCGTTCATCGCTTCGACGCACTCTTCCGCTGAGCTTTTGATCATGTACCCTGAGTTGTTCAGCGCCTCCTTTATTATTTTCAGTCTCGGCGAAGATGCCATCTGTTTCTCGATCTGCGCCCATACCTTCTTCGGCAATGACGCGTCATTCGTTACGAGCACGCATGCCGATGACGGGTCATGCTCCGCCTGCGCTAATATGTCCGCGGCGATGAACTTCGGCTCTGCCGAGGTAT
>WRNI01000112.1 GCA_009776695.1 Methanomassiliicoccaceae archaeon
CGATAATACCACGGCGGCGCCGACGTTCTCGTCCTCCGCCGCCATACTGAGGGCGTCCGTTATCATATCGCTTGTTGCGTCCCCCCTCACGTCTATCGGATTATGGGTGCTGGCGACTGACGGTACCTTCTCTCTTATCATATCCTCCGTTTCGAGCGACAGCGATGCCAATGATATCCCGATATTATCGGAGCACGCGTCCGCCGCCATGACGCCGAGGCCGCCGGCGTTCGTTATCACCGCCACCCCCTCTTTCTGCATCGGTATCGACAGCGAGATCGCGGAAAGAGCGTCGAACATCCCGTCGAGATCGTTCACGCGTATGATGTTCAGACGTTCGAACACCGCGTCGTAAACAGAATCGGAACCTGACAGCGCGCCCGTATGCGACGATGCCGCCACGGATCCCGCTGCGGACCTTCCCGCCTTTAGCACGACGATCGGTTTGTCTGTGTTCGAAACCGACTCCATGAACCTTTTGCCGTCCGCTATCCCTTCCGTATAGATGCCGATCACTTTCGTATCATCGTCCTTTCCGAAATATTCGATCGCGTCCGCCTCGTCGATGTCCATCTTGTTCCCCAAAGAAAGGAACTTCGAAACTCCGTTCTTCGTATGTATGGCCCAGTCCAGCATCGTCGCACCGACGGCGCCTGACTGCGAACATAATGATATGCCGCCTGCGGGCGGGAACAAAGACGAGAAGGTGGAGTTAAGTTTCCGCTGAGTGTTCATCAGCCCGAAGCAGTTGGGGCCGACCACCCGCATATCATACTTCTTTGATATCCCGTCAAGCTTCGATTCCAGCTCGCGTCCCTCGGGGCTCTCCTCTCTGAACCCCGCAGATATTACAACGAGCGCTTTCACGCCTTTCCTGCCCGCCTTTTCCGTCTCCTCAAGCACAGCGTCCGCCTTCACGGCCATTATCACAAGCTCTGGCGTTCCGTCGATCAGTTCTATTGACTTGTACGAATCAAGCCCGCATATCGTTCCGCCTTTCACGTTTATCGGATAAACGTCACCGCGGAACCCGGAGGCGATGATGTTCCTTATTATCATCCCGCCCACTTTGTTCGGGTCTGATGATGCGCCGATCACCGCTATCGAGCCCGGGGAGAAGAACGCCCTCATGACCCTCCGAAGGGAACGTACGCATTATAACTTTTCTTTTTTCGTCCAGATGCACTTTCGGTCACTTTCGGTGAACGGCGCGGAACATCTGGCTATGTGAAAAATGATCATTTCACGGATAGTAGTTTCGGTGACCTCCCCTGATCCGGTTTATATATTCCGCCGTGAATAGGAGATATGAAGACGGAAGATGCGACCATCCCTTGCATGACTTCTCTTCAGAGGAGAGACCATCCCATTCATCCCTCGTTTTCTTCTCTCCTCTCATCTTTTTTTTCGGTCATCTCGTATATGATCGTATACGATCTATCGCGCTGTCCGACGGCAAATGATCGTTTATGTCCTTTCCCACGGGGCAGACAAAGATGCACCGGCCGCACGGTGATCGTCCCTCTGTCCTCAGAACTGCGGAATATTCAACGCATTTTTGTTTGTTCGTAATGTTATCAGGGTACATGCCGGACGCGACCGCGTTCTCGGGGCATTCTTCGATGCATCTTCCGCATGATGTGCACAGCTGTCCCTTCATCGGTGCGCCGGCGGGAAGTTCCGCTGTCGTTATGACGGAAGTGAATCTTATCCTCGGCCCGTTCTTTTCCGTGAGCAGCATATTGCTTACGCCGAATGTTCCCATTCCCGCAAGATATGCGGCGTGCCTGTGCGAAAAGAACGATGACGCATCCTTCCTCAGACCTTCGATGCCCTGATAGCCGTCCCTCGATACGAATATTGACGCATGGCCAATTATCTGCAGTTCCATCGCGATCCTCTGGGCGGCGAGGTCCAGCATTGAATTTATTGTCTTATAGTGTTCAAAATAGTAGGATGACGGAGCGGTTGCGAGTATTGTTCTCTGCACCGGCATTCCGATGACGATGACGGAACGCGAACCGCGCATGAGCGATGACGGTCTCCCGTTCTCGGGTATCATTCGTTTCACAAGATCGTCGCTCTCCCACGCGCTCACGGCTGCCACGCCCACGTCCGTTATCCCCATGGACCTGGCCAGCGATCCTATCTGCTCCGCTATACTCATAATATCGGATGGGCGTATCGCCTTTATAATTATCCCGGACCGCGCATCACGTAACGTTACCGGATAAAGGGGACGTACGTCAAACCGCGGTCAGTACGGACAAACGCTGCAGTCGTGCGATTCGCATTCCTCGTTCTCGATCTGCCACTTGAGCGCCCACTCTTTGACGGTGCGTATCGCGATGATCAATTCGACGCCGCCGTCGGTAAGTTTGTACTCGCTCTTCAGCGGTATCGTGGATGCATCAACGATCCTTTTCACGAGACCTTCCATCTCCAGCTCTTTCAGCCTCTGAGACAGGATCTTGGGAGTGACCTCCATGAGTGTGTTCTTCAGTTCCGAGAACCTCCTCATCTGATTTTCTCCTTTGTAAAGCTCCAAAAGAATGAGAAAGGTCCACCGCTTTGCCAAATAATCCATCGTCTTATAAACAGTGCAATCGTGATTCATGGTATCCTAGAGGAAACTAGATGGATATAAAATATACGCTCACAAAAACACATCAGCGTGAAGTATTTTGCATTTTTGATATATTTTTGCACATTTTGATGAAAAATACGTACCGGCGAAGAAACGGGTTGGTTACCGCCTTTTGACGGCCGTATAAAAAGATAACTATATGTAAAATAAATACTGCTCGCCGTTAAATACTATGGCCCGCAAATGCCGGGAACTGAGCGCGGGACAGCGTTCGTAAAGACCTCGGACATCGGTCCCCGAAAAAATTGAATCCTGAATAAAAACACGAAGACAACTGAACGGCAGTGAAGGAGAGGAAGTGCAGACGCCGG
>WRNI01000113.1 GCA_009776695.1 Methanomassiliicoccaceae archaeon
CCCCTTAAGTTCGAAGGCCCGAGCTTTGAAGAACTGCTCAGAAGGGAAGATGAATTTATTAAAAACAATCTGGGTCGGCTGAAAGAGGCCGCCGCTGCCGCAATGGCCAGGCAGAGAGAAAGGGGCGAACTTCCGGAAAGCGATGAATAAGCCCTTCTGAAAAACTCTCGGACAAAGAGAGATGAGTATAATTTAGGAGTGATATAGGTGACCTTAGAACCATACAGATTAAATAAGCTGATGAACGAACTGAATAAGGATGAACTTTCATCCATGCTGTCGGAGTTCAGATGCTCCCGCAACAAGGACAGTGAATATTTTTTAAAAAAGATAGCTTTAAAACATGAAGCCAAGGATATTTCACGGACATATCTTATAATAGACGACGAAATGAAGATCAGAGGATATTATACGCTGGCCCTGAAGTGTCTCGGTCTGCAGGATCCCGATCTTGATCCGTCCGTTATAGATTCGATGAACCTGAAGGATGGGATCGCGCAAGCGTATCTTATCGGGCAGCTGGCGAGATCGGATGGCGCAGAGAAAGGACTGGGAAGGAAAATGATAGCCGCAGCGCTGGAAAGGTTCTCAGAAGGCAAGGAGATGTTCGGATGCCGTATGGTACGTTTGGACTGCAAGGATGAGTTGATCGGATATTACGAATCGTTCGGTTTCCAGCTTATAAGGAAGAATTATGAGAAGGACCTGAACCAGATGGCCGTATTCATATGAGGCCGCCTCTGCGGGATACTGCGCTGACGGTCACCGCGGCGACATATTCTCAGAGCTGCGGCGGCGGATAAAAGATATATCCGTAACGGATATCTGAAGCTGATGATCATAGACTCTCACGTCCATCTCTGGCACAGAAGCATGCTCCCTGACCAGGCGATAAAGAATTACCTGGAGCCACTGCGCGAATACGCGGACCAATTTGACGGGTTCATGGATTTTTATCTCGATGCCGAATCCCCGTTCTGGGACTACGCGGCGCCGCTTGAGGACCTCAGGGAATCGATGGACGCCGCCGGCGTGGGAAGGTCAATTGTGCTGGCGACCGATTTCGGGCTGATAAACGAAGGGAGGATGACCAACGAAGAGTACACGGAATGGTTATACGGCACATGCTCGAACGACGACCGTTTGGAACCGTTCATCGGCGTCGACCCCAACCGCGGAGCGTCGGGACTGAAAATGATAGAAAGCTTCGCAAAAAAATACGAGCCCCGGGGAATAAAGATATACCCGGCGACCGGGTTCTTCCCGGATGATGAGAAATTCTCCGAATACTGGAAATTGATAGACGATCTCGGTCTTATCGTGGTGACGCACGCCGGCATGGCGTTACCTCCGCTGGACGAGAAGTTCTGCCATCCCGTGAATTTAACGAAGGTGGCGGAGAAACATCCCGACATGAAGATAATAATCGCGCATCTCGGGGGAAAGTTCTACGATGAGCTTTTTGGCGTTATGGACATATGCGATAATGTTTATACGGACTGCTCGGCATTGCAGGGCTGGCTTCCGTCCGAGCCCGGCGTGGTATTGTCCAGGCTTAAGGAGACCGCGGGCAGATATCCCGAAAGGGTTGTCTTCGGAACGGATTTTCCGTTATACGATACGCGATGCTCGATGACGCAGTTCATACGCCTGATCAAAGAGGGCGACTGGGGAACCGAGCGCATGAAAGACGATCTTCTCGGCAACAACATGGCAAGGCTACTCGGCATGCGGTAGGCCGGTGAAAACGCACGGACGCACGCCGGCGCCGCATATAACGTAATATATACGGGACGCGATAATGCGCTCAATGGATTACGATGATATCATAGATGGGATGATGTCGAACAACATACCGGAGATCGCATTGGCGGTCGGAGGGATACTTGCGGTCCTTATAGCGATACTTTACATAAAGAGCAGGGACTCGTTCAAATACAAGCTGATGATGCTCATCGGCGCCGTGTTCGGCGCGGTGATGGCGGTCATCGCGTTCAACACGTACGGCATATGGGCCGTCACGACGTCAATAATAATGGCGGTGTCGGCGTTCACGCTCATCATAAGACCGTTCAGGGACGTGCATTTCGCGTTATTGATAGCGCTGATGGTGATGGTCGTCGTTTACTTATTGCTGGGAGGCCTGGCGGGCACGAAGCTTGAGATAATTTCGGAAGGGTGGCCCCGCGCGGGCCTCGCGTTCTTCTGCGGCGCCATGGTGTACATGATGCTGCACATGATAGAGGCCATAGTAAAGATCGCGGGCAAGGTGATGAACGCGTGGCCGGTACTGCTGATACTCGGACTGGTATGCATCGCCGAGGCAGTGATGGTATTCGCCGGTTACGGTTCCGTGTACGACTGGATGCGGTCGTTCGCATCCGACAATGCCGCGTTCTTCGCATGGGCCCGCTGAATGCAACATGTTTGTATACTATCGCACGCATCCGCATCCATGCCTAAATTATCGGAACTGATAGCGGAAGGCGCGGAGATACGCCTCTCGAACGGAAAACAGAGAACGATCCTGATGAAAAGGACCAAGAACGGATGGATCACCCAAAAAGGAACAACTGACAACAAGGCCAACAAAGGCCGTATCGGATCGGTCATACTGAAGGAAGAACCAAAAAGGTACATCAGAAAACTTTACGCCAGCCAGTACAAGATAGTCTCGCCGTCCAACGTACAATTGGACTGGTGATACCGTTACGTTATGTGCGTGCCCGCCTGACGGCGGTCCCATTTATATTTATGGTAAAGCTTTAAATCAAATGACGCAATCGGGAGTGAGAGTGGGCCCGTGGCTTAGCCAGGATATAGCGCTGGCCTTCTAAGCCAGACGCCTCGGGTTCGAAAGTTTCATGATGGAAGAGACCGAAATTCCCGACGGGCCCGCCACAA
>WRNI01000114.1 GCA_009776695.1 Methanomassiliicoccaceae archaeon
CGCCCGCGGCGCCCGCCGCGAATAATACACTCGTCTTCAGACGTATAGTCTCGATGTACTCGTCCATTGTAACTTCGTCACCGTTCTCGTTATTGACGTCCATCTGCTGTCCGCGCGCAAGGTCCCATACCGCTTTCGTCACAATTTTTAATATCTTTCGCATCACGCCGTCGGGAACATCAAGCTGCGCTATGACCTCGAACGCCTTTGCGAATAACGCATCACCGGCGAGTATCGCCGTCGGTCCGCCGTATTTTACGTGTATCGTCGTCATACCGCGGCGCTTCTCGTCGCCGTCCATGTAATCGTCGTGTATCAGCGTGAAATTATGTATGTACTCAATGGCAACGGCCAGCGGTATCGCTTTTTGCCTGTCGCCGCCGACGGCGCCGGCGGCCGCGATCACCATCGCCGGTCTCATGCGCTTCCCGCCCGCACGCGGATACTGAACCGTGGCGGCCATTAAATTATCGGGCTTCTCTGGAACAAGGTATTTTTCGATCGCATCATCCAATTCTTTGGACATTCTTGCAAGTTCCGCTTTAACGTCCATTGATACCATCCGCCCATTCCTTTGTCTCGCCTATGATGACGCGGCCGACCGATGCAAGATCTGCCACTTTTTTACACCCTGTGAGCATCATCGCCGCTTTGATCTCCTCGCGTATCACGATAAGCCGCATCTTAACGGCGTCGGCGGATTCCATCGCGCTCTGCAGTACAAGATTGGCGCCTCCGGCGCAGCATGCGCCCAATGCTATTGACGTCGCTGCGTGCAATCCGTTAATGATGCCGCCGCTTGCGATAACGGGAATATTCGTTCCCACGGCCATGACCGACACCGGCGCCGGTATCCCCCATTCGAAGAACGTCTGACCGACGTTAGCCCTTATCTCATCCTCTTTGGCGATCGCCCTGTACATCTCGACCGCCGCAAAGCTTGTGCCGCCCATGCCGGCTATGTCCATCGCCTTTATCCCGATGCCGCTCAGTCTCTTCGCCGTCGCGGCGGAAATTCCCGCTCCCGTCTCTTTCACCATTATCGGATATTTACGCGCAAGCCGGCGTATCGCGTCAAAGCATCCGCGCGCGTTCGTGTCACCCTCAGGCTGCACGATCTCCTGCAGAAAATTAAGGTGAACGGCCATAACATCGGCGGATATCATATCAATGGCATCGCCCACCATATCGTCGGTGAACGCCTTCTTATCTTTTTGGTCGACAAGCTGCGGCGCGCCGATGTTGCCGATGACCAGCGGAACATCGTAGTCTTTGATGACGGCGTAACTTTTCTTATCCTTTTTCTCGAGGGCGGCCCTCTGGCTGCCCACGCCCATTCCTATTCCCAATTCGGCGCAAGCTTCCGCGATGTTGGCGTTTATCTTCTTCGCGCCGGGAAAACCTCCGGTTATCGCGGTGACGATGAACGGAAATTTAAGTTTCTTTCCGAGCACTTTCGTGCTCATGTCGATATCGTCGGCATTGACCTCCGGAAGAGCTTCGTGAATAAGTTTGATATCATCCCAATAATTGTATTCAGGCATCACTTCGCTGTAGGCGCAGATCTCAATATGGTCCATTTTTCTTTCTTTCATTGCCGTCATCCCTTTTTCCTCACCCTTGTGCAGACAACATCCTTTCCGGTAAGCAGTGAACGCAATCTCCCGTCCACCGTACCGTTCACGAGTATACAATCCCTCCCGTCAGAGCACATGTCAAGCATTGTCATAATTTTTGCGTGAACACCGCCGGTGACGTCTGCCACCGTGGTCTCCGAAGGTATCGTTCTCATAATGTCCGGAGTGACCTCGGATATAAGTTTCGCGTCCTTTGATATCTTCGGATCGCGGTCATAAAGGCCGTCCACGTCCGAGACGAAGATGACCGCCTCCGGTGAAAAGACGTCGGCGAGGTATTTCATGATGGTATCGCCGGAACATATCCCGAACCCCTTCTTCCGGTCGAGGACGACATCGCCGAACATCACCGGGACGATGCCGAGTTTCACATATTCACGAATTATTTCGTCATTGTTCATTATCAGTTCGCGGTCATCCATGATAAAACACGAACCGGTCGGAACAGAAACCGGCGGTATCCCGGCGTCGATAAGTTCCGAGATCATCATAAGATTAAGTTCCCTGACGTCGCGTGAGACCTTCGCGAAAGCGCTGATCTGTTCTTTACTTTTATACCCGTTCTGTAATCCGTGCTCCTTTGAAAGAACGTGACCGAAGGAACCGGCGCCGTGAACTATCATCACGTCCTTGCCGGAATCCTTTATTTCGCGGCAAAGTCCCGATACGCGTTCCTTATTGAACCGTTTGAACGCGCTCTTGTCGGTAATGACGCTGCCGCCCAGTTTTATCAGTATCATCGCATGTTCATTTGATGTACGATATTAATAATTAGTTACGCTCCGGCGCGCGTATAGCACGCATATTGCACGCATATTGCACGCATATTGCACGCATATTGTCTCGCCAAGAAGAAGGAAGAAGTGGCTGACAGCGTTTCTGTGTTCCCGTACGCTCGCGCAATACAGTACAGACAGGGACGCAGGCGGACTTTACTGCCGGGTTCGGAATGGGACCGGGTGTTACCCCGCCGCTATGGCCGTCATACCGAAATGTGGGATACACAGCAAATATATAATACCTTTTATGAAGCGGCCATCGTTATCAAATCAACAAACATCGTGAACGGTTGATCGAATCGATGTAACGGACAATGCGCTCGTTCCGATGGACATTTACGCATCGCTCAACGTATATCCGTTTCGTCGTGGGCGAGAACCTCATTCCACAGATCGATGGTTCTCATAGCCTCTTCCTCATCCATTATCTCAATGGCGAAGCCTGCGTGGACAACGACCCAGTCCCCTGTC
>WRNI01000115.1 GCA_009776695.1 Methanomassiliicoccaceae archaeon
CCATCTCTTTTGTTATGANCCTTGCCCTGCCTATGGCGACTATCAGTATGTCCGCCTGTAACGTATGTTTTGCAAGGTCCTTCGTCCTTGAATGAACGACAGTCACGGTCGCGTCCGCGCCGCTGCCTTTCTGCATCAGCATCGCCGCGATCGGCTTGCCGACTATGTTGCTCCTTCCCACGACAACGACATGCTTCCCTGATGTTTCAATATTGCTTCGCACAAGCATCTGCTGTATGCCCGCCGGCGTGGCAGGAAGGAATAACGGCTTGCCGATGAGCATCCTTCCCGCGTTAACGGGATGGAAGCCGTCCACGTCCTTTCCCGGGTCTATGGAATTTATTATCTTATCCTCGTCAATATGCTTGGGAAGCGGCAGCTGCACCAGGAAGCCGTGTATTTTACCGTCATTGTTCATCTCGGCGACCTTTTTTAAAAGGTCCTCCTCGGACGTATCGGCAGGCAGCGTCACCGTGACAGAGTGCATTCCCAATTCTTCGCACTTCTTTCCTTTCATCCTGACGTATACCTGTGACGCCGGATCGTCGCCCACGAGTATGACCGCGAGTCCCGGTACTATGCCTTTGGACCTGAGCGCGGATATCCTCGACCTGAGCTCGGCGTATATCGAAGATGATATTTCATTGCCGCTTATCAACACTGGCTGCAAGCTTACCCCGCTGACGCATAGCTGTAAGGATATTAATATTCACGCGTCCGCACGCGCATGCACGTCTTGCACCCGTCAGCGCGGACGTGCATGTTCTCGTCGTATACGCAAAAAAAGAATAAAAAGAGAGGAGGGCGCGGACGCCCTCCCCGTTCATTACCGTTCCGGACACTGAGCCGTTCACAGATCGAAGTCCGCCTCCGTCACTTTCTTATCTATCAGGAACGACGCCGTCCTGCCTGACAGTTCGTTGCCGCCCGCCGCGAATGAAATAACGGCGACCTCCGCGCCCATCGGCACCGTTATCCTGTACCTGCCGTTCGCGTCTGCGGTCACATATCTCACATCCGATGCGGTCTCGGCGTTCTTTCCTTTCACCGTGTACCCTATCTCAACGCCCGCGGCGCCGGCGCCGTCACGTTTCACCGTGCCTGTTATCACCGGTCTGTTCCTGCTCCAAAGCAGGAAGAGCAGCAGGAACGCGGCGAGAATGAGGAACAGTATCAGAAGCGTCCATGACTCGTCGATCGCGTTATCGCCGGCGCCCGGCAGTTCGAATGACGCGGTCAGGTACATATCTTTTTCAACCGTCTCGGAGAACGTCGCACCGATGGTCCTGGTATCTTCGTATGTCCACATCACCTTTTCCTCAGCGGTCACCTCGAACACCATTCCGAACGCCGCGCGTATATCGTGCTCCCCTGACGCGGGAATGACGAACGGGGACTCAGGGGGCTCCGTGCCATCGAATGTGTGCGTGAAGTACCTGTCGGCTTCGGAACTGACGGTGATAGTGAACCATGCGTGCATCGGGTCCTCGTCCCATTTCACGTACAGTGTGATATCCTCCGTGACAACATCATTCAGGAAGTCCCACGCCGTTCCTGCGAACGACGGGTCAAGATACCATCCTTCCGTGATGTAGAACTCTCTGGAAGTGGACGGCTCGAATATCTTCTCGCCGTCAGGCACTCTTTGCACATCCGCAGGCGAACCCCCGTTCGTTTCAAACGTGACATCCCACCACGGCGGGACCTCCTCCCATTTCGCATATAACGTGATATCAGAAGTTATCGGCGCCGCGAAATCGAATAACGATGTCAGCGCGATGTCCGAGAACCATCCCTCGAACGTATGGAAGTCCCATACCGGAGGAGCGGGTTCCATCGCGTACTCGCCGTCGGGCACCGTCTGCGAAACGACGGCGGAACCGCCGTCCGTTTCAAATGTTACGGACCACGTGACAACGGCGGCCGCGACCCATTTTGCGTATAACGTCGTATCACTGATTATCGGCGAGGCGAAACTGAACATCACCGTCGCGCCGGGATCGGAATGCCAGCCTGCGAACAGATAGCCTGCCTTTTCCGGCGGCGACGGCTTTGACGCGAACTGACCGTCGGGTATGTGCTGCGCATCAACGAGCGAACCTCCGTCAGTATCGAACGTCACGTCCCACCAGTCACCGTCCTCCGTCCAGCCCGCGTACAGCGTGATGTCGGAAGTTATCGGCGTCGTGAAGACGAACACTGTTGTTAACCCCGGATCGGAATACCAATCATCGAATGCGTAGAACTCTTTTACCGGTGCGGCCGGTTCCGCAGCGAGCTGGCCGTCGGGTATGCGCTGCGCATCGACTGGCGAACCTTCGTTGCTTTCATACGTCACCGTCCACCACGTACCGTCCTCGTTCCATTCCGCGTACAGCGTGATGTCAGAGGTTATCGGCGTTGTGAATACGAAAGCCGTTGTCAGCGCGGCGTCAGAATACCAATCGCCGAACGCATAGAACGCCTTCGACGGCGCTGCCGGTTCTGTGACCAACTGACCGTCGGGCACACGCTGCGAAGCGACCGCAGAACCTCCGTTGCTGTTGTACGTCACAGTCCACCATTGTCCGTCCTCATTCCATTCCGCGTACAGTACCGTATCGGAAGTTATCGGCGTCGTGAACGCGAACGCCGTCGTTAACCCCGGATCAGAATACCAGCCGCCGAATGTGTAGAACTCTCTTACGGGCTCTGCAGGTTCGACCGCCTGCAGGCCTCCCGGAACTCTCTCCGCGTCCACCGCGGAGCCGCCGTTGCTTTCAAACGTCACGTCCCACCACGCACCGTCTTCCACCCAGCCCGCATAGAGCATCGTGTCACCGATTATCG
>WRNI01000116.1 GCA_009776695.1 Methanomassiliicoccaceae archaeon
TTTGCCATCGGGATGCTGAAATGCTGTAACGATATAAATCCAGCGGAAGGATATTCGCGTTCCCGCCCTCCGTGCCGCGTATCAGAGGTTTGCGTAACAAGTAATATATCCTGCATCGCAATGTTACTCTGTCCGGTGACGGTATGCATGTGATATCAATGATAGTGAAGGACGAGTTCGGCGTCATGCAGCGCGCAATGGGCGAGTTCACGCGCAACAAGATAAACGTGGAGACGATAGTCGTCGGGAAATGCGAACTTCCCGGAAAGGCGAGGATCGTTCTGTCCGTCATAGGAAAGGAATCGGCGGAGACGGCGATGGCCCGCCTCGAACGGCTGGAGGATGTGTGCGATGTGCGCCTCGTTCCTCCGGAGGGGCAGTCCGCGTATGCGCTGATATCAACGTCCGACGGGAACGTCGGGCTGATCGGCGGATCGGCACAGGTCGAGGAGATAATAGAAAGAACGAAACCGAAAAGGTATGTCAAGGCACTGAATGCCCTGTAGGCTGTTCGAATGCGATGTCAAAGGTGATGTAAATGGAAAAGACTGAAAAGATATGGGTGGATGGAAAGTTTGTCGACTGGAATGACGCCAAGGTCCATGTTCTGGCGCACGCGCTGAACTACGGCACCGGTGTCTTCGAGGGTATCCGTGTATACGAGACATCCAAAGGACTTTCGGTGTTCCGCCTGAAGGACCATGTGAAAAGGCTCATGGACGGATGCAAGGTCATGGGTCTCAAACTGGACTATACGTTCGACGAGATATTCAATGCGATAAAGGAGACGGTCCGCATAAATAAAAAGGTGGATTACGTGAAGCCGTGCGTCTTCCTCTGCGGCGAGGCGGTCGGTCTGAATCCTATAGGCGTTCCGGTCAAGTTCGCGATAACGTCCGTGTACCTAGGTTCATACCTGGGGAAGGATGCGCAGGAAAAGGGCGCTTCGCTCATAACATCGTCATGGCTCAGGCCGTGGAACCTCGCCGCGCCGGCGGGGGCCAAGGTGAACGGTGTATACGTGACGTCATGTCTCGCGAAGATGGAAGCGAAGCAGTGCGGAGCCGACGAGGCGGTCATGCTCAACGCGCAGGGGAACGTCGCGGAATGCACGGGAGAGAACATATTCATATTCAAGCGCGGAAAACTTTACACGCCGAAGCCGGCGGACAGCATACTCGAGGGAATAACAAGAAATTCCATCATGGAGGTCGCCGCCGATCTGGGTTATGATGTCGTCGAGACGGAGATATCAAGGATAGACATGTACACCGCCGACGAGGTGTTCATGACCGGCACGGCCGCTGAGGTTTCGGTTGTAACAAAGATCGACGAACGCGTCATAGGGGACGGAAGGCCCGGTAAAGTGGGAAAGCTGCTTGCCGGGAAGTTCTCGGACATCGTCCGCGGAAAGGACCCCAAGTACGAAAAATGGCTTGACCGCGTCTGAAATTCGGAAATAACGGAGACACGTGCGCAGCGGCATCGGCGGTGCGGGACGCGCCGCCTATCAGGCAAACATTAAATACAATCTAATTGGTTGCCCTAACAGTAAGACGTGCGCATGCGCCGTTGATCATTTGGAGGCAAAAGATGGATTGGCAATCATTCCTAACGATCCTTGTGTTCGTGTTCTCGATCGTCATGATAGTGGCGGGGCTGTTCACGGCATACTTCGGAAGCGGGAAAAGCAGAAAGATCGGTGTGGCCCTTTTCGTTATCGGTCTTGTGCTGTGCATAGTGTGGGCATATCTCGTGGGAGCGCTCACGGACCTGCTGGGAGACCCTGTTCTTGACCTGTTCGAGAACGTTCCTGCGCTGGACGTCCTGAGGGAGGCATTCTTCACGATCGTCGCTGCGCTGATCGGTGCGCTTGCGGCCGTGGGAATATTCCTTGTGGCCGTCATGAAGAGTTAAACAGGCGGCATCACCGCCGCTTTCCTTTATCATTTATTCTGCGCCCGCTCTGCCGTTCCAGCTTAGGCGTTGCGCCCACGGCGGCATTACCGCCTGAGTGCGTCCAGATACTCATTCTGCACCTTTATCACTCCGGCGCTGTCCCCTGCCTTCGAATATTCGGAAAGCATCTCCCCGTTGATCCTCAGGAACTCCTGGCCCCAGCCGAATTTCTCAATGAGTTCCGATGCCTGCTCCTCCGCTCCCATTATGATGAGCGAGGCGGCTACCGCCTCGGCGCTGTTCAGTTCCGCCGGCCTGCCCCAGTTGACGGGGTTCGATGCTATGAGATACGGTAATGCGCGTTCATTCATCCCTTTCAGTTTCGGAAATCCGTCAATGTTGGTCCACGTCAGGTCCATCACCACCAGCGCCGCCTTTTCCGCGTACACGCGGTCGGCGGGGGACAGGGCCTGTTCCGCGAACGGCGACAGTACAACGGAGCTGCGGGGNATCGCCCGT
Source organism: Methanomassiliicoccaceae archaeon (assembly GCA_009776695.1). GTDB lineage: Archaea > Thermoplasmatota > Thermoplasmata > Methanomassiliicoccales > Methanomethylophilaceae > Methanomicula. The sequence goes on from WRNI01000116.1 coordinate 2,419, forward strand.
ATGCTGACCTCTTTTGCGATACCGAACCTGACCATCCTCTTTGCGGTGCACTTCTTGGGGTCGCACTGACATCTGTCGTGAACGAGCACCCGTATCATCGGATGACCAGCGTCTCCAGCGTTTCCGGCGATGCGAACGTTTCCTTCACCCATTCTTTCACGGCGTTCATCAGACTGACATAGCAGTCATACAGCTCTTTGTCATCATTCGCTCTGAAGTCGCTCCTCTTACCGAAGTCTTTCAGGATGTGCTTTCCGCCGAACGGCAGGATGCCGTGAATGCGGTCGTATGTCTCCTTTTGAAGAAAGACAACGTAATCGTACGGTATCATCGTGAACGCGTTGAAATCCTTGGACACCGCCGTCCCCCTTATGTCGTACCCGTTCTGATACATCACCGATATCATCTCG
>WRNI01000117.1 GCA_009776695.1 Methanomassiliicoccaceae archaeon
CCTGCGGGCCCGCCGGGAGGAATGCCTCCGGGCGGCATGGACATGGACGAATAAACAGAAAAAGGGGTCGAACCCCACCTTTAATTTATATTTCAAATAACGGAGAGTGAACTGCGTGACTGGAAGGTCTGCGAAGGAAGGGCCGGAGAAGGCCGGTCCTAATGCGGATACCGCACCTGCGGAAGAGGAGGCCCTCGCGGCCGCAGAGAAGAAAGCTGCGGACAATCTTGATATGGCGATGAGGATCCAGGCTGATTTCGATAACTACAGGAAGCGCACACAGAAGGAGAACGAGGAGTTCAGAAGATACGCCTCGGAATCCGTGATCTCCGATATGCTTGATATCTTGGACGACCTTGAACGCGCCCTGTCACACGCGGACAAGGACAGCGATCTCGCAGCGGGTGTGAACGCGATATATAACAACCTGATGAAACTGCTCGGATCGAAGGGACTGGCGGAGATACCCGCGGACGGAAAGTTCGACCCCAACGTTCACGAAGCGTTCTGCGTCGAACCGGGCGATGATGACGGTATTATCACCGCGGTATTCCAAAAAGGTTATCGGATCGGTGACCGTGTGCTGAGGTATGCGAAAGTAAAAGTGACAAAAAGAGAAAAAGAAGGTGAGCAGAAATGTCAAGGATCATAGGAATAGATCTGGGGACAAGCAACTCGGCCGCCTCTGTCATGGAGGGCGGAAGGCCGGCGATGATCCCCAGCGCGGAGGGGACGAGCGTGGGCGGGAAGGCCTTCCCGTCCTACGTGGCGTTCACGAACGACGGTCAGCTTTTGGTAGGCGAGCCGGCGAGAAGGCAGGCCGTGACCAACCCGGACGGCACGATAAAGAACATAAAGAGGAAGATGGGCTCCGGCGAGACCGTCAAGATAAACGGTAAGGAGTACACGCCGCAGCAGATATCCGCGTTCATCCTGCAGAAGGTGAAACGCGACACAGAGTCGTACTTAGGCGAAACTGTAACGAAGGCGGTGATAACGGTTCCCGCGTACTTTAACGATAACCAGAGGCAGGCGACGAAGGACGCCGGCGCTATAGCCGGTCTCGACGTCGTAAGGATAATCAACGAGCCGACTGCGGCAGCGCTTGCATACGGAATGGACAAGAGCGGCACCGAGCAGAAGATACTTGTGTTCGACCTGGGAGGCGGGACGCTTGATGTCACGATAATGGAGTTCAGCGACGGTGTTTTCGAAGTTCTTTCAACAAGCGGCGATACGAAGCTCGGAGGTTCCGATATGGACGAGCTTCTCACGTCATACGTCCTCAACGAGTTCAAAAAGCGCGAGGGCATAGACATCTCAAAAGACAACATGGCTTTCTGGAGGGTCCGCGAAGCGTGCGAGAAGGCGAAGATAGAACTGTCGACGACGATGCAGACCGAAATAAACTTACCGTTCATAAGTTCCGACGCGTCCGGTCCGAAGCATCTTGTCCAGACGCTCACGCGGGCCAAGCTTGAGGAACTTGTGTCACCCGTCGTCAGCAAATGCAAAGGGCCCGTCGAAACGGCGATGAAGGATGCGAAGCTGACGAAGGACAAGATCAGCAAGATCATCATGGTCGGCGGTCCGACAAGGATGCCGATAGTGCAGAATTTCATCGAAGATATCGTAGGATCGAAGATACAGCGCGGTATCGACCCGATGGAATGCGTGTCCATGGGCGCGGCAGTGCAGGGTGCCGTGCTCTCGGGAGAAGTGAAAGATGTTCTTTTGCTGGACGTGACCCCGCTGTCGCTCGGTATCGAGACGCTCGGAGGGATAGCAACGAAGCTCATCGACCGCAACACGACGATACCGACGAAGAGGTCGCAGGTATTCTCAACGGCCGCGGACAACCAGCCGTCCGTTGAGATACACGTTGTCCAAGGGGAAAGAGAAATGGCCCACGACAACACGTCGCTGGGAAGATTCAACCTTGACGGCATACCTCCGGCACCGCGCGGGATACCTCAGATCGAAGTTACGTTCGATATAGACGCCAACGGGATAATCAACGTGTCCGCTAAAGACAAAGGAACGGGAAAGGAACAGAAGATAACGATAATGTCGTCGAATAAATTAAATAAGGACGAGATAGACAACATGGTCAAAGAAGCGGCTCAGTTCGCCGACGCCGACAAAGTGAAGAAAGAGAGCATCGAACTTCTGAACCAATCCGAAACGGCGATATACACCGTCCGCAGATCTCTTGACGAACTTGGCGAGAAGGTCAACAACGAAGAGAGGGCAAGCGTTGAGGCGGCGATAACAGACCTCGAAGCTGCGAGGGAGTCGAAGGACAGCGCCCAGATAAAGGCAAGGATGGACGCTCTCTTCAAAGCCATGGAACCGATATCAAAGAAAATATATCAGCAGGGCGGGTGCGGCCCGGAATGCGGTCCCGATAACGGAAAGAAAGGCGATGACGGTTTCGTCGACGCCGACTATAAGATAGTGGACGAAGAGTGATGCCTAAGGATTATTACGAGGTACTTGGCGTAAGCAAGGACGCATCAACCGACGATATCAAGAAAGCATACCGAAGGTTAGCGAGAGAGAATCATCCCGATGTATCGGAAGATCCGAAGGAAGTGGCCGAAGAGAAGTTCAAGGAGATATCCGAGGCGTACGAAGTATTGTCCGATGACGGCAAAAGGAGGACGTACGACCAGTACGGGCACGCGGGCGTGAGCCAGCAGTTCAGCGGCGGAGGCTTCTCGTGGAATGATTTCACTCATTTCGATGACATAAGCGACATCTTCGGGGGATCGGGAGGAAGCATATTCGACATGTTCTTCGGCGGCTCGCGGAGG
>WRNI01000118.1 GCA_009776695.1 Methanomassiliicoccaceae archaeon
CCCAGCCAGTAGGACCACGCCATCAGCGGGCCGCCGCTGTATGCCTGACCTTCGGGAACGCCGCCCTGCCCGCCGTCATCGGACAGCAGCATGTATGCTCCTGCCCCTCCGGCCGTCAGTGCGGCAACGGCAATTATGGCCATCAGCTTAACGTTCATTGTATCTCGTCCCCGTTCGGTCCGTTCATATCTTCGTTCTCCCTATGCCCTTACGGTCGCCGTGACGGTCGAAGGGCCAGCCGGATACCATCGCACGGCAGAATATTTAACGAACGTCGTATTTTTTATCCCGTCCCGCATCCAACGCCCGATATTTACGGAAAAATGGCGTAATTCAGTGAAAGCCGAGAGAAATTATATGGAATAATGCATGATTTTATTCACAGATACAGCACGCTGAGCGCCGCACTTTTCAGTAAGGAAAAATGTGAAGGAAGGGAACGGCGCTCTGTCGGTCCGCGATCGCGCTCATTCCTTCAGCAGGTTGTCAAAGTATCCCTGAATCAGAATGACCGGCGTGCCTTTGTCGCCGCTGCCGCTGACAAGGTCGGCGATGCTTCCCAGCAGATCTTTGTATTGCCTCGGTGTCGTTCCCAGCGAGAGCGTCCCGCGGTCCTTGCTGTCAAGCGCCCTTCTGAGCGCCGCCTCCTTGTCCTTCTCGCCGGCGACGATGGTCTTCAGTTTAACTTCGCTCGGAGAGCCTTCAAGGCCTTTCGTATTTCCCGGACATACAACCGGGTCCGCCAGTTCCCATATCCCGCACACGGGATCCCTGAACGCCCCGTCCGCGTATACCATCACATGCGGCCTCACTTTCGTTCTCTTGTAAAACTCATCCTGAACTTTCTGAACGAACTTGTCACAATCCCTAGGGAAAAGCTTCACTTCGTTCTGGCCGAACATGTTCGATCCCAGAATACCGTACTTCTCATTGTAACCGCGCTCACCATCAGGCGTGTTCAGTATCTCCGCCATTGTCAATACCTTAGATGCACCGCTTTCGATAAGGTAGCTTTTGGTCATTTCGCGGTTGTGTATGTCCGCTGCGATCACGTTCTTCGTGTGTTTCAGTATCTCGGCGGGATCCCTGCTCAGTATCACGCTGATGTTATCGTTCAGGCTTTCGTATAAGTCGATATAATCAAGCTTGGTGAACTCGTGAACATATTCGCCGTATTTTTTACGGAATTCCTTTCCGGTGAACTGCATCTCATCCTTATTGGGAACGTAATTGTACGGGTTCCACTTCTTAAGGTCCATTATTGGGTTCCCGACCTCATCCTGCGGATAATTAAGAAGCACTGTTATTTTCTTGGCGCCTTTCGATATACCGCGCAGAAGCTGCGCAAACCGGTTGCGTGAGAATATGGGAAATACGACGCCTATGTGCTCGTTCTTACCGAATTTTGATTCAATATCCTTGGCTATTGAATCTATATGCGCAAAATTTCCTTGAGAAATGGCAACAATGCTCTCCGTCACGGCGATGACGTCGGTCTCCTTCACATCACTTACCTCAAGGACATTCGAGACAACGAGATCAACGAGATCGTCACCCCGCGAGATGAACGGCATCCTTATCCCCGAGACCACGGTACCGGTTCTTCTTTTCATGGTATGACGCGGTCATAGGTTCGGACCTATAAAATCTTTCACGATGCCGTTAACGATACAGCACATGCTGGACACACGGAAGAACAAAGAAAATAAAGTGAAAATAAGGTGAAAACAAAGTGAAAATAAAATGAAAAGATGGGAGGCCAAAGGCCTCCCTTTTTACTGTTGTTCGACGATCTGCGAACGGTGAGGTCACTGCATTGTGAAGTTGACCTCCGTTATATCCTTCGACACAGTGAACGTCAGAGGGAGCGCTTCGTTAACGGAATATCCGCTTTTCACGACGCCCGTTATCGATATGACGGAGCCTTCGTCCACATCGATGACGTATATTCCTTTGCCGTTTGTTTTTACGCTGCCGCTCTTCCCGTCCACGGTGTACGATACCGTGACGCCGGAAAGTCCGTTGCCGTTGTGCGTCACCCTGCCGGTGACCTCTTCTTCATCGTCGTCCAGGAAGATCAGAAGGAACAGCACACCGAGCAGCACGATCACGATCCACGGCCACAGCGGGGTATCATCGTCGTCATCATCATCCTCGTCGTCAGGGTACATCACCTTGAACACCGGGTACCCGTCGTTGATGTAGGATATTATCGTCCATATGTCACCCGATTCAAAGTCCCATCCGGCGACCTCGCCGAACATTGTGTCGGTGTCCGTTGTTCCGATGAAGTATATTGTTTTGTTCTTCAGCGCGTTCGACAGGGACGCCTTCATTTCTTCAGGCGTTCTCTCACCGGTGAACTGATCGGCGTTCCTTACCGGGTCGTACGTATTGTCGGGATACGTTCCCGCGTTCTCGCCGTCAACGGTAAGGGATGCGATCCCGGCGCCGCATAACGGGACGCCCTCAAGATAATAGCAGTTGATCACCGCAATATCCGTCGCGCTGCCCGACGCTCCTCCCAGTATGCCTCCTTTGGACGCTGCGGTCATGTCGCCTGCGTTATAGCAGTTGGCGATCAGCACCGCCGAATTGGAAAGGGACAGAAGACCGGCGATACCGCCGGCGGGATTGCCGGCGGCATCACCGATGTTATAACAATTTGTTATCATTATATCAACGGCT
>WRNI01000119.1 GCA_009776695.1 Methanomassiliicoccaceae archaeon
CTCGAATCCTATGTATGCCGTCGGACGGCCGTCCTTTGAGAGCAAGGCTCTCAGTTCGTCTGCCGTTACGGCCTCCTCCGTGTTCCTTGTGACGAGCGATATTCTTTTTTCGATGTCCATCGTATCGTTATCCGTTATCCCGAATCGTTATAAAACGGTATTGCCGCGGCTGTTGCCCGTATGCGGTAACATCCCGGCCGCGATCCTGAACGGCGCGCGCACAGTTCGGGCGGACGGAGGAATGAAGTATAACTGTAATTGTACGTTTTATCTGTTACGTGCGGCAGTATGATGCGTGGAATTTGATATAATCGCGCTGGTCATCGTCATGAGCGCCGTAGGCTCTTCGATAGGGATGCTCTCCGGCCTCGTCCCGGGGATACACGTCAACACGCTGGCGTCGCTCATGCTTGTCTTTTATCCTTCGATAGCTTCGCTAATGTTATTGTTCGCCGATCCCTCGTATGTTCCGGTGCTGCTGTCCGCGTGCATTGTTTCCGCGTCCGTTGTTCATTCATTTGTCAGCTACGTTCCTTCGGTCTTCACCGGCGTTCCCGATCAGGACACGGTGATGAGCGTCCTTCCCGGCCACCGGCTGCTGCTTGACGGCAAAGGAATGAAAGCTGTCAGGTCTGCCGCCATCGGCAGCCTTATCGGGGCAGTCAGCGCCGTTGCCGTTGCCGTTCCGCTGCAGTATCTCATGGCGGGCGGCCTCGCCGATATCCTCAGAATGATAACGATACCCATGCTGGCGATGGCGGTCACGGCGCTTGTTCTCGGCGAAAGAACGCTTAAGGGCCGGTGCTTCGCCGCCGCTCTGATATTCATCTCCGGGATAATGGGATGCATATGCATGTTCATGCCCGTTCCGTACAGCGGTCTGCTGTCCGGCGGTGATCTCTTATTTCCGCTGCTGACCGGGCTCTTCGGCATCCCGATGCTCATATCGTCGGCCGGCGGCGCTGAGATACCGCCGCAGACCGATGATGACCGCTACCCGGTTGCTCCTTCGTCAGGATTGAAAGGAGTGCTCACGGGAAGCGTGGTCGGCTGGTTCCCGGGTATAACCGCGACGGCCGGGGCCGCATTCACCAGGATGTTCGTGAAAGAGGACAGACCTGAAAGGTTCATTGCGCTGGTCTCATCCATTGGTACCGCAGGAACAGTATTCGCGCTGATCACCCTTTCCGTCAGCGGAAAGGGGAGAACAGGCACAATGGTCGCTGTGCGCGAGATAATCGGCGACGGTATGTCCGGCGTCGCCAACTGGATGTTCATGCTTATGCTGCTCAGTGTCGCGATCGCCTCCCTGATTGGCTATTGGGCAACGATACGTTCAGGCAAGGCGATGTCAAAATTCATAACAAAAGTGAATGTGAAAAAAATGAACGCGGCGATCGTGGTCATCATCATCACCCTTACGGCGCTGATGACCGGGGTATGGGGGATAGGGATACTCCTGATATCCTCGATCGTCGGCCTTATACCGATAAGCGCCGGTATCGGCAGGGTCCATCTTTCCGGATGCCTGCTGATACCGGTGGTGCTTATGCAGTTCGGTCTTGATACCGCGTTCTTATCGCTTTTCTGAGGCTCAGCGCCTGAAGCAGCGCCTTGTCTTCAGGATGTCGTAGTACGTCGGGTCGCACCTGCAGCACACGACGCCTTTGTTCCATCCGTGACCGCTGTCGGCGTATACGATGTTGTTACCGCCGGCACCTGCCGCGTCGTCTATGGCGTCCCTGACCTCGGCGATGACCTTCTTGACCTCGATCGCCTCCGTGATCGTTGCCTTCTTCACCTCGGTTATTGTTTCCCTCACCTCGGCGATGATGTCCTTCACTTCCTCAAGCACCTTCCTTACGGCGGCGGCCTCGGCGATGTTCGACTTCTTAACTTCGGTTATTGCTTCCCTGACCTCGGCGATGACCTCTTTGACCTCGGCGGAGTCCTCGGCGACGAACTCGGTCTCCTCGAGCGGCTCGTTCTCCGGTTTGTTTATTGTTATCCTCTTAGGCATCGGCAGGGAAGAGAACGGTGTGCCCATCCTGACGATGTCCCTTATGCGCCTGTCCTGCCTCATCTTGAAGAATAACATGAATGTATCGAACGCGTCCACCGTTCTCACGATGTCGTCGTCGAACGCCGACCTTTCCCACGCGCCGTATTTCCAGTCGACCGTGTGCGAATGCTTCAGCTCGCTCTTCTTCCCGTCGTACTCGTAATCCCCTGTGATCTCTCCGATGAACAGGAGCCTGTCCGGTCCCATGCTAGGGACGATCACCCAATCGCCCACCTTCACCTTGGTGGCGAAGGCGCGTGCCTGCGACGACATCGTCACCACGGAACCGTCCGGTTCGGTCGGATACGTCGACGATATCAGTTTCATAAGTTCCTGCATGTCCGTCTTGCCCGTCAGGTTTATGCTGACGCTTCTGATCAGGTAGATGCTCTTCGTGTCGATGAACTTGTTCTCGTATTCTCCTCGCAATCCTGCTCTGCACAACCATACTGCCATTGTTTAACCCCCGTTGTTGCTGTATATACGCACCTACTCGGGGTTATAAATTGATTGTGACGGTTTTCGGTGTTTTTACGATGCGCAGACGGCGGCAGACGCCGAAAACACACAAAATACACGGGGATTCGGCGTCTCCGCGGCGGCCGCC
>WRNI01000120.1 GCA_009776695.1 Methanomassiliicoccaceae archaeon
GTACCGGTCGCCCGCAGTTGCCATATTATACGGAACGCGGAACATATTTAAAAGGCTGAACGGGGGAGGTGAGCGAAAGTACTCTGTGAAATTCATGCCGGAACATATGAGCCAGACGTCCGAATATGAAGACCGAAAGCACCGAAAGTGCTACGGCGATAATCTGCTCAGGTCCCTGGGGAAAAGTATCGCTTCACGTATGTTCGGAAGGTCCAGCATCTTAACCAGCAAACGCTCCAATCCGATGCCCCACCCACCGTGCGGGGGCATCCCGTATTTGAACGCGTCGAGATAGAAATCAAAGCTCTCCGGGTCGAGTCCCTTTTTCCTCATACGTTCCGCAAGCTTATCGTAACGGTGCTCGCGCTGACCGCCCGATGATATCTCCTGTCCCTTGTAATCCAGGTCGAACGAGAATGAGAACGGTGTCCCGTCCTTCTCCATGATGTAGAACGGTTTCTCAAGCTCCGGATATTCGGCGATCCAGTACATCTCATATCCTTTATCGAGCATGATGTCGCCTATAAGCTTCTCTCCCTCCGTACCGAGATCATCGCCTTCCTTCAGATGCATGCCCTTTGACGCCAGCATCCCAAGGCATTCCGAGTACGTGAGAACGGGATACGGGACGGGAGGAACGTTGATCTCCTTTCCCAATATCTTCAATTGCTTCTTTCCTTTTTCTTTCAGCCCGCTGAGTATATGGTCCACGATGCTCTCGATCATTTTCATAACGTCAGATTGCGACGATATCCATGACATCTCTCCGTCGAACGATATGAACTCGGTGACATGACGGTTCGTATTCGAATGTTCGGCGCGGAACGCGGGGCTTATCTCGTATATGCGGTCAAGACCGGTGGACATGAGCATCTGCTTGTATAACTGCGGACTCTGGGCAAGGTACGCAGGCCTTCCGAAATAATCAAGTTTGAAGAGAGTGGCGCCGCCTTCAGCACCCGATTCAACGATCTTCGGTGTGAATACCTGTAAAAAGCCGTTACTGACCATAGCTTCGTTCAGAAGCTCGAGCATTAATGATTTCAGTTCGAATATTGCCCTGACCTCAGGCTTCCGGAGATCGATGAACCTGTTGTTCAGGCGCGTGTCCATTTCGACGTTAACCTTATCGATGACGCCCATCGGTAACGGGACGGCTGCATCCGAATGCAGTTCGAAGGAAGAAGGAATGATCTCCAGTCCGAGCTCGGTCTGGTCGCTCTTTTTCACTTCGCCCGTTACCGAAACGACGGACTCTCTTGACAGCGTTGTGATCTTCTCAAAAAGTTCCGGATCTATCTTTTTCTTCGGCAATGTTATCTGTATCGTTCCGTAACGGTCCCTCAGTATAACGAAGGATATGCCTCCGAGATTGCGTATATCCTGTATCCACCCGTTCACTGTGACCGCGGAATCATTCACCGAAATGTCGTTCGAAGATCTTAAGACGCTCATGTTAACGTCAACAGTCATTGCTGTTCAGCATAAATACCTGACGTGTCCCTTTGCAGTATATGTATAATCGGCGCTGACGAGACCGAAGTTATTTTTAATGCCTGTGCGATAGGTGAAGGCAATATCGGGTGGACAAATGTCAGAGAAGATAACGGTTTCAGTCATCAAAGCGGATGTAGGTTCAGTGGTAGGTCATTCAAGGCCGCACCCGGCTATGATGGACAAATGCAGAGAGATGCTCGCCGAAGGCGCCAAGCAGGGAACGATAGAGGACTTTTACGTAACGAGAGTGGGCGACGACATCAATCTGCTGATGACGCACCGGAAGGGCGAGAACAACAAGGAAATTCATGGAATTGCGTGGAATGCGTTCATGGAGGCCACGAAGCTTGCCAAGAAGATGAAACTGTACGCAGCCGGTCAGGACCTTCTGACGGATGCGTTCAGCGGTAACGTAAAAGGAGCGGGCCCGGGGTCCGCAGAGATGGAGTTCGCCGAACGCGGTTCCGAGCCGATGTTATTCTTCATGGCAGACAAGACGGAACCGGCAGCGTATTCTTTACCGCTGTCAAGGATATATCTCGATCCGTTCACAACTACGGGCCTTGTAATAGATGCGAGAGCAAAGAAAGGATTTGACGTTGAGATACACGATGTCGTCGATTCAAAGAAGGTCGTCATGTCGTCGCCCGAGGAAACATTAAGCATTTTGAGCCTTTTGGGCGACACCACGAGATACGCAATAAAAAGAGTTAACAGCAGATCGGGTGTGGGACCCGCGGCCGTCGTCAGTACGGACAAGCTTAACATGACCGCCGGAAAGTACGTCGGTAAAGATGATCCTGTATGCATATGCAGGGCACAGAGCGGTCTTCCCGCTGTTGGAGAATACTTACAGCCGTTCATGAGCACGATGCTTGTCGCGGGATGGATGAGAGGTTCACACATAGGCGCGTTCTATCCGTGCTCCGTTGATAATTCCGATCCCACGTACTTTGACGGCCCGCCGAGGATATGCTGCATCGGCCTTCAGCTGAACGAGGGAAAATTCCAGGGCGTCGAGCCGATGAATTCGAAACCGGGCACGCACACGCCGATA
>WRNI01000121.1 GCA_009776695.1 Methanomassiliicoccaceae archaeon
AACGGACGCCCTCAGTATGGCGGCGGAGGACGAGAACGTCGGCGCCGCCGTGGTATTATCGTCGCCCGTCGACACGGCCGACCTGAGGGCCGCGGCGTCAGCGATATCGGCGATGAAGGATAAATTAAAGATTCCCGTGACGGCGGCGTTCGCCGGTGGCAGGGAATGTGAATCGGCGATATCGATACTTCGCGATAACGGCGTTCCCTCTTATCCTTCGCCAGACAGGGCCGTGCGTGCACTATCATACCTGAGAAGATCGCAGACATCCCGCCGGCGCATCGATGACACGCCGCTTCCGGCGGCATCGGGAAGGCAGGTCGTGCTAAAGCTCATCGACATCGCAAAGAATGAGTTCAGGTCGTCTCTGTCAGAGGAAGAGGGAAAATCGATATTGTCCGCGTACGGCATTCCCGTTCCGCCGGAGATACTGACGGTCAGCCCGCGCGAGGCGCTCGCCGCCGCCGAGAGCATCGGGTACCCCGTAGTGATGAAGATAGTGTCGCCGGACATTCAGCACAAGACGGACATAGGCGGCGTCATTGTCAATATCACAGCGCCGGAAGGCGTCCGCGAAGCGTTCGAATCGCTGACCGTCAGATGCAGGACCGCGGTGCCTGACGCTAAAATAGACGGCATCTCGGTGCAGAAGATGGCCTCCGGTCAGGAGGTCATACTGTCGATGATACGCGACGACCAGTTCGGCCCCGTTCTCGCGTTCGGTCTCGGAGGGATATACGTTGAGATCATAGGCGAGATATCAAGATCGCTGATACCGATGTCCGATGCCGATATGGATAAGATGATAATGTCATCGAAGGCATACCGGATGCTTTCCGGCGCAAGAGGAAGGCCTCCCGCCGACATAGATTCTCTGAAGGAAATAATGACAGGGATGATGAGGATCGCCCTTGACAACCCAGAGATATATGAACTTGAAATCAATCCCGTAATGATAGGAAAGAAGAACGAAGGAAGCTGGGCGGTGGACGCCCTGACAACATTAAGGTGATGAAATGAAGAATGTCTATCTGGCATCCGTGGGCGCAAGATCGGGGAAATCAGTGATATCTTTAGGGCTTGCGATGAACTATCCCGGGAAAGCAGGATTCTACAAACCGTTCCGCGAGAGCATGATAAAGGTGAACGGCGAGCCCATGGACCAGGACGCCTCGCTGATGGCCGAAGTTCTTGGGCTGGAAGAAGGGAAGAAGCTGTCTCCGTTCTCTTACGACATATCGGAGCCGGTAAGCATTGACGACATCGTCAAAGGATATAAGGAACTGAGCAAAGGCAAGGAGTTCATGATCATCGAGGGAAGCAAGGACTTCACCAACGGATGGGCGCACAAGCTTTCGCATATGGACATTGCCGAGGCGCTGAACGCGCCGATAATACTCGTGAGCACATCATCGCAGCAGTCAATAGACACGGTGTTCATGTTCAGGGAGCTCTGCGAGCAGAGAGGCCTCAATATGACCGGCGTAATTCTCAACAGATGTTCCGACTGCCCGGAGCGCAGGTTCCTGGAGGACCGCGGGATAAGGGTGTTCGGCGAGATACCCGCGATGCCGGAACTGAGGACATTCAGGGTCTCGGAACTGTCGGAAAAGATGGACGCGAAGGTCATAGCCGGCGCAGGCGGTATTGACAACATCGTTGAAACCATGCTGGTAGGAGCGATGAGCACCCAGACCGCGATAAGATATATGCGCAGATCCAGAAGAAAAGCGGTGATCACGGGCGGCGACCGCATCGAGATACATTTGGCAGCATTGTCCACGGACACGTCGTGCATGGTCGTGACCGGAGGGATAAGGCCGTCGCATACCGTATTGTCAAGAGCGGATGAGCTGAACGTTCCGATACTGATGACCAATGAGGACACTTTGCACGTGACGGAGACGATAGAGCACCTGATCGCACGTATCGATCCTAAGGACAAAGAGAAGATAGAGATGGTCAGGAAGAACGTCCGCAAAGGGCTGGACCTGGACAGCGTCTGGTATTAATCGTCCTTTATCAAGGACGCCGGAGCACCGGCGAGATGTACGAGCGCATATGATTCCATGAAGTGAAGCTTGCCGGGTATCACCAGAGTGTGCAGCGGTTCGCCAAGGTCCATTCTAAGAAGGTCGCCGGGATATCCTGCGAATATTTTTTCATCATCCGATCCGAGCCTGGATGCGACGCATATCACCGTATCATTTTCAATTACATTGCAATTCCATTTACGTTCGGCGTCAATGAGCCATTCTATCGCCTGGTGCGCCGTCATATAACGTTCCTCCGCGGTACGTATGTCCAGCAGTATCATCGAATGGAGACCTTCCTTCTTATTGGCGGCGATATGATCGTACGGTGAGCGCGGATGATAACCGTCCTCGATGAACGGTAACGTGACGGTACGGCCGAACTTGTACGGCTGAAGGCCGAGGGATGACGGACACGCCGAGAATATCGAGACGCCGTGAAAAACTTTCGTCCGTATGCCGTTGTCGGCCGCCTGTATCAGAAGATCGATGTGCGTCGTCGCCGCCATCG